>CAMLRG010000058.1 GCA_946482335.1 uncultured Duganella sp. | reverse complement strand
TCCCGGTCGAGCGCATCTACCGCGACGTGCGCGTGTGCCAGATCTACGAAGGCACCAGCGATATCCAGAAGCTGCTGATCGCCCGCGCGCTGTAATCATTGGATTGGCCAGGTGGCTGCGCTTCACCTGGCCAATCAATGCCTCTGCAGCGTACGCTTCAGCGAACGCTCGCCCGGCTGGCCATACACAACATCCTCAATTCGCCACCGTCCGGCGGCGCGTGCAAGCCGGTATTCAATTGCGAAAACCTCTCCACTCATGGGATTATTGAACCGCACTAGCACCTTTCCGGGGGCCAGCACGCGTTAAGCGGACCGATTGCAAAGCTGGTAGGAGCATTATTCGATATCGCGTCAGGCTACATTTTGAGGCAGGTCACGCCGCCGCTTCACGAAATGTATCGGTTTGTCGGATTTCCAGTGAAATTGTGCCGCCAGGTTGTAGCTCTTATAAAATATCCGGCACAAGGAGATAGCCATGGTTCAAGTGATGTTGGTGGAAGACGATGCGCGCCTGGCCGAGCTGGTCACGGAGTATTTGGCGGGCTATGAGTTCAAGGTGGACGTGGTGCCGCGCGGCGATGAGGCGCTGCCGCGCTTCAAGGCGGCCAATCCCGACATCGTGGTGCTGGATCTGATGCTGCCGGGTGCCGATGGCATGAAGGTCAGCCAGCAGATCCGCGAAATCAGCGATGTGCCGATCCTGATCATGACGGCGCGCGAGGATTCCTACGACGAGGTGTCGCTGCTGGAACAGGGCGCGGACGATTTCATCAACAAGCCGGTGCAGCCGCGGGTGCTGCTGGCGCGCCTGCGCGCCCTGCTGCGCCGCCGCCAGGGCAAGCCGGATGCGGATCAATTGAGCTTTGGCCAATTGAGCATTGCGACCAGTGACCGTTCGGTGACCTGGCGCGGGCAGCCTTGTCCGCTCTCGAATACGGAGTACAAGCTGTTGCTGGTGCTGGCGGAGTCGGCGGGCACGGTGCTGTCGCGCGATGCGCTGCTCAAGACCATGCGGGGGATTGAGTTCGATGGGCTGGACCGGTCGATCGATAATTCGATTTCCAAACTGCGCCGCAAGTTCGATGATGCGGATGGGGAGAAAATCAAGACGGTTTGGGGCGAGGGGTATCTGTTCTCGCCGTCGGCTTGGAATTGAAACCGGTAAATCGGGGTCAGACCCAAGGGTCTGACCCCCTCTATTCATACAGCGGGGCGATGGCCAGGGGGGTGTTCTGGCTGACGACCTGGCCTTGGCTGGACCAGTCGGCAAAGCGGTAGGTGGCGGTACGGAAGGCGCCGAAAGCCTCGCCTTCGAAAGCTGGGCCGTCGACCACCGGCAGCGGTGCTTCGCGCTGGCCATACTTCACCTGCACCAGCGCGTCGGCGCGGTTCACGAACACGAATCGCACGCCGGCGCATTTCTTTGCGGCGTATGAGCTGTCCACATGGCGCTGGTAGGCCAGCGCCTGTTCGCAGGCGGCGCGCAGGTCCGCCGATTCATAGATGCCGTCATTGCGGGTGACGATCGACACGCGCGGGATGAGGCGGTAATTGGCCATGCGCCGGTTCAGCGCCAGCACGGCATTGTCGTCGTAGGCCGCCTTCAGCAGCGGGAAGACCGCGCGGCCGGCGGCGTCCAGCGGCAGGCCAAGCTGCGTGTTCTTGCCGGTCAGCGTCAGGTGCAAGCCTTCCAGCGGGGCCGAAGCGTCGCGCGGGCTGACCTGGTAATGGATCTGCAGGAAATTCTTCGGTTTGCCGTATTTGGCGAACACCACCATCTGCCGGTAAGCGTCGCGATAGCTGACCCACTCCTCCTGCGCCTGGACGGCGCAGGACACCACCGCCAGGCACAAGGCCGGCAGCGTGGTGCGGAGCAGGAGCGGCATTTTCATCAGAATCGGTAAGCCAGTGCAGTGGAAACGGAATAGTTGGTGGCGCGCTCGACCAGCGGGCTGTTTTTGGCGTCGCCGGTCAGGCGGTTGACCGTGGCGCCAGTGGTCAGCATCCATGCCGGGCTGAGCGCCCAATTCCAACGCACGCCCGCGCGCACTTCCTGCACGCCCGCGCCGGGCTCGTAATACTGTTTGGTGCCGGCGCGCTCGGCTTCTTCCTTGGTCACGCCGAACCAGGTCTCGTTGTAGGCACTGTTGACCAGGGAGACGCCAGCCGACAGCACGATGGAATGGTGCGGCACCACGTCTTCCATCATGTACTGCAAGGCGGCGTGCAGGCGCGCGCCATTGTGGTCCTTGCCACTGCCGTAAGTCAGCGTATTGGTCAGGCGCAGCTTGGGCGACAGGTAATAATTGAAGAAGCCGCCGGCCAGGACGCGGCGCTTGATCACGTCCATATAGCGCAGCCGGTTGTCGTCCACCGCGCCTTCATTGCCCGGCACGATACCGCCGCCCGGAAGGATGCTCGTGATGCCTACGCGCGAACCGGAACCTTCGCCCACGCTGCCGACGCCAAGCGAGACGCCATCCTGGTCGCGGCGCGGCGACAGCGTCAGCATGGGCCCGAATTCCATCGCCGGCGACGAAGACAAGTGCCAGCCAAGCGAGGTGCCGGAGACGAAGATCCCATTGCTCCACTGGATTTGCAGGACCGGGAGTGGCAGGGTACGGTTATCGTCCGAGCCGTCATAGCGCGGCACCGACTGGGCGCCGATGCCAATGTACATATCCCGGCTGCCATCTGGCATCGGGTTGGTGGCCGGAGTCTGTGCCGCTACGGTGCTGCAGGCGCCGGCGAGGGCGAGGAACAGGTACTGTCGCATATAAAACGTCTACGGTTGGGAATGGCGCACATTGTAAATGCATTACCATTCCAAACCGCGAAAACGCTCAGATCCCGATGAAGTTCACCTGTGCGTCGATGCGATCTACAACAACCATGGCCACCGGCGAGGTGGCGATCATGGCGCAGGCGATACCTTCGGCCGGCTGGATCACATGGTAGTTCACCTGCAGCGCCTCACCGGCCACAGCGACTTTTTCAATGCCGACGTGGGTGCAGGCGTTGCCATAGCCGACCGCCACCGCCAGCACCATCTTGCGGGTGAAGTCGATTTGCGGCAGGGCTGGCGCCGGGATGCGGTTCTGGTAGACACCATTCCACAGCTTCTGGAAGCTCTCGTTATCGCGCAACACGGCATTTTCGGGATGCGTCAGGCCGGAGTTCTGCTCATTGGCCAGCTTCTCAAACATCAGCGGGCCTTGCGCCGGCAGGAAGGGGATGTATTCGACTTTGTGCGGCGCGCCCAGGCCGAGGTCGGGTTTGTCCAGGTTCTGGATGATGGTGTCGAACAGGGCACGCTGGCTGGCGTCGGTGCAGGTGGTGCGCGGGCCGGCGATGCTGTCGCTGTTCGAGCAAAGCTGGTTTTGCGGGGTCAGGCCGAACAGCACGTTGCGGTAGCTGGCGTCGGAGCAATTGCCGGCCACCTGCCAGAACACTTGTTTGCCGTCGATGATATACAGGCGGTTGGTGCGGTCGCTGCACACCGTTTCGGCGCGCGCCATCTTGATGAAGTCATCCTTGGCAGGGGCGCCAGGTGCCGGTTCGCCGACGGCGATGCCCTGGCTGCCGCTGGCCACGATCTGGGTGGACGCGCCACCGCCGCCGCAAGCGGCGAGGAACAGGGCACCCAGCAGGGGCAGCGAACGAATAAACGGCTTCATGGCGAAATCCTCCAGTCGATGGGGTGATCTTAGGTAAAGCCCCTTTGGAAATCCGCCGCGAGCTGTAAGCTTTTTGTCGCAAATTTGTACGCCAATTCACCGTAGGTGCTTGTTTCTTATACAATACCCTTCGATGAATCGCCTTTTCTTCCGCTTTTTCATACTGGTGATGCTGTCCATCAGTGCGGCGGCATTCATCGTCTATTTCGCCATCAACCGCCTGTTCGGCGATCCCCTCGACTCGATTGCGCGGCGCCAGGCCGCGGCCCAGATCTTCCTGCTCGAGCAGTACATCGACCAGGCGCCGGCCGACGAATGGCTGGACCGCTTGAACAAGGTGCGCGAAGTGTCGGGCGTGCGGTTCGAACTGGTACCGCTGGGCGAGGTGCGCAAGCAGCTGTCCGGGATCGACGCGGAGGGCTTCGAACGTGGCGATGTGGTGCTCGACATCGGGCGCAAGGCGTTTTATCGGCGGGTGGACCTGGCGGGCGAGCGCTACATCGGCAGCGACGAGGAAGCGCTGGTGGCCCAGGACCTGCCGATCGATATCGGCTTTGCGCTGTCGATGGAGGCGGTGCGCTACCTGATCGTGGCGCTGGTGCTGCTGATCCCGATCGCCGCCTGGTCGCGGGCGCACTGGCACGGATTGCAGCAGCTGTCCGACGTGGCCGACCGTTTCGGCGGCGGCGAGCTGGGGGCGCGCGCGCATATGGAGCCCAAGGACAGCATCTACCCGCTGGCGGAGCGCATCAACCACATGGCCGACCGCATCGAGCGCCTGCTCGACTCGCAGCGCAACCTGCTGCATTCCGTGGGCCATGAGATCCGCACCCCGATCGCGCGGCTGGAATTCGCGCTGGAACTGCTGCGCGACGTGGCCGAGAATCCGGCGCTGGACAAGCGCATCAACGCCATTGAAGGGGATTTGCGCGAGCTGAAGGAACTGGTCAACGAATTGCTCGGCATGACCCGGCTGGATGCCGAACCGCACCTGCAGCGCCAGCCCTTCGAACTGGGCGCGGCCCTGGCGCACTGCCGCGAAACGCTGCCGCCGTCGGAAGGCATGGTGCTGGATATGGAGCTGGGCGCCACGCTGGGCCAGTTCAGCGGCGACCAGCGCCTGCTGGAGCGGGCGGTGGGCAACCTGCTGCGCAATGCGCTGAAGTACGCGACGCGCTCGGTGCGCCTGGGCGCAGCGCGCATCGGCAACGTGGTGCAGGTGGTGGTGGAAGATGACGGTCCCGGCATTCCCGACGGTGAGCGCGAGCGCATATTCGAGCCCTTCTACCGGCTGGACCGCAGCCGTGACCGCAATACCGGCGGCTTTGGCCTGGGCCTGTCGATCGCGCGCAAGGCGGTGGAGCTGCATGGCGGCTCGCTGGTGGCCGACGCCTCCCCCCTGGGCGGCGCACGGTTCACCATCACCCTGCCGGGCTAACAAGCGGTCTTGGTCTGCAAGCGGTGCGGCGCCTTGTGCTGCTCGCCGCGCGTCACGCGTTCGAATTCCGAGATCACCTGGGCGCCGAACAGGAGCAGCGTGGCGCCGATTTCCAGGCTGAACATGACCACGATGGCGGTGGTCATCGAGCCATACACCAGGTTGACTTGCGACAGGGTGGAAAAGTACCAGACCAGCACGTGGCGCGCGGCTTCCCACAGCGCGGTGGCGGTGGCGCCGCCGATCAGGGCATGGGACCAGGACAGGCGCCCGACCGGCATCACCAGGTAGATCGAGCTCAGCATGAGCACTTCGCCGGCCAGGCCCAGCAGGTAGAGCAGTACGCCGGAGAGGCCGTGCAGCGACCATTCGTGGCCGAACAGGCGTACGCTTTCCTCGCCGATCACCTGCAGGCTGCCGGCGACCAGGGCCATCACCAGCGCGCCAATGCCCAGGGACAGGATGTAGCAGTAGGGCAGCAATGCCGACACGACAAAGTGGCGGCGGCGTATGGCGACCCGGTGCAGGAAGATCACGCACATGGCGTTTTCCAGCACGGTAAAGGCGAGCGAGCTGAAGAACAGCATCACCAGGACCAGGGCCCAGCCGACCAGCTCGCGATGGTCGAGGAAATGGCCGACCTCGGCCACCACGGCATGGGATTGGCCGGGGATCAGCCATTCCAGATAGCGCCCTATGATCTGGAGCAATTCCTGCTGCGGGATCACGTGAGACAGCGCCACCACGACCAGCATCAGCAGGGGGACGATGGATAACAGCGAGTAATAGGCCACCGCGCCGGCCAGCAGCAATCCCTGGTTCGCCCGGAAACCCTTCAGGCACTGCAACGCGAAATCCAGGGGATGCGCCAGCACATAGGCCACCGCCTTGTGCTTGAGTATTCGCATCGCCCCATTCTACGCCGATCTCAGATGACGGCAGGCTCGAGGAGGGTGAGGGTCTGGCGCTGGCTGTCGAGGCGGGCGCGGATGCCCATGGGAATGGTGAACTGGTTGCGGATGTGGCCGAAGCTGTAGCCAGTCACTGCCGGGCCTTTCAGAAGCTTCAGGTGCTGGTCGGTGGTTTCGTCGAGCGTCAGGGAGATATCGCTGTCCTGCGGGCCGCAGTTTTCGCAGATGCCGAGCATGACGCCGGCGGTACTGGCCAGGCTGCGGTTGAGGTGCAGCTGCATCATCATGCGGTCGATCCGGTATGGCGCTTCATTCACCTCCTCCAGGAACAGGATGCCGCCTGCGTAATTGCTGGCGTATCCGGTGCCGACCAGGGCGCTTACCAGGCACAGGTTGCCGCCGGTCAGCGGGCCTTCGCAGACACCGGGCACCACGGTACGCAGCGCGTAATGCGGCTCTTCCTCGGCCTTGCGGCTGTTTTCCACCGCCATCGGGATGGTGTACTCGTCCTCCGGATGCATGAGCACATTCATCAGGTGGGTCACCGAGTAGTCGGAGAAGGTCGATGACGCCACGGGGCCGTGGAAAGTCACCAGGCCGACCTTGTTCTGGATTGCCAGGTGCAGTGCGGTGATATCGGAATAGCCGATCAGGATCTTGGGATGCTTGCGGATCAGCTCATAGTCGAGATGCGCCAGCAGCTGGATGCAGCCGGAACCGCCCCGGATCGCCCAGATCGCCTTCACGTCGGGATCGGCGAACATGGCGTGCAAGTCTTCCAGCCGCTGTTCCGGGAAGCCGCCATAGTTGCCGTACACGGCTTCCAGGTTCCGTCCCAGCTTGACGTGGAAGCCCAGCGATTCGATGTTCTTGATGGCCTTGGCGATGGCGGGGGCATCGGTGTGGCCGCCGGGGGCGACCAGGCCCACCGTGTCGCCCGCTTTCAAGCGTGGCGGCTTGATCAGGCCGGTTTTCTTCATGGTTGGCTTTCGAGAAACACGACGGCCGCCCGCCGCTGCCGCCGGGAGGGCGGCAGCGGCCAGGGCGGCCGCTACGATTCGGCCAAAACTGCGCCGGTCATTCAAGTCAGAAGAACTTGTACTTCAGGTTGAGGGCAAAGGAACGGCCACGGCCATCGGCGACGCGCGGGTCCCAGCCGGCCCCCACCACTTCATCCACGTTGTGGGCGGTGAAGGGCGGATCGGTGTCGAACAGGTTCTGGATGCCGGCCGTGATGGTGGTGTTCTTGAAGCCCGTGTACGTGCCCGAAATGCCGAAGATGCTGTAATGCTTGACCATCGGGTCGAAGCCGGCCGGTGGCGCGCCCTTGCCGCCGTTCGGCAGCTGGTCGGCGTAATGGGAAGCGAACTTGTTGGTGAACAGCACGCTCCAGTCGCCCCTGGCCACGGTCACGCTGGCATTGTGCTTCCAGCGCAGGTAGACGTCGCGGGTGGCGAACTTGCCGACCTGTTCCTTGAACGGCTGGCCTTCGAATTCGGCGAACTTGAAGGACTTCATCCAGGTGCCATCCAGGGTGGCGGTGGTCTTGTAGCCGCCGAACTTGCCGTCGTGGCGCAGGCCGATGTCCAGGCCGCGCGTTTTCAATCCGGCCGCATTGATCCAGCCCGCTTCGACGTGGTCGATCACGCCGGTCTGCGGGTTGCGGATGATGTATTCCTGCAGGTATTGCCAGTTGTTCAGCACGACTTGCGGGGTGCGGTTCAGGATGCGGTCCTGGATATTGATGGCCCAGAAGTCCAGCGAGGCGGTAAACCCGGCGAACGGCGCCACCACCATGCCCAGGGTGCCTTGCTTCGACGTTTCAGGCTTCAGGTTGGGGTTGCCGCCGGTGTTGTAGCTCAAGCGCGGGATGGCGCAGAAGGCCGGGTCGCCCGGATGCTTGGCGCAGCCTTCCTGGTCGATCACGCCATTCGGCAATTCCTGCGACAGGCGGCCGGCATAGAGCTGGGTGAAGCTTGGCGCCAGGAAGCCTTCCGAGGCCGAACCGCGGAACAGCAGGTTCTGGGTCGGTTGCCAGCGGAACGACACTTTCGGGTTGGTGGTGGCGCCGATCACGGAATAATCGTCGCGGCGCACCGCCAGCTGTACTTCAAGGTCCTTGATGACCGGGATCAGCATTTCCGCATATACGGCGCGGATGTCGCGGCTGACCTTCTTCTGGTTGGCATTGCCCGGCGCCAGCAGGATCTTCGTCGCATCCACGTCTTGCGCGAACTCGTAGGTTTCCTTGCGCAGGTCCAGGCCGGCTGCCATCTGCACCGCGCCGGCCGGCAGCTGGAATACTTCGCCGGAAATTGAGCCATCGAGCTGGGTCATGGTGGTCTTGCCGTGCTGCAGGCGGCCATAGAACTTGGTCGACTCGATCAGCTGCATCGCTTCGGCGGTCTGGCTCTGGCCTGGCTGCAGCCAGGGGTTGATCTTGCCGCTGCCGAGGGCAGAGTAGATCTGGCTGGTCCAGCCGTAGCCGTTGACCAGGTCGGTCTTGGTGGTGCTCTGGGCGCGCGACAGGCCGACCTTGTAGTCGTACTTGCCGGCCAGTACGCCTTCCATGCCGACCAGGCCACGCAGGTTTTCGGTGACGTTGTGCTGGGTACGGTTGCCCCATGGCGTGGAACGCCACTTGTAAATGATGGGCTTGGTCTTGTCGTAGGTCGGGATGTACTGCGTCATGTCCAGGTAGTACGGACCGTTGACCGGATAGGCGGCGCCATTGGACAGGCTGGTCGAAATCTGGACCGGGGTCAGCTCGGCGGTCGCTTCGCTGCGCGAACCCAGCAGCTCCGCGAATACCTTGTGGTCGGGGCTGAGCTGGAAAGTGCCGCGCGAGACGGCATTGGTGCGTTCGACCGGGAAGCTGATCACATAGTCCGCGCCGTAATCGTAGGCGCAGGAATACTTGGTGCGGGTCGGGGCGGTGACGTCTTTCCACAGCTCGGTCACGTATTGCGACATGCCCTCGATGGAATCGCACTTGCCCTGGAAGCTCAGCGGGTTGGCCTGCAGGTAGTTGGTGCTGTCGCCAGGCACCTTGAAGCCGGTGCCCAAGGCAGTGCCGGCACCGGTCAGGATGTTGGCATACGGGGTGCCGGTGGTGTCGGGCGACAGGCCGCGCGCCGGCTGGTAGCCGTTGGCGAAATCGCGCTGGCTCGAAGACAGCTTGTCGTTGACGTCATGCGTGACGCTGGCCATCACGTTCCAGCCCTGTTCGGCCAGGTTGCCGATGCCGCCCAGCAGCGAGTAGCGGCGCTGCATGCCGCCGCCGGCTTCGGTAGCGTTGTAGCTGGCGCTCACTTCGGCGCCGGTGTAATCGGTCTTCAGGATGAAGTTGACCACGCCGCCGATCGCGTCGGTACCGTAGATGGCGGAAGCGCCGTCTTTCAGGATTTCCACCCGCTGGATGGCGCCCAGGGGAATGGAATTCAGGTCGACCGCCTTGCCGGAGGCGCCGTGGTTGCCCACGCGGCGGCCATTCAGCAGCACCAGGGTGGCGTTCGGACCGAGGCCGCGCAAGGAGGCAAAGGAAGCGCCGCCGGACACGCGGTCGGCGTCGGCGCCGAACACGTTGTTACCGGAAGTCATGTTGTCGGCGCCGGTACCGTTGGCGGAAATCGTGCGCAGCAAGTCTTCGGTGCTGGTGATGCCGGCCTTCTGGATGGCATCGAAAGTGATGACCTGCACTGGGAGAGCGCCCTCGGAGGCCACCCGTTTGATGCTGGAACCCGTGATTTCCACGCGCGGCAGCGGCTGCGCGGCTTGCTGTGCCATTGCTGGACTTACTACTCCGATCAGCGCAATCAGTTGCGCCAGCTTTTTTACCTTCACAGGCCTCTCTCCCAAATATTAGTTTTGTGGCGAAATCCAGATTAGCGCCATAGAAAACTTGTCATCCAATGAAAATTACAGTTGCGTCCATAACTTAATGTAATGAAGACGTCACCGTGCTTTTCGGTTCAATGTCGAGGTAACGCCAGTTGGTCAGTTCGACCGGGTGGCGCTTGTAGTTTTTAAGCCACGGTTGCTGGATATCCGCCGAAATCGGATGGATCAGCAAGACCCAGGGGTTGTAGGCATGGATCAGCTGGTTCAACTCGCGGTACAGCGCGTTGCGCCGGGGGCCGTCGCCAAGCAGGCGGGCTTGTTCGTAGCGCTGGTTGTATTCAGGCAAGTTGAAACGCGCATAGTTGGCGCGGCCGCTGTTGGGCCCGTACAACAGCTGGAAGAAGTTGTCGCCGTCGGGGAAATCGGCAATCCAGTTGGTCTCGAACATTTGCACCTTGCCCAGGCGGCTGGCCTTGATGATCTCGGTCTTCTTGTCGGTCTTGAAGCTGACGCGGATGCCGAGGGCATGCAGGTTCTTGCGCCACAATTCATCGCGCAGGCGGCCGACCATGGTCGGTTCGCTGTGCATCACCAGCGCCAGCGGCTGGCCGTTGGGCTGGGTGCGGTAGCCGTCCTTGCCGACCTTGTAGCCGAAGCGGTCGAGCAGGGCCCTGGCCAGCTTGGGGTTGTAGCTGACCGGACTGCGGTAAGCCGGGTCGTAACCCAGCACATTGGGCGGCAGCGGGCTCTGGGCCGGGATCGCCAGGCCCTTCTTCAACAGGGCGATATCTTCCGGGCTGTTATAACCCAGCGCTATGGCACGGCGCAGGGCGATTTTTTCCTTGCTGTAGCCGCCAATCACCGGGTCGTCCATGTTCATCCACATGTAATAGGTTTGCAACACCGGGAAGGGCGTCAGCACCATGCCGCGCCCGGCCAGTTCCTGGCGCAGCTGCGGCGTGGGCGAGGCGGGGTCGAGCACCATGTCGCGCATCGACTCGGGCACTTGCTCGATATAGTCGAATTCGCCATTCAGGAAACCCAGCACGCGCGACTGGTATTCCTCCATGATCTTGACTTCGACCTTGTCCACGATGGGCAGGCGTTGGCCCTGCCAGGACTGGTGGTAGCTGCGGTTGGCCGCCAGCGTGATCTTGTCGCTGCGCTTCCATTGCTCGATGACGAAGGGCCCGCTGCCGACCGGGTGGTTGCCGACCTGGCTGCCGTAAGCTTCCGCGACCTCTTTGGCGACGGCGCCGGTGGCCGGCAGCGCGAGGTAGAACAGCAGGCTGGGGTCGGGCGCTTTCAAGGTCAGGCGCAGCGTGTACCGATCGAGGGCACGCACGTCGGCGAGCTTGCCGTCGAACATGAAGGACCAGGGCGACTTGAGCGCAGGGTCGAGCAGGCGTTCGATAGCAAATTTGTAATCCGCAGCCGTCACTTCGCGCTTTTTACCCTTGAACGCGGGATCGTCGCTGAAAAACATGCCCGGCTTCAAGTGAAAGGTCCAGACCGTGCCGCTGGCATCGCTGCTCGGCATCTCACGCAGGCTGTTGGGCACCAGCTTGACGGGGCGCGCGGTGTAGTCGTAGCGCAGCATGGGATCGAACAGGTTTTCCAGCAGGCTCAGGCTGGCGAGGTCGGAGGCGACTGCCGGGTCGAGCCCGGTTTCACCGGTGGACAGGAAGGCGTGCAAGACCTTGTCGGCCGCCAGTGCGCCCGCTGCGGGTGCGGCGGCGGCCAAGGCGAAGACGGTGGCGGCGGCGAGGCCGCGCAGGCGCGAGCGGATGATTTTCATGCGGCGGGAGCATAAGCCAGTGCGCCGGGAAACGCCAGCTTATAACTTTTTTACATGTCCGTAACGCATACTTTCATCCGCTGGCTCTATACTTTCGCTGCAAAATTGGTCATTCCACTACAAGAAGTGCATCCATGTCCCTTAATTACATCTGGTCCGGGTTCTTCCTCGTCGGTTTCGCCGCCGCCATCATCCAATGGCTGTTCATGGGCGATACGGAGATCTTCAAGAAGATCATCGACGGCACCTTCGACGCCGCCAAGCTGGGTGTGATGGACATTGCCCTGCCGCTGGCCGGCGTGATGACGCTATGGCTGGGCATCATGAACGTCGGCGAGAAGGCCGGCGCCATCGGCTGGCTGGCAAAGATCATCTCGCCCTTCTTTTCGCGCATTTTCCCGGAAGTGCCGAAGGACCATCCCGCCACCGGCCACATGGTGATGAATTTTTCCGCCAACCTGCTGGGGCTGGACAACGCAGCCACGCCGTTCGGTTTGAAGGCGATGGAAAGCCTGCAGACGCTGAACCCGGACAAGGATACGGCCAGCAATGCACAGATCATGTTCCTGGTGCTGCACACTTCCGGCCTGACCCTGATCCCGCTGGCGATCATGGCGCAGCGGGCCATCCTGGGCGCGGCCGACCCATCGGACATTTTCATCCCGTGCATGATCGCGACCTATGCCGCCACCATGACCGGCATCATCGCGGTCGGCATCCGACAGCGCCTCAACCTGCTCGACCCGGTGCTGCTGGCCTGGATCGGCGGCATGACCACGGCGATCGCCGGCCTGATCTGGTATTTCACCGCCTTCCTGACGCGCGAACAGATCGAAGTGGTGTCAAAAGTCGCCTCCAACCTGATCCTGATTTCGATCATCGCGGCCTTCATCATCGGCGCCTTGCGCAAGAAGGTGAACGTGTATGAGGCATTCATCGAAGGCGCCAAGGGCGGCATCCAGACTTCGCTGACCGTGATCCCTTACCTGGTGGGCATGCTGGTGGCGATCAGCGTGCTGCGCAATGCCGGCGTGTTCGGCCTGGTGATGGACGGTTTCAACTGGCTGTTCAGCGCGCTGGGCCTGCGCACCGACTTCGTACCCTCGCTGCCGACCGCGCTGATGAAGCCTTTCTCCGGCTCCGGTTCGCGTGCCATGATGATCGATGCGATGAAGACTTATGGCCCGGATTCCTTCGTCGGCCGCCTGGCTTGCATCTTCCAGGGTTCGGCGGATACCACCTTCTATATCGTGGCGCTGTACTTCGGTTCCGTCGGCATCCGCAAGACGCGCTATGCGATCTCCTGCGGCCTGATTGCCGACCTGGCGGGCGTGCTGACCGCGATTGCCGTTGCCTACGTCTTCTTCGGTTAAGGATGATGATGCACCGAGCCTTGCTTGCCACCCTGTTCGCCGCCATCGGCGTTTCCGCCCACGCGGCACTGCCCGAGCCGGTCGCGCGCATCGCTGCCGACAAGGGCATTCCTGAGGACGCCATCGGCGCGCTGGTGCTGCGCGGCGACCAGGTGCTGGTGTCGCACGAGGCGGCGCGCGCCTTCACGCCCGCTTCCACCATGAAGCTGTTCGCCACCATGGTGGGGCTGGAAGAACTCGGCCCGCAATTCCGCGGCCGCACGGAACTGCGCAGCAGCGGCGATGTGGTGGGCGGCGTACTGCGCGGCGACCTGGTCCTGCGCGGCGGCGCGGATGGCGACCTGACGGCCGACGCCTTTACCCATATGCTGGAGAGACTGCGCATCAAGGGCATCCGCAAGATCGAGGGCAACCTGGTGCTGGACCGCCAGCTGTGGCAACCCGCCTTGCCCGACGCCGGCGCGCCGCCTTTCGACGAAGCGCCGGAAGCGTATTACAACCTGATCCCCGACGCGCTGCTGCTGAACATGAACCTGCAGACGCTGGACATCACTTCCGATGCGAAGACGATACGGGTCAGCGCACTGCCCGAGCTGGCCAATGTGCGCATACGCTCGGAAATGACGCTGACCGGCGGCGAGTGTGCCAAGTGGGAGGACGGCTGGAAGATTCCCGAGTACGTGCGCAGCGGCGCGCGCGTGACCGTCGTGCTGAAGGGGACCTTCCCGCGCAATTGCAGCAAGACCAATGTGGTCAACGTACTGGACCGCACCGATTACGCCGAACGCCTGTTCCGCGCCACCTGGGAACGGCTGGGCGGGCGCTTCACCGGCAAGGCGGTGGAAGCCACCGCCGAACAGTCGCGCGCCTTGCGCACCGCGCCTGCCGCCTTGCTGGCCGAGCATATGAGCCGTCCACTGCCGGAAATGGTGCGCGACACCAACAAGATGTCCGACAATGGATTGGCACGCACGATTTTCCTCAGCCTGGGCAGCCTGCAGGCCGACCCTGTGCTGGGCAGCCGGCCGCTGCCCGAGCCGGACGCCCTTCCCGCCGGAGTGGCCGAGGCGCCTGGCGCGGCGCCGGCACCCGAGCCGATGGCCACCGGAGCCCGCGCCGAAATGGTCATCCGCAATTGGCTGCGCGCACGCGGCGTGGACGACACCGGCATGGTGTTCGAAAACGGTTCGGGCCTGTCGCGCGTCGAGCGCTTCAGCCCCGAGCAGATGGCAGGCTTGCTGAAGGCCGCGCAGAAATCCTTGTGGATGCCGGAATTCCTCACCAGCCTGCCGATCGCCGGCATCGACGGCACCATGAAGCGCCGCCTGAAGGAAAGCCCGGCCGCCATGCGCGCCCGCGTCAAGACCGGCACGCTGAAGAACGTGGTCGCCATTGCCGGCTATGTGCCGGACGCGGATGGCCAGCAATGCATCGTCGTCGTGATGGTCAACCACGACCAGGCCGGCAACGGCAATGGCCGCGCCATCGTGGACGGCGTGATCGACTGGGTTGCGCGCACGCCGGCGCAGTGAGGCTTACTTCCCTTCAGGGAAGGCCGCCACCAGTTCGACTTCGATCACGAACTCGGGCAGGAACAGGCGCTGCACGCCAATCCAGCTGGCGGCAGGATAGTGGTTGTCATAGAACGGCAGGCGCACGTTGGCGGCCTTGACCAGTGCGTCCATATCGGTGGTGTAGACGTTTTCCTTCACCACGTCCTTGAACGTCAAGCCATGCGCAGCGAGGATCCTGCCGAGGCGCGTGTACACGGTCTTCACCGCGGCCGGCATTTCGCCGCCAGCCGTATGGCCCGAGATGTACAGCATATTCCCGTGGCGTACGGCCTGGCAGTAGCCGTCCTGCCGCTCCATCTTTTCGTTCACGTGGTAGCAGCCAGGTTGCACTTTCGATGGACCGGGTACGGACGGGCCAACCTGGGCGTGGGACGCGGAAGCTGCCATCAACAGGGCGGCAGCGAGCAATTTGCGCATTTTGTCTCCTTGAGGAAGTAATATGTTTGGCAATGAGGATTATCGCGAATGAGAAAACAAAGTAAAGGCATTCCTGCCGCGGCCCTGGCCGTGATCGTGGCGCTGGCGGCCTATTGGTATTGGTCGCCGCTGCTCACCGTGCACCGGATGAAGGAAGCGGTACGGGCGCACGACGCGGCGGCCTTCAACAGCCACGTGGACTATCCGGCGCTGCGCGAGAACATGCGGGACCAGATTTCTGGCAAACCTGGCGACGGCGCGTTCGACCGCATCGGCCGCATCCTCGGCGGCGTGGTGGTCGACGCCTTGCTGCAGCCGGATGCGGTCATGTACGTGCTGGAACATGGGGATTTCGCGAAAAAGCGCGGCGCAGGCCCGGACTTCGGCAGGGGCGGGCGCGACGACGCGCCGGGGCCAGGCGGCGAGCAGGAAGGCGAGGAACGGACGCCCTGGACCACCGGGCGCGAAGGCGTCAACCGCTACGTGGTGCGGAACGACAAGATCGCGCTGGTCCTGGTACGCAATGGCTTCGCGGATTGGAAGCTGTCCGAGATCCGCTTATAAGCGCACCACCTTGCGCGTCGCCCACACGATCGGAAGGCCGAACAGGAAGATGTGGGACAGCAGGTCCATGCCCCAGGCAAAGGCATTGAAGGTCACCGGGCGCGGAAAGGCCGACAGCGGCAGCACCACCAGCCGCATCACCAGGAATACCAGCAAGCCATAGCCGATCGCGGCCACCAGCGGCTTGCCGGCCAGGGCCGGAATGCGGCGCGCAACGAAGAAGAACAGCGCCATCCACACAAAGCTCAGGATAAAGTGGCAGGCCAGCCCAATCGCCGCCGCTGCAGTGCCACCGGTGAAGGCCGCTTCGCCGAGCGCGCCGCTGGCCACGATTTGCAGCAGGCGCTGCGGCGGCAAGCCGTTGTAGCCGGCGAAGGAGATGGCGAACAGGATATCCAACAGCCCGGCCAGCGCGCCGCCGGTCAGGATTGCTCTCGTGGTAGACCAGGGCTGCTGCATGGCGTTGCCTCCTTATAGGACCTTGGTAAAGTCGCGGCGCACCAATACGCGGTCGCCGCAGTCGAAATGCCACCATTCGCTGTTGATGCCGACAAAGCCTGCCTGGAACATGGCGTCGCGCAGCAATTGTCGGTTGGCGACGTGCGCGGCCGTCAACGCGCCGCTGGCGAGGTGGCGCGCCTCCAGGACGGGATGCGACAGTTCGGTCATGTCGTCGAAGCCCGTGCCCATGTCCAGCTCCTGTCCGGACGGGTCGAGGATGGTGATATCGACCGCCATGCCGAAGGAGTGGATGGAGCCGCGCTCGGGCGGCGCCAGGTACATCTGCAGATCGGTGCCGGCCAGCGCTTCCCACAATTGCTCCTGCACCCGGTGCGGGCGCAGCGCGTCGAGTAGCAAGACCTGGTGCCCGGGCGCGCGCTGCGCCAGCCAGTCGACCACGCGCTCGATCGCGGCGGCGGCATCGCGGTGCAGCCAGGCACAGTCCAGCGGCGAATACAGGTCGCGTCCGACGAAGTTGTCGGCGCCGGCATAGCGCAAGTCGACGGCGATGCCGGCAATGGTACTGAGATGGCGGAACTGGGGGCTGCCGGCGACGTCTTCGCTGCGGATGGTGTTGCTCATTATTTCCCTTCAAGGCAGGCGCGCGCGACGCTGGCGATGGAACCGGCCAACTGGCGCGCGCCATGCGACAGCGGGGCGTGGCCATTGGTCAACAGGTAAAGCTGGATCGGGATGGCCGGCGCCCACTCCCGCGTCTGGACTTTGGCCGGGTCGGCCGAGGCGGCGGTCAGGGGATCGACCACCGCGATGCCGGCGCCGGCTTCCACCAGCGAACGGGCAATCTGGTACGTCTGTACCGTGGTGCGGAACACGGGCTGGATGCCCTGCGCTTCGCAGGAGGCCACCACCATTTCGCCCAACGGATCGTTGTCGGCATGGCCGATCAGCTCACCGGTCAGGCCATGCGCGGTCAGCGGCTGGTCCAGCTCCTCGGCGCGCCAGGTCCCGGCCGGGGCGATGGCCGTCATCACGCCCTGCGCCACCGGCTCGGCGATGATGCCGGGGTGGCGCGGGTCCTGCAGCGACAGGGCCATATCGGCTTCGCCCAGGCGCAGCGTGTTGACGATTTCGGAAGTATGGTGGGTGGCCAGTTCGCAGCGGGTGTCGGGGAACTCCTTGCGCCATTCGCTCATCGCCTGCGGCAGCACGCTGATGGCGATGGTCGGCGTGGACACCAGGCGCACGGTCTCCACCGCGCGCCCTTTCAGGCTGGCGGCCAGGCGGCGGATGCCTTGCAGGTCGCGGTGCAGTTTTTCGGTTTCGGCGAACAGGCGGTGCGCTTCGGGCTTCGGATACAGCTTGCCGCGCACGCGCTCGAACAGCGGCATGCCCAGTTGCAGCTCGGCGTGCTGCAATACCTTGGTCACCGCCGGTTGCGAAATATGCAGGACCTGGGCGGCTCCGCTGATGGTGCCGACCTGCATGATGGCGTGGAAAACTTCGATGTGGCGCAGCCGCATGGTTCTGGTTCCTCTTCCTGGCGCCGCAGGCCCTCCCCCGCAGCATCCTGGCAGGATAGGGGAAAGCCGGCGGCGGTGCAACGGCGCTTAGGGCTTGGCCTTCGGCGCGGTCAGCACCTCGAGGATGGCGGCGGATTCGGCGTCCGGCACGCCGTCCCATTTGCTGTTGCGGTACTTGGCCTGGAAGGCCACCAGCACGTTGCGGGTGGCCTCGTCGAGCACCCCGGTTTGCGGGGTGGCATAGCCGTGCTGGGCCAGCTTTTGCTGGAACCAGGCGATGTCGGGCAGCTGGGCTTCGTACTGCGGAAGGGCGGCGGCCACCGCATTGGCATCGGGCCAGGCGATCAAGCCTTCGTCGGCCAGGCGCTTCCACGGGAACAGGGGGCCGGGATCCTGCTTGCGCTGCGGCGCAATGTCGGCGTGGCCGAGGAAGTTTTCCGGGGCGATCTGGTGGCGTTCCTTGATCTGCTTGAGCAGGGCAACCAGCTGTTCCATCTGGCGCTCGGTGAAGCCGTACCAGTGGCGGCCGTCGGGCTGGTCCTTGAAGCCGGGGTTGACGATTTCGATGCCGATGGAGCTGTGGTTCAACGCGGTGTAACCTTTCCAGCTGCTGACGCCGGCATGCCAGGCGGCGCGGTTTTCGTCGACCAAGGCGTAGATGCGCGGCTCATTCTCGTCCGTTAGCAGGTAGTGAGCGCTCACATCCTTCTCGGTCAACAGCTTGATCGACAGCGGCAAGTCCGACACGGTGTAATGGATCACCACGAAGCGCACGCGGCTGCTCTGCCCCTTGGACGTCAGCGAATGGTCGATGCGCGGCAATTGCGAGGCGCAGCCGGTCAGCAGGGCGATCAGGGAAGCAAGCAGCAGTTTTTTCATGGTTGTCGGGTCACTCAGTTGAGTCAATTGCGCGGCCGGGCGGCCATCCTTGCCGCCGCATGATGCGGCCGCGCGGTACGTTTTTGCAAATCCAGGCCGGGCGGCAATTCGGCGCGCATGGCTTCGAAGATCAGGGGATGCAGCTCGGCGGCGCGGCCGGACAGCGCCACCGGGCGCGGGCCGAAGCGCGCCACCAAAGCCAGCGCCAGGCGCGCCAGTTCGCGTCCGGCCTGCAGCAGGATGTGGCGGGCGGCTGGGTCGGCGCCTGCGCTCATGGCGACGGCCAGCGCCAGCTTGCCGATCTCGCCGCGTTCCTGGGTGTACATGAAACTGCGCGAGAAGGACCAGTCGCTGCCGCCGACATGATCGAACACCGCATGGGCCATGGGCGAATCCTGCCAGGCGCCCGGCTGCTCGTCTTCGCCGCGCCAGATGCGGCGCATGGCTTCGCGCGCGATCCAGAAGCCACCCCCCGCATCGTCCAGCATGACGCCGCGTCCGCCGGCACGGTGGAATTCGCCCTGGCCGTCGATGAAGGCGGCAATCGAACCGGTGCCGGCATAGACCAGGTAACCCTGGCCGGGCTCGAAGGCGTCGAGGTAGGCCACCTCGATATCGTTGCACAGGGTAATGGCGTCGAGGCGTACGCCGAGCAGGGTGGACAGCCAATCCATCAGCACGTTGCCGTCGCCGCCAAAGCCCGTCAGGCCGGCGCAGACGCGGAGCGGCTTGCCGGTTTCCAGCACCTCCCTGGACAGCTGGGTAAAGATGGCCTGGACTTGTTCGCGGCCGGCCGGCTTGGCCATCATCAGGGCCGACAAACCGGCCACCGCGCCTTCGGCCACGATCGCGCCTGCCGGGTCGGACAGCGCCCAGCGCGTCTCGGTGCCGCCGGCATCGATGCCCAGCCCAAGGGTTCGATCGGATTCAGGTTTGCCCATGATCTATCGAGTTTACGGTGAAACCCCGTCATCTTTGCATGAAAGGCTGTTCGGCACTCATTCCAAAAAGTTATAACACCGCGGCAACTCTCGGGCTTTCGTTGCCGAGGCGGTCCACCGCCGACACCACCACGCTGCGGGCCGCCACGCCGTTATCGTCGGTCAGCACCACTTCACTGCGGGCGGCCGGCACCACATTGAAGCGCCATTCGTCGCCGTAGCGCGCCCAGATCGCCAGCTGGCTGGCGCGCGCCGCATTGCCGAGGGAGAGCGCCAGGCCGCTGGGGTGGCGCTTGACGGCCACGGTGGGCGCCGGCGGCGCTTCACTGCCGAGCCAGGGCGAGGCCGGCACCAGGGCCGGGCCCGGATAAGTGGCGGCTTTCAGCTGGTCGGCCACGCCTTTGCGGTTCTGCATCAGGGCGGCGATGCTGAAATGAATGTGGCCATTGACGTTGCCGCGGCTGCGCATGAGGCTGACCTGCTGCACGATTTCCTCCGCCGTGAAGGACTTGGGGCTATCGTCGATGCGGCTGGTGTACAGGCCCGGCCAGATATGGCGGCCACGTTTGTTCTGCGCCAGCCAATAGTCGAGCAGGACGGGAAAGGCTTGCGGCTGCTGGGCGATGGGCCAGTACAGCTGCGGCGCCATGTAATCGAGCCAGCCGTTCTGCAGCCACAGTTCGGCGTCGGCGTACAGCTTGTCGTACTGGCTGAAGCCCTGGATGCCGGGCGGGCGCCGGTCCGGGCGGCCGATGCCGAAGGGGCTGATGCCGAAGCGCACCCAGGATTTTTCCTTGCGGATGCCGGCATAGATTGCCTCGATCAGCTGGTTGACGTTCTGGCGGCGCCAGGCGGCGCGGTCCAGGGTGCCGCCACCTTGCTGGTAGCGTTGCCAGGCGGCGTGGTCGGGGAAGTCGAGTTCCGGTTTGCTGCCGTTCGCCAGCGCGTCGAGCGCGGCTTCGCCGCCGTTGGCGCCGGGCGCTTCGATCGGGTAGGGGTAGAAATAATCGTCGATGTGGACGCCGTCGATGTCGTAGCGGCGCACCACGTCGAGGATCACATCCAGGGTTTGCCTGGCGGCGGCTTCTTCACCCGGGTCCATCCACTGGAACTTGCCATATTGCCGCACCACTTGCGGCTTGGTGTTGGCGATGTGCTCACGCGCATTGGGCGTGCGGGCGGCGGAGTGCCGGGCGCGGTAAGGGTTGAACCAGGCGTGCAATTCCATGCCGCGCGCGTGGGCCTGGCTGATCCAGAACGCCAGCGGGTCCCAGGCGGGTTCAGGGGCCTTGCCCTGCTGGCCGGTCAGGAATTCCGACCAAGGCTCCAGCCTGGAGGGGTAGATGGCGTCCGCGCTGGGACGCACCTGGAGCACGATGGCGTTCAGGTGCAGCGACTTGGCGCGGTCGAGGATGGCGATCGCTTCGGCCTGCTGGCGCGCCGGCGGCAGGTTGCTGCGGCTTGGCCAGTCGATATTGGCAACGGTCGACACCCAGGCGGCGCGGAATTCGCGCGGCGCGGCCGGCGGCAGTTCGCCAGTGTAGGGCTGCTGGCCGGCCGTGGCCTGTCCCTGCTGGCCTGTCGTGGCGGCATTGCCGGCCGGGCCGCTGCCCGCGCCGGGCGTTGCGCCGGGTCCGCCCGCGGCTGCGCCATCGGCTGCGCCGGGGGCGGTAGGCGTGGTCGAGCACGCGCCCAGGAATGCGGCCACGCCGGCCGCGGCTGCGGCTATGGTCAGCCGCCTTTTCGCATTGAATGCCAAAACCTTATCCTCACTTCAGCAGGAGCCGTATTGTACCTATTCGCGCCCGAAGTCCGGGTCGATCCTGATCAAAGCCGTCATGATGAAGGCCGGGATCGTCGCGGTGCACACGTAGATGAAGAAGTGCTGGTACCCGAAGAATTCCTGGATCGCCCCGCTGGCCATCTGCGGCACCATCATGCCCAGGGCCATGAAGCCGGTGCAGATCGAATAATGCGCGGTCTTGTGCTCGCCCTGGCTGACCATGATCATGTACATCATGAAGGAAGTGAAGCCCAGGCCGTAGCCGAACTGCTCCACCGCCAGGCAGGTGGAAACCCACAGCAAGCCTTGCGGCTGCGCCTGCGACAGGTAGACGAAGATCAGGTCGGGAATATGGATGGCGATGGCGAACGGCCACAGGCAGCGTTTCAGGCCGAAGCGCGCGATCAGCCAACCGCCCACCAGGCCGCCGAGGATCAGGCCGATGATGCCGACGGTGCCGTAGGCAATGCCGACGTCCGCGGTGCTCATCCCGAGGCCGCCTTTTTCCAATGGATCCTTCAGGAAGGGCACCACCATCTTCAGCAGCTGCGATTCGCCAAGCCGGAACAGCAGCAGGAACAGCACGATGACCACGATGCCATCCTTGCGGAAGAAGGCGGCGAAGGTGGCGAAAAATTCCTTCATCGGGGCGGCGGAATGCGCGGCGGGCCGGTCCTCCGCCGGTTTGGGAAGCACGAAGAAATGGTAGACCGCCAGGGCCAGGAATACCGCCCCGGCAATGCCAAAGGTCACCGCCCATGCCATGTGCGGGTTGCCGTAATGCTTGATGATTTCGCCGGCCAGGTACAGCAGGCCGCCATTGCAGGCCACGTTTGCCGCGCGGTAGAAGGTGCTGCGCACGCCGACGAATTCGGCCTGCTGCTTCTGCCGCAGGCCAAGCATGTAGAAGCCGTCCGCCGCGATATCGTGGGTGGCGGAGCTGAATGCCATCAGCCACAGGACGCCAAGGCTCAGCTGGAAAAAGTTCGATAGCGGCAGCGTGAAGGCGACCGCCGCCAGCGATACGCCCAGCACCATCTGCAGGATGGCGACCCAGGCGCGCTTGGTGCCGAACATTTCGATCAGCGGCGACCACAAGGGCTTGATCACCCAGGGCAGGTAGAGCCAGCCGGTGTAGAACGCCATCTCCGCATTGGAGATGCCGAGGTCCTTGTACATGGCGGTGGACAGCGCCACCACCGCAAAGTAGGGAATGCCCTGGTTGAAATAGAGTGTCGGGACCCAGCCCCATGGGCTGCGTTGCTGCGCTCGATCCATTACGTCCTTTCTGAGGGGCGGGGAAGGAGCGCGGGCGGATCAAATGGTGAGTGCGCCGCGCACGCTGCCCCCGGCCTGGTCCAGCAATTCTTCCGCCTGCTGCACCGTGGTTTTCTTTAACAGGGCGACCACCGCCACCTTGACGTGGAAGCCGCACTGTTCCAGCGCTTTGCGGGCTGACGCTTCATCGGCTCCGGTGGCGTGCATGGTCAGCCGCACCGTGCGCGCGAACAGCTTCGCATTGGTCGGCTTCAAGTCTACCATCAAGTTTCCATATACCTTGTGCAAGCGCACCATGATGGCGCTGGAAATCGTGTTCAGCACGATCTTCTGCGAGGTGCCGGCTTTCAGGCGCGTGCTGCCGGAAATGATTTCGTGGCCGGTATCGAGGATGATGCCGATCTCGGCTTCCTGCGCGACCGGTGCGCCGGGATTGTTGGCGATGCCGATGGCCAGCGCTCCCGCTTCGCGCGCCGCTTGCATGGCGCCCAGCACGTAGGGCGTGGTGCCGGAAGCGGCCAGCGCCAGCACCACGTCGTTGCGGCCGGGTTCCAGCGCCAGCAAGTCGCGCGCGCCCTGGCCGCGGTCGTCTTCCGCGCCTTCCACCGCCTGGAACATGGCATCGGCGCCGCCGGCCAGGATGGCGACGGCGCGCTCGTGCGGCCAGGAAAAGGTGGGGTAAAGCTCAACACTGTCGAGCACACCCAGCCGTCCCGACGTGCCGGCGCCGACATACAGCAGGCGGCCGCCCGCCTCGATGCGCGGCACGGCGGCGTCAACTGCGCGGGAAATGGCGGGGATAGCGGCCCGCACGGCTTGCACCGCATTCAGCTGGTCATCGGCAAAGGCGGCAACCAACTGCTCCGTGGAATATTGGTCCAGTTCGCGATGTTGGGAACTGGGCGTTTCGGTTTTCAGCATAAAACCAGTTTATCGCCAAATCGCCGGGCCAGCCCATGACAGGACTTGCGGAGGTCATGCCCCCAGGTTATGCCGCCTCAAGCAGCAGGCTAGGCGACCCGCCGCATTTCCGCCACGAAGTCGTAGTGGTCACTGCGGCAATAGGAATGCGTCAACTCGATCGCCTGGCCCGACTCCAGATAGGCGATGCGGGTAATAAAGAGGACGGCCTGGCCTTCCGGAACTTCCAGCTGGCGCGCCAGCTCGGCCGAGGCGTTCATGGCGCGGATATGCTGCAGCGCGCGGGCCGGCGCCTTGCCGACCGATTCCAGGTACTGGTACAGCGAATCGCCGATCAGCTCCGGGTTGGCGACGATGGTTTGCGGCAGGACCGAAACTTCATAGGCCATCACCACGTCATCCGCCAGGCGCAGGCGCTCCAGGCGTGCCACGCGGGTGTTGGGCGAAAGTCCCAGGCTGAGTTGCTCGTCGGCGCTGGCGGCAACGAGGGCGCGCTTGAGCCAGCGCGAACCGGGCTTATAGCCGCGCTGCGACAACTGTTCTGAAAAACTGGTCAGGTTCGACAACGGTTGTTCGATGCGCGGGGCAATATAGTTGCCCGAACCGCGACGGCGCACCACCAGGCCCTGGTCGACCAGCTGGTCGATGGCCTTGCGGGCCGTGACACGCGATACGTTCAGCAATTCCGACAGGGTGCGCTCGGAGGGCAGCGCCTGATCCACCTGGTAGCGTCCGTTACGGACATCGTCGCTCAACTTGCGGGCAATCTGCATGTACAGCGGCGAATTGTCTTGTTGGTCTGGTTTGAATTCAACACCGGCATGGCTCATTACAATTCTCCTATAACTGTAAGTGTAATATCGATGCAGAATTCACGCTTTTATTTTTGTTAACGAGTGCACGATGAAAACCTCCAAACTGCTCGCAGCTGCCGTGATTTCCCTGTGCCTGGCCGGCACTGCCCTGGCTGCCGCCGACCCGGCACAATATGTATTGACCCAAGCGGTGTACACCAAGGTCATGGCCGTGCAAAAAGACGTCGAGAAGGCGGGGCTAAAAGAGGAAGACGACGACGGCGAAGACCTGGAAACGGTTGAAGAGATCGTCAAAATGATCGAGGGCAAACCGGCCGCCAAGGCAATCCTGGCGCGGCACGGCATCAGCCCCAAAGAATATGCGCTGACCATGCTGGCCGCCTTCCATGCCGGCTTCCACGTCGCGATGGAACCGCAGATGGACAAGCAGGGCCAGGCCAAACTGATGGCCGGCTATACCAAGGCCCAACAGCAAAACATCGTCTTCATGCGCGCGCAGAAGAAGTGATTCCCGCCGGTTATGGCTGGATAAGCAGTTTTCATTAGCAAGCAGCCAAGCAAACGGCTTATCCTGCCCTGATGAAAACGATCCTCCATACCCTGCTGGGCGCCATGATCGCGGGCAGCGCCAGCCTCGCCACCGCCAGCACGCTGGACCGGGAGCTGGCCGCCATCGTGCAGGATGCGCAGCGGCCGCTGTCCGGCCTGTCCGTGCTGGCGATCCGCGACGGCAAGGTGGTGTACCAGCAGCAGTTTGGCCAGCGCCGGCTGGATACGGGCGGCACCGGCGTCACGGCGCCCGTTACGGCGGCCACCATGTTCCGCATTGCCTCCATCTCCAAGATGATGACCACCTTCGGCGTGATGAAGCTGGTGGAAGATGGCAAGCTCGCGCTGGACCGCGACGTCAGTGATTATCTCGGCTTTGCGCTGCGCAACCCGCACTATCCGCAGCACGCCATCACCCTGCGCCAGTTGCTGAGCCATACGTCGACCCTGCGCGACGATGGCGGTTATTTCTGGGGCGCGGGCACGGCGCTGCGCGACGTGCTGGTCCCTGGCGGCAAGATGTGGGCGCGCGATGGCGAACCGGGCCGCTACTTCACTTACTCCAACCTGAACTGGGGCGTGATCGGCACCATCATGGAGCGCGTGAGCGGTGAGCGCTTCGACCGCCTGATGCAGCGGCTGCTGCTCCAGCCCATGGGTTTGCAGGGCGGCTATAACCCGTCCGCATTCAGCCAGCAGGAGGTGGCGGACACGGCCACGCTGTACCGCCGCCGCACGCGCGATACGGAAATCTGGGACAGCAAGGGCCCGTGGATCGCGCAGGTGGACGATTTTGGCTTGGCCAATCCGCTGCCACCGCCGGGCCTCGACCAGTACGTGATCGGCAGCAATGGTACGCTGTTCAGCCCGACCGGCGGCATGCGCATGTCGGCGCCGGACATGGGGAAGATCATGCTGATGCTGATCAATAACGGCCGGCACGAAGGCAGGCAGATCCTCCAGCCCGAATCGCTGGCCGCCATGTTCAGCGAGCAGTGGCGCTTCAACGGCAGCAATGGCGATACGCTGAAAGGCTTGTACCACAGCTGGGGCCTGGGCACGCAGCGCTTCGCCGAGGTGCGGGGCAATATGGGCGGCATGCCGAAGGATGGGCAATTCCATGCTGTCGGCCATTTGGGCGAAGCTTATGGCTTGATCTCGACCTTCGCCGTAGACTTAAAGAAGAAGCAGGGCATCGTTTCGCTGATCGGCGGCTTCGGCAGCGACCCGGAGGCCGATCCGGGCCAATACTCTGCCCACACCCGCGCCGAGGAAAAGATCCTTGACGCCCTGTACAGGCGCGCCATCCTTGGCCGGGACGATTGAGACTGCTTGACACGCATGACCAAAGGTTATGGCCGCAGCAATACGTTTCATTGGCGAGCGCACAACCCTGCCCTTTAAGCTCTGGTACCGGTGAAACTCGGAGGCGGAATGCAGGAAGCTCAGCAAGTGGTGGTGATTGGCGGCGGCGTGGTCGGCTTGACGTCCGCATGGTGGCTGCTGGAAGCAGGCTACCGTGTGACGCTGCTCGAACGCGCACCGACCATCGCCAGCGCTGCCAGTTACCGCAATGGCGGGCAGTTGAGCTATCGCTACGTTTCGCCGCTGGCCGACGTGGGCGTGCCGAAGAAGGCGATGCAATGGCTGTTCCAGCCTGACGGCCCGCTGCGCTTCCGTCCCGAAGCCGATTATCGCCAGTGGCGCTGGATGGCGCAATTCCTGGCCAACTGCAATGCCGAGGCCAATGCGCGCACCACCGCCAAGCTGCTGCAATTGGGCGACTTGAGCCGCCAGTCGCTGGCGCAGCTGGAACTGAACCTGCCGCTGGCGGACTTCGATTGGCGCAACGCGGGCAAGCTGGTGGTGTACCGCAGCGAGGAAGCCTTCAAGGCGGCGCTCGACAAACCCGAGACCGATGAGAACCGCGCCGTGCTGTATGGCGCCGATGCCGCGCGCATCGAACCGGCGCTGGCGGAAATGGGGCCGAAGCTGGCAGGTGGCATCTTTACGCCGGGCGAGGCGGTGGCCGATTGCTATGCCTTCTGCCTGGCGCTCGAAAAGCTGATCCACGCCCACCCGCGCTTCGAGCGCTGCATGCATACGGCGGCGCGCACCATTTTTGTCGAAGAGGGCAAGGTATCGGCGATCGAGACCGATGCCGGCTGGATCGCAGCCGACCATTACGTGCTGGCCGCGGGCATCCAGAGCCGCGACCTGGCCGCCACCGCCAATCTCGATTTGCCGATGTATCCCCTGAAAGGCTACAGCCTGACGGCACCGATCCGCAGCGAACACGTGGCCCCCAATATCAGCATCACCGACTTCGAACGCAAGGTCCTGTATGCCCGCATCGGCGACACGCTGCGCATTGCGGCCATGGTCGACATGGTGGGCGAAGACACCAGCATCGACCGCCGCCGCATCGCCAGCCTGACGCGCCTGGCGCGCGAATCGATGCCGAACGCCGCCGACTACAACCAGGCCGAAGCCTGGGCCGGCCTGCGTCCCGCCACCCCGAACAGCGCGCCCATCATCGGCGCCACGCCTTACCCCAACCTGTGGCTCAACGTCGGCCACGGCCCGCTCGGCTTCACCTTCGCCTGCGGCAGCGCCAACCTGCTGGCGGGGCTGATGCGCGGCCAGGAGCCGCCATTTGCCCTCGACTGCCTGGCGTACCAGCCCTGAACAGGGCGCAAAATCCCAACGCCTTCGCGGCAGTTCCTAATCCCAGGGATCTGGCTCGCCAATCCGGGTGAAGAACTGGCCGACACCGTCGCGCTCCTGGCCTTCGATCAGGGGCGCGGCGACCAGGATGCGCTCGCCGTTCATGGCAAGCAGGTAGACGCCGCCTTGTGCGACTCCAACCTTGAAATCATCACACATGTGATTGGAGTACTCGCCGACGAGTTTTCGCCCGGGCGCACCGCGCAACACCTTGATTGCGGTCAGCGTGAACCGGTAAGGAGCATCTGGCGGCATCGGAACCAGGTCCTTGCCGCCCAATCGCGCGCCCACTTTGGCGACGACCAGGACAGGCGACTGGGATACCACATGCTTTTCCCAGCCGGTCCTGGCTCGCTCCCAGTATTGCGCCGCAGCGGCAGGATCGGCGGGCATGTCGCGCGGCGGCTGGCAAGCCAGCGCCGGCGACGAAGCAATCAGCGCGGCAATGGCCGCGGTAGCGCGCATTTTCATAATGGCAATTGTATCCGCCTAGCCGCCGGGCCTTGCCAATATGGCGGATAATGGCGGGATGTCCAAATCCAAGACCCCTGTCGGCTGCCCATGCGGCGGTCCTTCTTTTGAGACTTGCTGCGGCCCCTTTATCGAAGGCAAGGCCCTGCCGGAGACGGCCGAGCAGCTGATGCGCTCCCGTTATTCCGCTTATGCGCTGCAAAACGAGCCGTATTTGTTGTCAACCTGGCATGAAAGCACGCGCCCGACGGAGCCGATCATCCGCAAGGATGAAAAGCTCCAATGGCTGGGACTTGAGGTAAAATCTGCTTTACGTTTACGTCAACGTAAAGCAGAAGCCCAGCCGAACGAGGATTTCGTGGAGTTCGTGGCCCGCCTGCGTGTAAATGGCCGCGGCCAGCGCCTGCATGAGCTGAGCCGCTTCCTGCGCGAACCGGGCGAGGGTGGCTTGCGCTGGTTTTACGTCGACGGCGAATTTCCAGAATAAGAGAAGAGGACGACAATGCCGCACATCGAAAGCAAACTCAATCCGCGCAGCGAGGACTTCAAGGCCAACGCCGACGCCATGCAAGCCCTGGTCGACGACCTGCGCGCCAAGGTCGCAAAGGCGGCGCAAGGCGGCGGCGAGGCGGCCTGCGCCAAGCACGTGGCGCGCGGCAAGCTGCTGCCGCGCGACCGTGTGCAGATGCTGCTCGATCCCGGCACGCCTTTCCTCGAGTTTTCGCAGCTGGCGGCATTCGATATGTATGACAATGCCGCCCCGGCGGCAGGTGTGATCACCGGCATTGGCCGCGTGTCCGGGCAGGAATGCGTGATCGTGTGTAACGACGCGACCGTGAAGGGCGGCACCTATTACCCGATGACGGTCAAGAAGCACTTGCGCGCGCAGGAGATCGCGGAACAGAACAACCTGCCCTGCATCTACCTGGTCGATTCGGGCGGCGCCAACCTGCCGAACCAGGACGAGGTCTTCCCCGACCGCGACCACTTCGGCCGCATCTTCTTCAACC
>CAMLRG010000057.1 GCA_946482335.1 uncultured Duganella sp. | reverse complement strand
CCGACTTTCAAGTCAGAGAGCGTTGAGTGGGATCTTGAGGTAGCGGATGCCGTTGTCCTCGGCTGCCGGCAGGTGGCCGGCGCTGAGGTTGACCTGGATCGCGGGCAGGATCAGCACCGGCATCTGCAGCGTGGCGTCACGCTTGGTGCGCATGGCAACGAACTCTTCTTCGCTCACGCAGTCGCGGATGTGGATGTTGGCGGCGCGTTGCTCGGCCACCGTCACTTCCCAGCGCGGCTCGCGGCCGGTGGGCGGGTAGTCGTGGCACATGAACAGGCGCGTTTCGGCCGGCAGCGACAGCAGCCGGCGCACCGAGCGGTACAAATCGCTGGCGCAGCCGCCGGGGAAATCACAGCGGGCGCTGCCCACATCGGGCATGAACATGGTGTCGCCCACGAACACCGCATCGCCGACCTGGTAGGCCATGTCGGCCGGGGTGTGGCCCGGCACGTGCAGGGCGCGCGCCTCGAGCCGTCCGATCATGAAGCTTTCGTCGGCCTGGAACAGGTGGCCGAACTGGGAGCCATCTTCCTTTTCATCCTTGCGGTTGAAGATCGCCGAGAACGCGTGCTGCACCTTGCAGATCGCGGCCCCGATGCCAATGCGGCCGCCCAGCTTCTCCTGCAGGTAAGGCGCGGCCGACAGGTGGTCGGCGTGGGCGTGGGTTTCGAGCAGCCAGCTGGCGTTCAGCCGGTGCGCGCGCACGAAGGCGATGATCTTGTCGGCCGAGCCAGTCGAAGTGCGCCCGGATTTGGGATCGTAATCGAGCACCGAGTCGATGATGGCGCAATCGCTGCCGTCCGCTTCATAAACCACATAGCTGACGGTGGAAGTATTGGGGTCAAAAAAACCCTGGATCTCAGGCTTCATTTCAAAATGGTAGGATGATTCAAGCCCTACCATTATAAAGAATCCTGATATGGCGGGCGAGCCATATGCATTTTACGTTGCAAGCGATGAGTGTGGCGTGCAATTGTGGCGCCATGATAAGATTTCCTCACAGTGCTTCCTGGGAGAGGCAGCCATGCGCAAAGCAGGCGTTTCACTGATGTGGGGTCTGGTCGTGGGCTGCGCCGGCAGCGGCATCACGGCTGCCAGGGCAGCGGTCGCGGAAGCGGCGTCGCCGGAAAATTTCGCCAACCTGTCGCTGGAAGAATTGAGCGACGTGCGTGTGGTATCGGTCTCGAAACGCGAAGAGCGGCTCGGCGACGCGCCGGCTTCGGTCTTCGTGATCTCCGCCGACGATATCCGCCGCAGCGGCGCGCGCAGCTTGCCCGAAGCCTTGCGCCTGGCGCCCAACCTCCATGTGGCGGCGACACCGGCCGGCAACTACACCATCACCGCGCGCGGCTTCGCCGGCAACAGCGCCAACAAGCAGCTGGTCATGATCGATGGGCGTTCCGTCTATACGCCGCTGTTTTCCGGGGTCTTTTGGGACGTGCAGCAACTGCCCATGGAAAGCATCGAGCGCATCGAGGTGGTCAGCGGGCCCGGCGGCACCTTATGGGGCACCAATGCGGTCAATGGGGTGATCAATGTGATCACCAAACCGGCGGCATCGACGCTGGGCGGCTTGGCCGATGTGCGTTGGGGCCAGGACCAGTCGGGCGGCACCTTCCGCTACGGCGCCGCGATGGATGACGGTGCCTGGCGGGTCTACGGCATGGATTACGCGATGCCGCACGGCGCGACCTTGGTGGGTACGGCCTTGGGCGATGCGTGGCACACGGCGCAGGCCGGTTTCCGCGCCGATTGGCTGCGCGGCAGCGACTCGGCTACGGTGCAGGGCGATGTGTACCGCACCGGCAAGGGGCAGTTGCCGACCACGGCCGTCCCATTGCCGCGCAACGCCGCCCTGCGCGGCGGCAACCTGACGGTGCGCTGGAACCGCCAGCTGCAAGGGGGCGCCAACTTTGCGGTGGCGGCCTATTACGACCGCACAGACCGTGACCACACCGGCATGTTCATGGAAACGCTTGACATTGTCGACCTGCAGGCGCTCTATCACCTCGCGCCCATGGGACGCCATACCTTGTCGGTCGGGGCGGGCTACCGCTATGCGCGCGACCGCGTCACCAACGTCAGCGGCACCGGATTCCGGCCCGAACGCGCCTCCATGCGCTGGACCAACCTGTTCGGTCAGGACACCATTGCGCTCGGCGAGCGCTTCAGCCTGACGGCCGGGCTGCGGATCGAACACAATATCTACACCGGCACGGAACTGCTGCCCAACCTGCGCCTGGCATGGAAGGCCACGCCGTCGACATCCTGGTGGACGTCGCTCTCGCGCACCGTGCGCGCGCCGTCGCGCGTCGACCGCGAGATCTACATCGATGCCGGGCCGCGCGGTACGCTGGCCGGCGGCCCGGACTTCCAGTCCGAGACGGCCCGCGTGCTCGAGCTTGGGTTGCGCCAGCAGTTCGGCAACCGCGCCAGCTATTCGGTGACGGCGTACCGGGCGCTGTACGACCGCCTGCGCACCATCAAGGAGGTGCGCCCGCTGCTGTTCGAGATCGGCAACGGCATGATGGGCGAAACGCGCGGCGTGGAAGCCTGGGGCAATTTCCAGGCGACGCAGGCTTGGCGCCTGAGTGCCGGACTGACCCTGATACATGAGGAATTCAACCTCAAGCCCGGTGAGAACGACGTGAATAATCGCTCGGTACGGGAAAACATCGATCCGCGCCGCGTCGCCAGGCTGCGCTCTTCGCTGACTTTGGGGGAAGGCCGCGACCTGGACGTGACCTTGCGCTATGTCGGCGCGCTGCGTTACACGACGGTGGCAGGCTATACGGCGCTCGATGTCAACCTCAATTGGCAGCTGAAGCCCGGGCTGGAGCTGGCCGTCGGGGCCAGCAATGCGCTCGACCGCGAACATGAGGAATTCGGCGCCGCAACCACCACCAACAGGCTGGCGCTGGGGCGGGGAGCCTATGTCAGGGTCATAAGCCGCTTCTAAGCCAGGTATGCGCTTGCCATGGTAATATCGCTGATCATGAAATCCTTGATCCGTCTTCTTGCGCTTTGGCTGATGCTGGTGGCTTTGCCGTTCCAGGGCATTGCTTCGGCCAGCATGCTGCAGTGCGGCGCCGGCGCACCGGCGGTGCAGGCGGATCACGAGGCGCTGCAGGCCGTCCAGGCCGCCGGCGGCGATGCGGAGCATTGCAGCGCCAATCCGCACGGCGAAATGAAGGGCGATTGCTGCGTTGCCGCGGGCCTGGCCCACGCCTTGCCGCAGCCTGCGGCACTGCACCGGCGCGCCGAGCGCCTGCACCCTCCCGAACCGGCGCCGCCCGCACCGGTCGACCTGGCCCTTCCCAAGCGCCCGCCCCGGGCCATCCTTGCCTGATCCATGCCAGCCGTGGCGGCTGGCGCCATCCCGCGTCCCCGCGCGGGTCGACCACGCATTGGAAAAACATTATGAACCAGACATTCAAGCTGGCGGCCATGGCCGCCGCGGCTGCGCTGCTGTCCGGATGCGCCACGTTCTCGAACGATGGCGGCTTCGGCGCGGTGGCGCAGGCCACCAAGACCCGCAGCGGCGCCGAAACGCGCATGCTGCGCAACGATGACGACCGGCGCGCGCTGGACGAGCAGTTGAAGAAACTGCTGGCCGAGCCCCTGGGCGCGGACCATGCAGTCCAGATCGCCTTGCTGAACAACCGCACCTTGCAGGCGCGCTACTGGGACCTCGGCATTGCGGAAGCGGAGCTGGTACAGGCTGGCCGCCTGGCCAATCCCGGCTTCAGCTTCAAGCGCACGCACGGCGGCGGCGAAGTCGCCATCGAGCGTACCCTCAGCATGAATTTCATCCAGCTGCTCACGCTGCCACTGGCCAACCGCATCGAGTCCAGGCGCTTCGAGCAGGTCAAGCTGGAACTGGCCGGCGAGGCGGTCGGCATGGCGCACCAGGCGCGCCTGGCCTGGATCGAAGCCGTGGCGGCGCAGCAGGGCGTGGAGTACGCCCAGCAGATCAGCGATGCGGCCGAAGCCAGCGGCGAACTGGCCAAGCGCATGCAGGCGGCCGGCAACTGGAGCAAGTTCGACGCCGCGCGCGAGCAGGCATTCCACGCCGATGCCATGGCCGACGTGGCGCGCGCCCGCAAGGAAGCCACCGCCAGCCGTGAAAAGCTGACCCGCATCCTCGGCCTGTCCGGCGCCGAGGCGCTGTCCTACCGCTTGCCGGCGCGCCTGCCTGAACTGCCGGCGAGCCCGCGCAAGGTGGAAGATGCCGAAGCGGCCGCCATGCGCGACCGCCTCGACGTGCAGGCGGCCCGCCTGTCGTCGCAGCACACCGCCGACTCACTGGGCCTGACCCGGACCACACGCTTCATCAACGTGCTGGAGCTGAGCGGCATCCGCGAACGGGAAGGCGAACACCGTTCGCGCGGCTATGAGGTCTCGCTGGAAGTGCCCCTGTTCGACTGGGGCGGCGCGCGCGTGGCGCATGCCGAGGCGACCTATATGCAATCGGTCAACCTGCTGGCCGCCGCCGCCGTCAACGCCCGCAGCGAAGCGCGTGAAAGCTATGCGGACTACCAGGCCTCCTACCAGCTGGCCGGGCACTACCGCGACGTGGTGATCCCGCTGCGCCAGAAGATCTCGGAAGAGACGCTGCTGCGCTATAACGGCATGCTGCTCTCGGTGTTCGAACTCTTGGCCGATGCCCGCGAACAGACCGCCGCCGTCAACAATTACATCACCGCGCTCAAGGAATTCTGGATCGCGGACGCCAATCTGGACGCCGCGATTGGCGGTAAAGGAGTACAGCAATGAATGATCCCGTCAACAAGCGCCGCTCTTTCCTCGCCAATGGCGCCGCCGCACTGATCGGTGCCGGCCTGGTCAGCCGTGCCGGCGCCGCCGGCCTGCCGGAAGCCCCCGTACAGCCAAGTGCCGCCACCGCGCCGCCGCTGCTGCCGCCCAACGGCCGTCCCTACAACCCGGTGGTGACCCTGAACGGCTGGAGCCTGCCATGGCGCATGAAGGATGGCGTGAAGGAATTCCATCTGGTCGCCGAGCCGGTGCTGCGCGAAATCGCGCCGGGCATGTTCGCCAAGATGTGGGGCTACAACGGCCAGAGCCCCGGCCCGACCATCGAGGTGGTGGAGGGCGACCGCGTGCGCATCTTCGTCACCAACAAGCTGCCGGAACACACCAGCGTGCACTGGCACGGCCAGATCCTGCCCAGCGGCATGGATGGCGTGTCGGGCCTGAGCCAGCCGGCAATCCAGCCGGGCAAGACCTTCGTCTATGAATTTGTGGCCAAACATGCCGGCACTTTCATGTACCATCCCCATGCTGACGAAATGACGCAGATGGCGATGGGCATGATGGGCTTCTGGGTGACGCACCCGAAAGACCCGCGCCAGCATGCGGTGGACCGCGACTTCGTGTTCCTGCTCAGCGCTTACGATATCGAACCGGGCAGCATGGTCCCCAAGGTCAATACGATGACGGACTTTAATATCTGGACGTTCAACAGCCGTGCCTTCCCGGGCATCGACCCGCTGATCGTTCGCCAGGGCGACCGCGTGCGCATCCGCGCCGGCAACCTGACCATGACCAACCATCCGCTGCACATCCACGGCCACAAGTTCGAAGTGACCGGCACCGATGGCGGCTGGGTGCCGCCGTCCGCACGCTGGCCGGAGGTGACGACCGACGTCGCCGTTGGCCAGATGCGCGCCATCGAGTTCATTGCCGACAATCCCGGCGACTGGGCCTTCCACTGCCACAAGTCGCACCACACCATGAATGCCATGGGCCACGACGTGCCGACCCTGATCGGCGTCGACCATGGCGGCGTGGCGGAGAAAATCAGCAAGCTGGTGCCGGGCTATATGGTGATGGGCGACAAGGGCGGCTCGATGGGCGGCATGGAGATGGAAATCCCCGAAAATACGCTGCCGATGATGACCGGTACCGGCCCGTACGGCGACCTCGAGATGGGCGGCATGTTCACGGTGATGAAGGTGCGACCCGGCCAGAAGCGCGGCGACTACACCGATCCGGGCTGGTACCAGGCGCCGAAAGGCACCACAGCTTATGAATGGACCGGCGACCTGCCGCCGCCCGTCACGGCACCCGGCAAACCGGCGCCGGCCGGCGTCAAGCCGCTGGAAGTGACCCGCGAGAAGAAGGGGCACGACCATCATTAAGCAGTTGCGCTACCTGGTGAAATGGAGCCTGCTGGCCGGCATCGTCGCGGTGCTTGCCGGCAGCGCTTCCGCTTTCTTCCTGGTGGCGCTGGACGTGGCCACCGCCTGGCGTGAAGCTTATCGCTGGGTGGTGTGGCTGCTGCCATTGGCCGGCTTCGCCGTCGGCTGGATCTACCTGCACGTGGGCAGCCGCGTCGAAGCGGGCAACAACCTGCTGATCGACGAAATCCACGACCCGAAGAATGTGGTTCCCTTGCGCCTTGCGCCGCTGATCCTGTGCAGCACCGTGGTGTCGCACCTGTTCGGCGCATCGGTGGGGCGCGAGGGCACGGCGGTCCAGATGGGCGGCGCACTGGCCGACCAATTGACCCACGTGTTCAGGCTGCAGCGCGAAGACCGCAGCACGGTGCTGATGGCCGGCATCAGTGCCGGTTTCGCTTCCGTATTCGGCACGCCGTTGGCGGGCGCAATCTTCGGACTGGAAGTGCTGGTGGTGGGGCGCATGCGCCTGGCCGCGGTTTTTCCGTGCATGCTGGCTGCCATATTGGCCGACCTGGTGACGCGCGCCTGGGGTGTGGGCCATACCCATTATCCGGCCGGCATGCTGGGCGCACCGGATGGTCCCCTGGTGCTGGCGCTGGCCGCGGTGGTGGCGGCCGGTATCGTCTTCGGCCTGGTGGGGCGTGCTTTCGCCGCCGCCACGCACGGGCTGGCCGCCTGGATGAAGGCGCGCATCGCTTACGCGCCGCTGCGGCCCTTCCTGGGCGGCCTTGCCATCGCGGCCGTCGTCGGCGCCGGCACCGCGTCCGGTGTCGACCTGCACCGTTACCTTGGCCTCGGCATCGGGCCGATGGTGGAAGCGTTCCGCGTCCCGCTCGACTGGTGGGACTGGCTTGGCAAATTCGTGTTTACCGTGGGCTCGCTGGGCACCGGTTTCAAGGGCGGCGAAGTGACGCCGCTGTTCAATATCGGGGCCACCCTGGGCAACGTGCTGGCGCCCATCCTGCACCTGCCATTCCCGCTGCTGGCGGCGATCGGCTTTGTCGCGGTCTTCGCCGGCGCCGCCAATACGCCGCTGGCCTGCACCGTGATGGCGATGGAATTGTTCGGGCCTGCCATCGGCCCTTATGCGGCGCTGGCATGCGTCGTATCCTTCATGTTCTCCGGCCACTCGGGAATTTACCGCGCGCAGCGCAAGCCCTTGACTGTCGGCGACTAGGCGGCCAGGCGCTGCGCCAGGGACTGCGCGTCGAAGGGCGCGTGGACTTTCACGTCATTGTCGAAGTAGCAGTAGACGTCGCGGCTGGCGCGCCGCGGCGGCGCGCTATCGGCGATCAGCTTTGCGTCGGCGGGCTGCCCGCCGCCCGACCAGGCGCGGATGCGGTCGGCCCAGCGCTCGAGCGATGCCGGCGTGTAGCCGCTGGCATAGAGTTCCTTCTCGCCGTGCAGGCGCAGATACATGAATCCCGCCGTGACGTCCTCGTAGTCCGGCCATTTGCCGGCCGTATCGGCGACCACCAGCGCCACCTTGTATTTCCGCAGCAGCCGCACGAAAACCGGATCGGCGAACGATTCATTGCGGATTTCGATGGCGTGCAACACCTTGCGCCGCGCGTCGGTTTCGGTGGCGGCGCGGCCTTCCATGCGCGGCTCGTGGCGGCGGGCGAGGGCGGCGGCTTGCTCGGTATCCTGCGGCAGCAGGCTGAAGAAGTGCTCGAACAGCGCCTCGTCGAATTTGAAGTTGGGTGGGAACTGCCACAGGAAGGGCCCGAGCTTTTCGCGCAACAGCAGGACGCCGCTGGCAAACACATTGGCCAGGGGCTTCTCGGGCTCGCGCAGGCGGCGGATGTGGGTGATGTAGCGGTTGCCCTTGTGGGCGAAGACGAAGCCGTCCGGCGTGGCGTCATACCAGGCCTGGTAGCTTTGCGGCCGCTGCAGCGAGTAGAACGAGCCGTTGATTTCGATGGTCGGCACCGCGCGCGAGGCAAATTCCAGCTCGCGCGCCTGCACCAGGTCAGGCGGATAGAATACGCCGCGCCAGGGAGTGTAGCGCCAGCCGGAAATGCCGATCCGGATCCTGGCCATGCCCGCAGTCAGCGCGGCCGGCGCCTGAGTGTGCCGAGCATGGCCAGGCCGGCCAGCAGCATCGCATACTGTCCCGGCTCGGGAATCGGCAGGGGCGCGCCATCGACGCTGATGGCGTCGAACGCCAGGCCCGAGTCGAAGTCTTCGTCATCCCAATTGGTCACGCCGAACTCCAGGCGGTAATTGCCCGCGTTGGCGATCTGGTACTGGGCACGCACCCAGCCGGTGGCGCCGCAACCGGTGTCGTAGCACTCGTCGGAATCGGGGCCAAGCGGCGCCCACATGGTCTGCCCGGCGGCGACGGCGACGGGGAAAGGCGTCAGCGTTGCCACAGGCGCCGGCATGTCGAAGCCGGGGATGGCGTCGCCGTTTTCGTTGGTGCGGGCGGTGAACAGCAGGGCAACCTGTGTATTTCCGCTATCCAGCAGCCGCGCCCACGCGTAGTCGGCGTAGCCGGCGCCGTCGGTGCTGATGTAATTGAAGCGGAAGTCCAGGTCCGCGCCGGCTGCGGCCGTGAAGGAGATCGAACGCAGGGTGGACCCATTGGCCGCCGCGCCAATGCCGCCGACGCCAGGCAATGCCACTTCGGCGGTGCTGCCGTAGCTCGAGATCCAGCCATAGGCGCTGCCGCCGCCCGGCGCCAGCGGCACCACGCCGTTGGCGCCCGACGTCCCGCAACTGCCGGTGCATTGCCAGGCGGCAGGGACGCCGCCGTCAAAGGTGCCGGCCGCAGCCGGCGCGGCCACTGCCGCCGATGCCACCATGGCGGCGGACATCAGAAAGTTTCTTGTCTTCATTTTGCAGCCCCGTCGAGGAGAACGCCATCATTCTCCCCGCGCGGGGCGCATTTGCCGAAAGCCTGTCGCTATCGTGCGGTGCGCGACGATAGCTAGCCAAGAATTCAGCGTAAGGCTTGACGTACCTCGTCCTGTGCCAGCACCTGGTCCAGCGTCGTGCGCAAACGCTTGAACAGCAAGTCGAGTTCTGCCTCGGTGTAGCAAAGGGCTGGTGCAAAGCCGAGGTTGCCGTCATTGAAAGCACGGAAGATCACGCGTTGCTGTGCAGCAGCCTGGCTGATGCGCTCATGGATGCGCAGCGACGGGTCGAACGCGGTCTTGTTGGCCTTGTCGGACACCAGTTCCAGCGCGCCGAGCAGCCCGCGGCTACGGGCATCGCCAACCAGGGGGTGATCGAGCAGGTCGCGCAGGCCTTGTTCGAAGCGTGGCGCCTGCGTCTGGCAATTCGCCAGCAAGCCGCCTTCGTGATAAAGGCGAAGCACTTCGAGGCCGATCGCGGCACTGACTGGATGTCCGGAGTAAGTCTGGCCATGGCCGACTGGCATATCGGAACCTGCGCCCTCGGCGATCGCATGGTAGATGGCGTCGGACATCATCAGGGCACCCATCGGTGCGTAGCCCGCAGTCAGGCCTTTCGCCATGGTCATCATGTCCGGCTGGACGCCTTCCGCCTCGCATGCGAACAGGGGGCCGGTGCGGCCAAAGCCGGTGATGACCTCATCGACCACGAGCAGGATGCCCAGTTCGCGGCAGGCGTCTGACATCGCCTTCAGCCAGCCTTTCGGCGGCACCACTACGCCACCCGAGCCTTGCACCGGCTCGCAGAAGAACGCTGCCACGCGGTCGCTACCGAGCTCCGCCACCTTGGCGCGCAGTTCAGCGACCGACGCGGCAATCAGCGCCTGCGGGTCCGCCCCCTGTGGATGACGGTAAGGATAGGGCGAAGAGATATAGTGCTGGCTTGCCAAAGGCAGGCCGAAATTGCGGTGGAAAACCGGCAGGGCCGTCAGGCCCGCGCCGTTCGACGAGGAGCCGTGATAGCCGCGCTGCAGGGAAATGAACTGGTCGCGTTCCGGCTTGCCCAGCGCGCGATGGTAGTAGCTGATATAGCGGATGGCGGCGTCAACGGCATCCGAACCGCCCAGCGTGAAGTACACGTGCTTGAGCGACTGCGGCGCAAGTTCCACCAGCTTGGCGGCCAGTCTGATAGCTGGCTCGGAGCCGAAGCTGAAATAGCCCGTCGCATACGGCAGGCGCCGCATCTGCTCCATCGCTACTTCGACGATGCTTTGATGTCCATAACCGGTGTTCACGCACCACAGGCCGGCAAAGGCATCGAGTAGCTCATTGCCGTTAGCGTCGCGCAGCCATGCGCCATTTCCTTCAGTGAGAATGGTGGGACCGCGCTTTTCATGGGCGCGGAAGTTGGTTACGGGATGAATCAAGTGCTTGCGGTCAAGTTCAGTAAGAGAAGTGTTTTGCATAATGGGTTCCGTCGTGTGATCCTGAAATCATGTTAGAGCGGGCGCGCAAGCCGAAACTGTCGATTGATGTCCTGCCAACCCGGCGGAAGGGGCGAATTTGCGTCATTCCCGGCAGTTAATGCTTGAGCGGGTTCATCCCAGGCGCCATGTGCCTGATCGCTCCTTAGTGCAGGATGTCCTGCAGGCGGTAATACGCGCCCACGAATGGGAGGAACCACGCCTTGCCGTGATAGCCGGGAATCGCCGGCCAGTCCAGGTCGCGCCACGGATTGCTCTCGGCGCGGCCGCCCATCACTTCCGCCATTTGCCGGCCCATATGCACGGACATCTGCACGCCATGGCCGCTATAGCCCAGCGAATAGAACATGCCCTCGTGCTGGCCCGCGCGCGGCAGGCGGTCGGCGGTCATGTCCACCAGGCCTCCCCAGCAGTAATCGATGCGTGTGTTCGCCAGTTCGGGGAATACCTGGGCCATGGCTTGCTGCAGGATACGGCCACTCTTGACGTCCGAGGCAGGATTGGACAGGGCGAAGCGCGCGCGGCCACCGAACAGCAAACGCTCATCGGGGGTGATGCGGAAGTAGTTGCCGATATTCTTGGTCGTCACGTAGTTGCGGCGCGACGGCGTGATGCGGTCCAGCACTTCGCGCGGCAGGGGTTCGGTGGCGATGATGAAGCTGCCGACCGATACCAGGCGCCGGCGGAAATGGCCGAACGGCCCCAGGCTGGAATTGCCGGTGGCAAGGAAGACCTGGCCGGCCGTGATGTCGCCGCGCGCCGACTTCACGCGGTAGCCACCGCTGATGCGCTCAATGTCCTGCACCGCTGCGTGCTGGAAGAGCAGGGCGCCGGCGCGCGAAGCGGCTTCGGCCAGACCCACGCCGAATTTGCCCATATGCATCTGGGCACCTTGCGGCTGCAGCAGCCCGCCATAATACTGCTCGGAGCCGATCTCGCTGGCCAGCTCCGATCGCGGCACCAGCTTAATGTCAGTTTCGACCTTGCATTGGTATTCGTAGGCGCGCGCCAGCTTATCGTAGTGTTCTGGCTTGGCGGCCAGCTTCAGCTTACCGCAGCGGCGGAAGTCGCAGTCGATCCTTTCACGCGCCACGACGGCCTCGACCGTGCGCACCGCCTCGTTATAGGCGTCATAATATGCGCGGGCGCGTTCCTCGCCGAGGCGGCTGGCGAGCGCAGCATAATCATGTGCCAAGCCGGTATTGCAATGCCCGCCATTGCGCCCGGATGCTTCGCCCACGATGCGGCCGGCCTCCAGCAGTACGACCGTGGCGCCGCGCTCAGCCAGTGCCAGGGCTGCTGAAAGACCGGTGAAGCCGCCACCGACCACCACTACGTCCGCTCGCGGCGGAACGGCGCCCTGGGCCGCCGCCTGGAAGGGCGGTGCGGTATCGAGCCAGTACGATTCAAGTTTCATGCCAGTTCCTATGTTGGTTGAGTTGGGAATCAATACATCACGCCTGCTGCGGCGCGCAGCGTCCGGCCAATCACTCAGTTGCCTTGACTATATCCTCAATGACTTTTTTGGCATCGCCGAATACCATCATCGTATTTGGCTGATAGAACAGGTCATTGTCCAGGCCTGCATAGCCTGACGCCATCGAGCGCTTGTTGACGATGATGCTTTTCGCCTTGTACGCCTCCAGGATAGGCATTCCTGCGATCGGCGATTTTGGGTCCCTGGCGGCGGGGTTGACCACGTCGTTTGCGCCCAGCACCAATGCGACATCGGCCTGGCCGAATTCGCCGTTGATATCTTCCATCTCGAATACCTGGTCGTAAGGCACTTCCGCTTCGGCCAGCAGCACGTTCATATGGCCCGGCATACGCCCGGCCACTGGATGGATCGCATACTTTACGCTGATGCCTTTGTGAGTGAGCTTCTCCACCAGTTCCTTCAACGCATGCTGGGCCCGGGCCACGGCCAGGCCATAGCCAGGAACGATGATGACCGAATTCGCATTCGTCATGATGAAAGCCGCATCATCGGCGGAGCCGGCATTCACGGGGCGCGCTGGTGGCGCACCTGCGCCAGCGCTGCCGCCGCCCGCGCTTTCCCCGCCGAATCCGCCGAGAATCACGTTGAAGAAGGAACGGTTCATCGCCTTGCACATGATGTAGGAAAGGATTGCGCCACTGGAGCCGACCAGCGAGCCGGCAATGATCAGCATGGCGTTATTCAGCGAAAAGCCGATGCCTGCCGCTGCCCAGCCGGAATAGGAGTTCAGCATCGACACCACCACAGGCATGTCCGCACCGCCGATCGGGATGATGATCAGCACCCCGAGCAGGAAGGCGATGGCCGTCATCAGCAGAAAAGGCGCCCACGCAGGCGATGTGCCGGGCGTGAAGACGAAGAGCAGGCCCAGGCCGGCCATGCACGCGGCCAGCCCCAGGTTCAGCAAATGCTGTCCGCCGAACACCACTGGCGCGCCCTGGAACAGGCGGAACTTGTACTTGCCTGACAGCTTGCCAAACGCGATCACCGATCCGGAGAAAGTGATGGCGCCGACGAAGGTGCCGATACAGAGTTCGATGCGATTCCCCAGCGGCAGCGCCTGGCCCGGCGCAGCGATGCTGAAAGCCTGGGGCTCGGAGATCGCCGCGACCGCGATGCATACGGCGGCAAGGCCGATCAGCGAGTGCATCGCCGCCACCAGCTCCGGCATCCTGGTCATTTCGACGCGCTTGGCCAGCATGGCGCCGATGCCGCCGCCAGCCGCCACGCCCACGGCCACCAGGGCCAGTCCCGTGCCGCCATGGCCGGGCGCCCCGGCAGCCAGGGCATCCGCACGCAGTTTGAGGATCAGCGCCACGGTAGTGATGGCGGCAATGGCCATGCCGCTCATGCCGAAGGCATTGCCCACGCGCGCGCTGGCGGGAGAGGAGAGCCCCTTCAGCGCCTGGATGAAGCATACTGAAGCGACGAGATACAGCATCGTCACCAGGTTTATGCTGACAAACGCCATGTTCACGATTTGCCTCCTTTCAGCGCGGCCCTGGGTTGCTTCTTCCTGAACATCTCCAGCATGCGCTGGGTGACCAGGAAGCCGCCGAATACGTTGACAGCCGCCAGCGCAACCGCGAACGTGCCCGCCACACGGCCCGTCAGCCCTTCGGTCAAGCCTGCCGCCAGCATGGCGCCGACGATGATGATGGCCGACACCGCATTGGTCACCGCCATCAATGGCGTATGCAGCGCCGGCGTCACGTTCCAGACCACGTGGTAGCCAACGTAGATAGCCAGGACGAAGATGATCAGATTGATGATGGTATGACTGGTTTCCATTGCGTTTCTCCTTAATTGCGCAGTACCGCGCCGTCGGCACATACCAGCGTCGCGTTAACGATTTCGTCCTGGCGCTCGATGGCCAGTGCGCCATCATTGCCGATGATCAGCTTGAGGAAGTCGAGCACATTGCGCGCGTACAATGCGGACGCATCGGCCGCCACCTGGCAGGCCAGGTCCGGCTCGCCCACGATATGCACGCCGTGCCTGGTCACGGTCTTGCCAGGCTCGGAGAGCTGACAGTTGCCGCCCTGCGCCACCGCCAGGTCCACGATCACAGAGCCCGGCTTCATTGCCTTTACCGTTTCCTCGCTGATCAGCACGGGCGCGGTGCGCCCCGGGACCAGGGCGGTGGTGATGATGATGTCGGCGAGTTTGGCGCGCTCATGCACCAGTTCCGCCTGGCGTTTCATCCAATCCGGCGGCATGGGACGCGCATAGCCGCCCGCGCCTTGTGCAATCGCGCGTTCCTCGTCCGTCAGGTATGGCACATCGAGAAACTTCGCGCCCAGCGACTCCACCTGTTCCTTCACGGGCGGCCGTACATCGGACGCTTCGATGACCGCGCCCAGGCGCTTGGCCGTTGCAATGGCCTGTAGCCCCGCCACGCCCACGCCCATGATCAGCACGCGGGCGGCTTTCACCGTGCCGGCCGCCGTCATCAGCATTGGCATGAAGCGCTGGTAGGTATGTGCCCCCACCATGACCGCCTTGTAGCCGGCGATGTTGGCCTGCGATGAGAGGACGTCCATCGATTGCGTGCGCGTGATGCGCGGCACGGCTTCCAACGCGAAGGCCCGTAGGCCAGACGCTGCCATTGCGGCAAGGTTGTCGGCGTCGAAGGGATTGAGCATGCCGACCAGTACTGTTCCCGGTTTGATCAGCGCACGCTCGTCCTGATTCGGCGCCCGTACTTTGAGCACGATATCGGCATTGAATGCCTCAGCCGCACTGCCCATGATGGCGCCAGCAGCTGCATATGCCTCGTCGGTGACTGAAGCCGCCATACCCGCGCCATGCTGGACGATCACCCTGTGATTCACCGATAATTTCTTCACGGTCTCGGGAGTCGCGGCAACACGGGTCTCGCCTGCCCAGGTCTCGGCAGGAATGCCAATTCTCATTAATTCCTCTTTCTTATCTGTCAGATGTCCCTGTGCCCAGCAAAGGCTAGCGCTAACAGGTCGACCAGCAATCAATAGCCACGGGTGCGGTCGATGACATCCTTGAGCGGCTCGCTGCGCTGGTGCCGGCGAAGGTTCTCGAGCAGGATTGGAGCTGCGGTCTCAGGCTGCGTCATGCTCGCCACATGGGGGGTCAGGAAAACCCGCGGATGCAACCAGAGCGGGTGTTCCGGCGGCAGGGGCTCGGGATCGGTCACGTCCAGAATCGCACGCGATAGCTGGCCGGCATCCAGCGCTTCGAGCAGATCCGCATTGACCAGGTGCGGGCCGCGGCCCACATTGATCAGCGCCGCGCCGCGCGGCAGCGCGGAAAACAGCCCGGCGTTCAGGATCCCTTTGGTGGCCGAGGTCAGCGGCAACAGGCAGATCAGGATGTCGCAGCCGGCGAGGAAAGGCTGCAGCTGGTCGGCACCGGTGAAAATTTCCACGCCATCAATGTCTCGCGGCGAGCGGTTCCAGCCGCGCAGCCTGAATCCATAAGCCGCGAGCCGATCGAGGACCGCCCGTCCCAGCACGCCAAGTCCCATCACGCCGATGGAGCGCGCCGACGCCGGTGGCACCTCCAGGGGGGCCCAGCCACGCGCCGCTTTCGCCGCCACATAATCAAAGAAGTCGCGGTGAAGGGCGAGCACGGCCAGGCTCACATACTCCACCATGCCATCGATAATGCCGGGTTCGACCATCCTGACAATCGGAATGTGCGCTGGAACGGTCGAGAAGTCGACGTGATCGATCCCGGCGCCTGAGGAGAACAGCACCTTGAGCCGCGGCAGGGCAGCCAGCAAATCCGGCGGCGCCTGCCAGGCGATCAGGTATTCAATTTCGTCGAGATTTCCGGCGTCGGGCCACACCCGGAAATCGAGGTCGGGAGCATGCGCTGAAAAGTACTTCGCCCAAGCCGCTGCCCGCGGGGCGTCAGATCGATAAAGAATTGCCATGATTACCAGCCCCCTACCCAGCCATCGAACAGGCCCTCAGGGAGCGTCTCCTGGTCGGCACCGCGCAAGAAATCGAAGTCACATCCACGGTGCGCCTGTTCGACGTGGTCATCGTACAGCTTGCGGTAGCCGCGTGCGTGCGTGCGGGCTGGCGGCTGCCACGCCTGGCGGCGGCGTTCGAGCTCTTCCGGCTCGACGCACAGTTCCAGACGACGCTCAGCCACGTCCAGTTCGATGATGTCGCCGTCGCGCACCAGGGCGAGCGGGCCGCCCACTGCGGCTTCCGGCGAGACGTGCAGCACGGCCGCGCCGTAGGCGGTGCCACTCATCCGCGCATCCGAGATACGCAGCATGTCGCGCACGCCGCGCTCGAGGAGCTTACGGGGCAGGGGCAGCATGCCCCACTCCGGCATCGCGGCGCCCACCGGGCCGGCATTGCGCAGAATCAGCACGCTGTTCTCATCGATATCGAGCGCGGGGTCGTCGATGCGGTTGGCGATGGTTTGCACGTCTTCGAACACCACGGCGCGGCCGCGGTGCCGGAACAGCTTAGGGTCGGCGGCGCAAGTCTTCATCACGGCGCCGTCCGGCGCAAGATTGCCCTTCACCACGATCAGGGTCTCGCCGGTCTTCACGGGCTGGTCCAGCGGCCGTATCACCTCGGGGTCGAGAACTTCAACCGACTCGATGATCTCGCCGATCGTACGCCCGTCAACCGTCCGTGCGTCCAGGTGCAGCAGCGGCTTGAGTGTCTTGAGCAGGGCAGGGACGCCACCGGCCGTCATCAGCCGTTCAGTCAAGTGTTCACCGGCTGGCTGGACGTTGGCGATGAGTGGCACGCGGCGGCCTATCTCATCGAAGCGGTCCAGGCTCAAAGGAACGCCGACGCGGCCGGCAAGTGCCAGGAGGTGGATGATCGCGTTGGTCGAGCCGCCCACTGCACACAAGAGGGTAATGGCGTTGTCGAAGGCGCGCGCATCGAGGATTTCTTCCGGGCGCGGGGCGCCGTCGTCTGCCAGGCGAACGCAGCGTCGGCCCGCCTCCCTGGCGAGATGGCTGCGGCGGCGGTCAGTGGCCGGCACGAAGCTGCTGCCGGGCAGCGCCACACCCAGCGCCTCGCAAAGGGCCGCCATTGACGAGGCCGTGCCCATTTCGGCGCAGTGGCCTACCGTGCCCATGACATCTTTTTCGAAAGTTGAGAAGTCGCATTGCGACTGGCCAGCACGAAGCTGGTCGACCAAGCGCCAGACGCCAGTGGCGTTTGCCAACTGCCCGCCGCTCGCCGAGCGCGGTGTCGCCGGGCCGCTGGCGAGGAATACGAAGGGAATCCTGGCACTGGCCGCACCCATCAACAGTGCCGGCTGCGTCTTGTCGCAGCCGCCGAGGAGGACGACGGCATCGAAAGGATAGCCACGCAGTGTTTCCTCCACCTCCATCGCCAGCAGGTTTCGGAACGGGAACGACGTCGGCTTGATGATGTTTTCGCTGATTGACATCAGCGGAACCTCGAACGGGATGCCACCTGCTTCCAGCACGCCTGTGCGTACCTCCTCCGCCAGCGCGCGCAGGTTGAGGTTGCACGGGTTGATGTCCGACCACGTGTTCAGGATCCCAACGACTGGGCGGGTCATGAGGTCTTCACGGCTCCACCCTGCCGCAGCCAGGGTCGAGCGGTGCACAAAGCCGGGCAGGTCGTCTTTGCGGAACCAGCGAGCGCTGCGCAGCGTTCGTTTGGGCGAAGTTTCGTTGTTGTCCATCAGTTCAATCTCCAATATGCAGGCTGGTGGCGTGTCTGACAATCTTTAGAGACCGACAAGGGCGGCCAATCCGCCGATATCGTTGATTTCGCTGTAACCATAGTAGGGCGTGCCAGGCTCATGGCCACGATTGACGAAGACCTTGTTCTTGATGCCCATGTCGTTTGCCGGCATCAGGTCGTAGCGCATGCTGGACGACACATGCAGGAAATCTTCCGGCTTGGCGCCCAATTTTTCAATCATGTACTCGAATGCACGATGACGCGGTTTATAGGCCTTTGCTTGTTGAGCGGTGAACACGCGATGGAAAGGAACCTTCAGCTTTTCGACGTTATGCACCAGCTGGTGATCCATGGCGTTCGACATGATCACCAATGGAATCTTATCGGCGATTCGCGCCAGCCCTTCAACGACGTCCGGATGCGGTCCCCAGGTGGGCACGGCATCGTAGATGGCACGCACGTCCGCTTCGTGGAATGGAATTTTCCACCGGTTCGCAGTACGCAGCACCGAGTCAAAGATCACTTCGTAGTAAGGCTTCCAGTCGCCCATCACTTCGTCAAGGCGGGCCGTCGCGAAGTCCCTGCAGAACTGTTCCATGTCTTCCGCAGGGATACGGTCGGCAAACAACTTGCGGGCCATCGGCGCCATTTGGAAGTTGGTCAAAGTGCCGTAGCAATCGAAGCTGATGTATTTGGGCCGGTAGACGATGCTCATGATTTTCCTTTCGTGGAGGGGAGGTGAAGAAGCTGGAGATATCTTACTCAGCATTCCCCGAACGAAGGTGCCAGCCTAAGCGGCGCAGCTAGCACAATAAGGCTTTCTTTCGTCTCTACACCGCATTATTCGCCAGTTCTACAGCCGCCAGACTTGGCGCAGCGCGTGCTGCACAGTATCGAGGCGGTTCACCATCTCAGCGCATCATTGCCGGTGGCCGGATGGTTACCCCGTTTGTCGGAAAACGCGTCCAGCATGAAGTCGACCATGGCACGCGTCCTGGCCTGCAAATGGCTTTTGGTGGGGAACATGATGTAAATGTCTGCCGGCGGCGCTGCCCAGTCTGGAAGCAGCCGGCGCAGGCGCCCCGATCGCACGTAAGGTGCCACATCCCATTCCGAGCGCAACACAATGCCATGTCCATCGAGCGCCCAGGCAAGGGCGGTCTCGCCATCGTTGCTGCTCAATGGTCCCCTGACCTTGACCGCTTCCTGCCGGGTGCCGGACGTGAAGTGCCAGCTTCCATAAATCTCATCGTTTTCACGCAGCACAATGCAGCTGTGGTTGTGCAGGTCGCGCGGCGACTGCGGCGTGCCCCGTGCGGCAAGGTAGTTCGGCGAAGCACACAAGAAGCGCCGGTTGTCCGCCAGCTTGCGCGCCGTAATGCGCGCGTCCGGCTGCTCGCCAAAACGTATGGCGAGATCGAAGGCCTGCTCCACCAGGTTCACCGGGCGTTCGCTCAGGTGCAGCTGCACGTCGACTGCCGGAAACTGCCTGGCGAAGCGGGAAATCAGTGGTGTCAGCTGCTTGCGGCCGAAACCGAGGGTGGCGTTGATGCGGAGCAGGCCTTGCGGGGTGACGCTGGCACCGGAAATCTTTTGCTCCAGCGCTTCCAGATCGGCAACGATTCTTTCGCCTTCGGCCAGGTAGGTTTCGCCTTCCGGGGTCAAGCTCATCCGTCGCGTCGTGCGGTTCAGCAAGCGGACACGCAGCCGCGCCTCGATGGCGGCCAGGCGTTTGCTGACCGCCGGCGGCGTCACCCCCAGGTCCTGGGCGGCGGCAGCCATGCTGCCGCATTTCACCACGAGCGCGAAAAACGATAAATCGGAAAGGCCATCCATTATTAACGGTTGAGACCGAATGAAGTTAGAAAATGTAAATTATATGATATCAAATTCCGAATATGATGACTCATCCGCTCCGCACGCGCGGGGCTTGCGGGAGAGTCATGAATGAGTAAACGCATTGCCTTTGTCCATACCGTCGGTTTCCTGGTCGATGATTTCCGCGCGCGCTTACGCGCCGAAATGCCCGATGCCGACTGCTTCCACATCCTTAACGAAAGCCTGTTGCAAGACCTGTTGCGCGGCGCGCCTGGGGCGCTGGTGTACCGGCGCGTGGTCGACCAGATCGTACTGGCGGCCGAAACGCAACCGGACCTGATCGTCGTCACCTGTTCATCGATGTCCCCGGCGGTCGATATCGCGCGGCGGCTCACACCGCAAACGATCCTGAAGATCGATGACCCGATGATGTCGGAAGCAGTGCGCAGCGGGACGCGCATTGGCTTGCTCTGCACGGCGGCCAGCACCGTGGAACCGAGCGGCGCATTGCTGCAAGCGCATGCCGCACAACAAGGACGCGAGATCATTGTCAAGACGGTGCTGCGCGCCGAGGCGTACCAGGCACTGATGGCGGGCGACCGTGCGCGGCATGACGCATTGCTTGTTGAGGCGGCCAGGGCGATTGCAGGGGAAGTGGATGTGCTGGTGCTTGCCCAGGCATCGCTGGCGCACTTGCGCGACACCCTCGCGGCGCAACTGCCATGCCCGGTCCTGGCAAGCCCGCCACTGCTGATGCAGGAGCTGGCGGGTGCGGCGCCGAAGATTCATTGAAAGGAGAGAAGTGGATATGATTGAGATTCCAGGACAGCGCGCCGGCTTGGGTGGCGGACGCTTTGCACGCCTGGCTGAAACCGGACGCCAGCGGGTACGCTTGGTCATCGACGGGCACGCCGTGGAAGCCCTTGCCGGCGACACACTGATGGTCGCGGTGCTCAACAATGCGCGCCACCTTCGCGCATCCGAATTCGGCGATGGCAAGCGCGCCGGCTTTTGCCTGATGGGTGCCTGCCAGGATTGCTGGGTCTGGGCCGCAGGCGGCGGGCGCTTGCGCGCCTGCACCACCGTGGTGGAAGATGGCATGCATATCGTAACGGCGCAACCGGAGGCGACATGGCCCAACCGCGCGTAATCGTCATTGGCGCCGGGCCTTCCGGCGTGCGCTGCGCCGAAACCCTGGTTGCCGCCGGCCTGCGCCCGACCCTGGTCGACGAGAACCGCAGTTGCGGGGGCCAGATCTACCGCCGCCAGCCTGGCAACTTCACCCGCCCCTATGCCAAACTGTACGGCACGGAAGCGGGCAAGGCGCAAGCGCTCCATGGCAGCTTTGAGGCGCTGCGCGGCAAGGTCGATTACCTGCCTGAGACGCTGGCCTGGAATATCGCCGACCGCAAGCTGTACGTCGTACAGGCCGGACGCAACAAGGCCCTGCCTTATGACGCGCTGGTGATTTGCGCCGGCGCGACCGACCGCCTGATGCCGGTCAAGGGCTGGCATTACGCAGGTACCTACAGCCTGGGCGCGTCGCAGATTGCTTTGAAGGCGCAGGCTTGCGCGATCGGCCGGCAAGTCGTGTTTCTCGGCAGCGGGCCGCTGCTGTACCTGGTGGCTTCGCAATATGTGCAGGCCGGCGCCACGGTCGCTGGCGTGCTCGACACTTCGCCCTTCATGCGCCGCGTGGCCGCGTTGCCGAAACTGCTGGCGCGCCCTGCGGTTCTGCGCGATGGCCTGGCGCTGGTGGCAAACCTGAAACGCGCGGGCGTGCCGGTGCTGACCGGTATCACGCCGGTCGAAATCAAGGGTTCGCCGGACGCCGGGGTGCGGGGAGTGGTGATCCGCGACCGGCACGGCAAGGAGCGTTCCTTCGAATGCGATGCGGTGGGCATGGGTTACCACCTGCGCCCTGAAACCCAGTTGGCTGACCTGGCGCGTTGCACCTTCCGTTTCGACCATGAGACTCGCCAGTGGCTGCCCGAGGTCGGGGAAGATGGACGCAGCTCGGTGCCAGGCGTCTACCTGGCCGGCGACGGCATGAAGGTGCTCGGTGCGGATGCCGCGGAAATTGGCGGCCGCCTGGCCGCCATGGCGGTGCTGAAGGATTTCAAACTCCCGGTGGCGGAAGGCGAATTGCAGGGGCTGCGGGCGCAACAGGCAGGCATGGAGCGTTTCCGCCGGGGCCTGGCGCAAGCGTTTCCGTGGCCGGCGCAGCAGGCGGCGCTGCTGCCGGACGACGCCATCGTCTGCCGTTGCGAAACGATTACAGCGGGCGAATTGCGCCGCACTGTGAGCGGAAAGGCCGCACTGGAGGCAAACCGTGCCAAGGCATTGTGCCGCGTCGGCATGGGGCGTTGCCAGGGGCGGTATTGCGGTCACGCGGGGGCGGAAGTCATCGCTCATGCCGCCAGCGTACCGGTGGAACAGGTAGGGCGCCTGCGGGGACAGGCGCCGGTCAAGCCGCTGTGGATGGCGGTGGGGGAGGAGATGGAATGAATGCGCAAAAAGCGGATGTGATCATTGTCGGGGGCGGCATCATGGGGGCTTCATCGGCCTTCTTTTTACGCAAGCGCGGGCTGTCCGTGATCTTGCTCGAACGGGGCCTGATCGGTCAGCAGGCCAGCGGCGTGAACTTCGGCAATACGCGCCGGATGGGCCGCCCGGTCGACCAGCTGCCACTGTCCAACCGTTCGCGCGAGATCTGGCTGCAGTTCAAGGAATTGTTCGGCGCTGATGTCGAGTTGTTGTTGAACGGCCATCTGCGCGTCGGCTACACACCGGCGCATGAAGAGCGGATGTTGAAATACACGGAAGACGCGAAGGACTTCGGGCTGGGCATGGAGATGATGAGCGCAAAGGTGCTGCGCGAACGCTTCCCCTACCTGGGACCGGAAATCACGGCGGCTTGCTATGCCCCTTATGACGGCCATGCCAATCCCCGCCTGGCGGCGCCGGCGATCGGCCGTGCCGCAGCGCGCGAAGGTGCGCAAGTATTCGAGAATACCGAAATCGTCAGCGTCGAAAAGGATGGCGAGGAGTTCCGCGTGACCGCCGCCGATGGCCGGACCTTCCGCGCGCCCGTGGCGCTCGTCACCACCGGCGCATGGGGCAACCGTATCAGCAGCGCCTTCGGCGAACCGGTGCCGATGATCGCCAAAGCGCCGCAGATGTGCGTCACTGAACCCGTGCCTTATGCCATCGGGCCAACCATCGGTGCGATGGCTGATGTGTTCGAGAAGGTGGTATTCCTGCGGCAGGTTGCGCGCGGCAATATCATCATCGGCGGCGGAGGCCATGAACCGGCGGACCTTGAAAACGTGCGCGCCTATGTGAACCCGAGCCGCACATTGTACAAGCTGAAAAACGCCCCGCGCGTGGTACCGGCACTCAAGCAGTTGAACATCATCCGCGTCTGGGCCGGGATCGAGGGCTATATGGAGGACAGCCAGCCGGCCATGGGGCCGAGTGCGCGCGTACCGGGCCTGTATTACGCCTTCGGCTTCTCCGGCGAAGGCTTCCAGCTGGGGCCGGGCGTGGGCAGCGTGATGGCGGAGCTGATCCACACCGGCGCCACCAGCACGCCGATCGGGCAATACCACATCGCCCGTTTCGCCAAGCAGTGCGCGCCGGCGGCGGCGCTGGCCGCCGTGGCCGGAGGCAGGCCATGAGCGCTTTGTTGGGATGTATTGCGGACGATTTCACCGGCGGCTCCGATCTCGCCGGCATGCTGGTGAAGGCGGGAATGCGTACCGTGCAATTGATTGGTGTGTCCGAAGCGCCGCTGCCCGATGATGTCGACGCGGTGGTGATTGCGTTGAAGTCGCGCACTATTCCGGTCGAGGAAGCGGTGGCGCAGTCACTGGCGGCGTTGCGCTGGTTGCGCGCGGCCGGTTGCCGGCAGTTCTTCTTCAAGTATTGCTCGACCTTTGATTCCACGCCACGCGGCAATATCGGTCCCGTCGCCGAAGCCTTGATGCAAGCGCTGGACGCCGGTTTCACCATCGCCTGTCCGGCCTATCCCGCCAACGGGCGTACCTTGTACCAGGGCCATCTCTTTGTCGGCAATGTGCCGCTCTCCGAGTCCGGCATGCGCAACCATCCGCTGACGCCGATGACCGATGCGAACCTGGTCCGGGTGCTGCAGCAGCAGGCGCAGCGCAAGGTCGGACTGGTCGACCACACGATAGTGTGCCAGGGCGCTGCGGCGATCCGCGAACGCTTCGACGCGCTGCGCCGGCAGGACCACGGCCTTGCCATCGTCGACGCGCTCGGCGATGCCGACCTTGACGCGATCGGCGCGGCCTGTGCCGACTTGCCGCTGGTGACCGGCGGTTCGGGCATCGCACTGGGCTTGCCGCAAAACTTCCGCCACCGCGGCCTGCTGGCGGCGCATGCCGTCGCCGATGCGTTGCCGGAGAGTGGCGGCCTGCGCGCCGTGATTTCGGGCAGCTGTTCCGTGGCCACGCAAAGGCAAGTGGAAGTCATGCGCGCGTCTTTCCCCTCCTTTCACGTCGATCCCATACGCCTGGCGCGCGGCGACGATGTCATTGCGGCAGCGCTTGACTGGGCAGGCAGCCGCCTCGCGCAACAACCGGTATTGGTCTATGCCACCGCCACGCCCGAGGCAGTCAGGCTGGTGCAGGCCGAACTCGGCATCGAACAAGCCGGCAATCTGGTGGAGAATGCGCTGGCGACGATTGCGCGCGGCCTGGTGCAGGCCGGCGTGGGCCGTATGATCGTGGCCGGCGGCGAGACTTCCGGCGCCGTCGTCAAGGCCCTCGGCGTGACGGGGTTGCGCATCGGGCCGGAAATCGATCCCGGTGTGCCGTGGACGAGTACCTTGAGCGACAACGGCATGCGGCCGCTGGCGCTCGCACTCAAGTCCGGCAATTTTGGCAGCGAGGATTTCTTCCTCAAGGCCTGGGACAAACTGCAATGAGCACCATGATTTCCACCGGCCGCGGTGAAGCCGCGTTGCGCGAAGAGATCGCCGCTTTCGGCCGTTCCCTGTTCGAACGTGGCCTGAGCGCCGGCAGCAGCGGCAATATCAGCGTGCGGCTGGATGACGGCTGGCTGCTGACGCCGACCAACGCCTGCCTCGGGCGTCTCGATCCAGCGCGGCTGGCCAAACTCGACTGGAACGGCCGCCATGTCAGCGGCGATGCGCCATCCAAGGAAGCCTTCCTGCACCGTGCGATGTACGAGGAGCGTGCTGGGGCAGGCGCAGTCGTGCATTTGCATTCGACGCATTCCGCCGCGGTGTCCTGCATGTGCGGCCTGAAGCATGACGATTGCTTGCCGCCCTTGACCGCTTACTTCGTGATGAAAATAGGCCGGCTGCCGCTGGTTCCCTATCACCGTCCCGGCGATCCGAAGCTGGGCGATGCGATCCGTGGTCTGGCGCGCAAACATTGCGCGGTGCTGCTCGCCAACCACGGGCCGGTTGTTTCGGGGACGTCGATCGAAGCTGCCGTCCATGCAACAGAGGAGCTGGAAGAGACGGCCAAGCTGTTCTTGCTGCTGCGCAATACGCCGACCAGCCCTTTGAACCCGGAGCAGGTCGCAGAACTCAAGTCAGTCTTCAAGCTTGCCTAGCTAGTTGTTCGACGGCACGGTGATGATGATGGGCTGGGGCTGCACTGCCGGCGGGCGCGGGGGCGTGGCGTAGTTGAGCACGAAGGTCATGATGGTGATTCCGGCGATGAGGCTGCCGGCAAGGGTGACCAGTACCAGTCTCAGGTGCTGTTCGAGGCGGTCCGAGACATAGGCTTTTTGCTGGGCCATTTCAGCCATCAGCATGGCGACATCGGCCTTGGTGGCCATATTGTTTGCCATGTCATGCGCCACGCTGTCGACCTTGGTCCGGATTTCGCCGGTCATGACTTCCAGATGACGTACGCGATTCTCCAGGGAATCGATGCGTGCGGGCACGTCGTTGCCATTCGTTTCCATGTCGCCTCCAGGTTCAATATAGGACATTACCTTGGAGCGCGCCCACGCGAAAAAGTTCTACCGGAATGGGGCGGCCGGGCCGGGCCAGATGTTGTCGACCAGCGGTTTACCGTTGCAGCGGGATGGATCGGTCAGGGCGCCGGTCTGGATGCCACGGCAAGCCCAAATGGCGCTGCCATTGTCGCCAATGTACTGGTCCCAGGCCCAGTCGCGATCGGCCAGCGGCGCGGAAGCCGGGCCGTACGGGATGTCGGAAGCGCCGTAGACGCCGATGGTGCCGCCGACGCCGACGCTGACGTCGCTATGCCTGCTGGCTGCGACCGCCAGCGCTACCACGCCCGCAACAACACCGGCGGTTACCAGGTTTTCGCGCTGCTTGATGATGCCAGGGCAGGACGATTCGGCCACGCCGCGGCGGCCCAATTCCATGCGCAGGGCGTTGGCAAAATCCATGTCGGGCGCCCCGGCGACGAGCGTCTTGCACATTTCGAACGTGCTGGCAGCCGATGGATTGGCGTAAAAGCCGTGTGCGCCAATGCCGGCGCAGCCAGTCAGGAGTGCTGCCACGACCGCAGCGGAAAGCAGAGTTTTCATGGGCATCAGTATAACCGCCTGTGGCGCCCGGGCGACCGTGGCGCGGCATCGCCTTGTTGAAGTGGAAATCCTCAAGTATTATACGGTATACGATTTGTCGATAGGTCAATCATGGCTCAGTCCACGGATATTGCCGCACTCAAGGAATGGTTCCGCCTGACCGGCGCCAACGGTCCGCTGCGTACGTGTATCGGGCCGCTGCCGACATCGGGCGCGGTGATCGTACGCTGGACGGCGGATGGTCCCGATGACGCGATCCGCAGCATCGTGCCGCATCCCGACAGCTACCGCCTCGCGATCCAGCAGGAACCCCACCAGTCCGAAATCTGGAACGATAGCGAGCCCATTTCCAGCGGCGTGATTGGCGCCAACCGCTTCCGCGTCTGCATGCCCGGCGCGAAAGGGCGCTGGCGCCGTTTGAGCGGCTGCGACATCGTCAACATCTTCATCCCGACGCCGGCGGTGCATGCCATGGCGGCGGCCTGCGGCCAGGATTTGCGCACGCTTTCCAGCAATTGGGTGGCGCCGGACCGGGTGGTGACGGACCTGACCCGCAAGCTGCTCGATGCCGAAACGCTGGCCGGCAGCTGGGCGCCGCAATTCCGCGACCACCTGACGTCGGCGCTGGTGGCATACCTGTTGCAGCAGCATGCCCAGTTGCCCGCCGCCTCTGCCTCCAGCAGCCTGGCCGGTTCGCGCTTGCAGAAAATACTGGCGTACATGGCGCAGCGCATGGCGGAGGACATTCCCGTGGTGGAGCTGGCCGATGCCTGCGCCATGAGCGAGTCGCACTTCTCGCGCGAATTCCACAAGTCGGTCGGCATGCCGCCGCACCAGTACCTGATGAAACTGCGGCTGGAACGCGCGCGCGACATGTTGACGGAGGGCGACGCGCGCATCATCGACGTCGCGGTCGAACTCGGCTTCACGAACCCCAGCCATTTCTCACGGGCCTTCGCGCGCCGCTTCGGCCTGGCGCCGGCGGCGTTCAGGCAGCTCGCGCGCCAGTCGTCGGACGACGTCCTCACCATCGCAGCCTGAAGCGTTTTTTTGCAAGTTGCGCAGGATTTGCGGCGCAGTCTCCTCGTGAAGATCCCAAGATTGAACGCACAAGTTTTTATAAGTCGTTCAAAGAGGAGACCAAGAGAATGTTTCAAATCAATCGCATCCATCTCGCCATTCTGCTTGCATTCGGCGGCGCGATGCCGGCGCTGGCGCAGGAGCAGCAGGAGCCCGACAAAGACGTCCAGCGCGTAACGGTGACCGGCTCGTCGATCAAGCGCATCGCCAGCGAATCCGCCTTGCCCGTCACGGTCATGAAGGCCGAGGAATTCGTGGGCAAAGGCATGACCACGGTGGAGGAAGTGCTGAACTCCGTATCGGCCAACCAGCAAACGACGGTGGGCAGCACCAGCATCGGCTTCGACGGCGGCGGCAAGTCGTCGGCCAACCTGCGGGGCCTGGGCGACGACCGCACGCTGGTGCTGCTGAATGGGCGGCGGCTGGCGAACCATCCTTTCGATGGCAACAGCGTCGACCTGTATGCGATTCCGTTCGCGGCGCTTGACCGCGTGGAGATCCTGCGCGACGGCGCATCCCATATTTACGGTACCGACGCGGTGGCCGGCGTGATCAACTTCATCACCAAGCGTTCGTTCACCGGCATTTCCGGCACGGTTGAAGCCATTGTCCCGCAGCAGGCGGGCGGCCGCGAAAAACGCGGCAACGTCACACTGGGCTACGGCGACCTGGAAAAGGATGGCTACAATATTTTCGGCGTGGTCGACCGTCACGACCAGAAGCGGGTGCGCTCCATTGACCGGCATTATTCGTCGACCGGCATCCAGCCGGCCTACGGCATCAACAAGACCAGCGGCACGACCTTCCCGGCCAACTTCTTCTCCGCCAACGGTATCACCGGCAACCCGCGCTTTGCGTCGGGCTGCTTTGCGCCGGATACGGTGCCGCAGGCGGGCAATGGCGTCAAGGACATGGGCACGTGCCGCCAGGATTACGCGCGCCTGGTCGACGATATTCCCGATACCCGCCAGACCACAGCGTATGTGAAGGGCGCGCTGCGTTTTGGTGCCTACGGCCTGGCTTCGCTCGATTACCTGCATTCGGAAAGCGAAAATATCAGCCGCATTGCGCCGCCGCCGCTGACCGGCCTCAAGATGCGTGCCGATAACAAGTGGTATCCGGGCGGGGCGGGGGGCACGCCGGCCGTGAATGGTCTGACCGGCGAGGACCTGTCGTTCAACTGGCGTCCGCTGGAAGCAGGGCAGCGCACTTCGAAGAATCTCGGCGTGTCCGACCGCATCGTGCTGAATGTGGAAGGTGCGGCTTTCGGTTGGGACTGGGTGGGCGGCGCCAACTATGCGCGCACGCGCGTCACGCAGGACTTCATGGGCGGCTACGTGAAGGATGCCATGATCCAGCCGGGCATCGATTCCGGTATCCTCAACCCGTTTGGCCAGCAGGATGCGCAAGGCGCGGCTTATCTGCAGAATGCACTCCTGATCGGCAATGCGCTCCACACCAAGGCGCGCAATGCGGGGATCGACCTGCGCGCCTCGCGCGACGTGATGACGCTGCCGGGCGGCGCGCTGGCGCTGGCGATCGGGGCGGAACACCGCATCGAGAATTCGAGCTATACCGTCAACCATGCGACGGTCGACCAGGCGTCGATCTACCGCGCAACGGCGCTGTTCGGCGTAAAGGACAAGGATGCCTCGCGCAACTTGTCGGCCGTGTACGCGGAAGTGGTGGCGCCGCTGTTCAAGACGCTGGAACTGCAACTGGCGGCGCGCGAGGACAGGTACAGCGATGCCGGCAGCACGTTCAACCCCAAGCTGGGCATCCGCTTCCAGCCGGTAAAGCAGGCGATGTTCCGCGCCTCGGCCAGCAGTGGCTTCCGCGCGCCTTCGCTGTACGAGCTGCATTCGCCGACCTTCGACACGATGACCGTGGGCGCCTACGACGATCCCGTATTGTGCCCGGGCGGTGTGGTAAAACCCGGCGTCAATCCGCTCACGGCCTGCCATTCGGTCCAGCCGGGCAAGAGCGGCGGCAATCCGGACCTGCAGCCCGAGAAGTCGCGCTCGTATTCGGCCGGCATGGTGTTCGAACCGGTGAAGGATCTGACCGCATCGATCGATTACTGGCGCATCAAGGTCACGGATGGC
>CAMLRG010000056.1 GCA_946482335.1 uncultured Duganella sp. | reverse complement strand
CAGCTTGCGGCGGGACTTTCACCCACAGGAGTACGCCCATGCTGGGCGCACCCAACAAAAAACCGCCCCGAGGGGCGGTTCCGGCAACAGCGCGAAGGCTGCTTAGAAGCGGTAGTTCAGCGAAGCTGCGTAGGTGCGGCCCAACTGGCTGAAGTGCGAACCATCGTAGGTCACCATGTCGTAGCGGCCGTTGAAGGTGATCAGGTTGCGCTGGATCGACTTCAGGTTCGGATCGTTGATGATCTTCTGGCCATCGGCGTTCAGGGCCTTGAATTCCCACTCCGGCGTGGTGTTGAACACGTTGTTGACGTTGAACGACAGGGTCATGTTCGGCGTCAGGTTGTAGTTGACGGCGAAATCGGTGACGGTCTTGGTCTTGAACTTGGTCTCCAGGTTGCTGTCCAGGCCTGCCTGGCGGAAGCGGGTCGGGCCGAACAAGGTGTTGTTCAGCGACAGGTTCAGCTGCTTGTAGTCCCAATCCGCGCCGAGGATGGTCTTGAACTTCGGACGCGAGGTGAACATCAGCGCCTCCTGGGTTGCATCCAGCACGGACTGGCCCGCGGACGCCACGATGGCCGGGTTGTTCACTTCACCGTCACGCTCGTTCTTGTGGGTGTAGTTACCCGACAGGTTCAGGGTCAGCCTGCCGTCCGCCAGCGGGATGTTCTTGCGCGACAGCACGTAGTCGAGACCTTCGGTCTTGGTCTTCACCGCGTTGACGAAGAAGGAGACCGAAACGATGCCGTTGGCCGCCAGGATCTTGTCCAGCTGAGCGGTAGGGTCGCCGGTCGGCACGATTTCCTTGCCCAGCACGATGCGGTCCTTGACCGAGATGTTGTAGTAGTCCAGGGTGATGCTGGTATCCGCATCAGGCTTCAGGCCCAGGCCCAGGGTGATGTTGTTGGACTTCTCAGCCTTCAGCTTCGGCACGCCCAGCGCGGCGGCTTCCGCCGACACGTTGTTGACCAGGCCGGACACCTGGATGCCGCCGCCGGCGACGAAGGAGTACTGTGCCTTCTGGGTGTAGATCTGGGCCAGCGACGGTGCGCGGAAGCCCTTCGAGGCCGATGCGCGCAGGGTCACCCAATCGTTCGCCTTGTAGCGGGTGGACAGCTTCCACACGAAGGCCGAACCGAAGTCGGTGTACTTCTCCCAGCGGCCGGTGCCGTCGATCAGGAAGTCCTTGGTGATGTCCCAGGTGGAGCCGGCGTACACGCCATAGTTGGAGCGCGACGATGGGAAGGAGTTGTCAGGATGGTTGCCGGCGAAGGAGTCGGCGCCGGTGCCTTGCCAAGATGCCTGGTCGCCCGCCTTCACTTCGAACTTCTCGTGGCGCAGTTCGGTACCGGCGTAGAAGTTGACGGTGTCGGTCAGCTGCTTGGAAATGTCGCCGTTGAACACATAGTGTTCGAACTTCACGCCGCCGGCGTAGAAGGAAGTCGGCGAGCTGGCGCCCATGCTGCGGTTGACCGAATTGGTCACGTCGTATTTCTGCTCGTTGCCGCCGTAGGTCAGGCTGAAGTCGGTATTCCAGCCGCCCAGGTCCAGCTTCACGCCGCCGGTGGCGTTGTAGTCGTCCAGCGTGCCGTCGAAGGTCGGCTGGTAGCCTTCATATGGCGAGCCGGCCGGGTGCAGCAGGCCGTAGTCGGTCGGGCGCCAGTACGGGGTACGGTAGTTGGCGAAGGAGTTGACCTTCTTGTTCACGTACGCGGCGTTACCGTAGATGGAGACGCCTTCGCCCAGGTCGTAGCGGGTGTTGACCAGGCCCTTGAAAGCCTTGGTCTTGGGCGAACCGTTGATGTTGCGCGCATCCGGATACTTCGACAGGAAGGCTTGCACTTCCGACAGCGGGGCGCCGAAGTCGCCGGCTTCGCCGACGGCGCTGACCACGCCCGAACGGCTGGCCAGGTTCACGCGCGAGGCGTCGATGGTGTAGTTGAAGAAGCCGCGGTCGCCGCCCAGGGCCACGCCCTGGTTCAGGCTCAGGCCGCCCATCTCGCCATCTTTCTCATGGGTGATGCCGGCACGCGCCGTCACCGAACCGCCTTCGGCATTGTCCTTCAGGATGATGTTGACCACGCCGGCAATCGCGTCGGAACCGTATTGCGCCGAAGCGCCGTCGCGCAGCACTTCGATGCGCTTGATCGCATCGGCAGGGATGGCGGAAATGTCGGAACCGGATTCGCCGCGGCCTGGCGAGGTCTGGGTGTAAACCAGCGAGCTCATGTTCTTGCGCTTGCCGTTGATCAGGATCAGCACGCGGCTTGGGCCCATGTTACGGATTTCGTACGGGTCCAGCAGGGAGGTCGCGTCGTTGACCGGGGTTTGCACGGTGTTGAAGGAAGGCACCCGGAACTGCATCGACTTGTCGAGGGTCGCCTGGCCGGTCTTGGTCAGTTCGCGCGAGCTCAGTACGTCAATCGGTACTGGAGTATCAACCATGGTGCGCTGGGCACCGCGGCTGCCGGTCGAGACAATGACCACCTTCTGGATCTCATCGGTGGAGCTGTCGGCAGCTTGCTGCGCCTGGATAGGCGCGGCGTCTTGGGTCTGTGCGTGGGCTTGGCCCAGCAGCACGAACGGGCTGGCGGACAACATCAAGGCTGCAATCGGAAAATGTTTATTCATGTATCTCTCTCTTCTATACAATTTATAAAGCGAAATCTATTGCTACAAAACGATACAAGCGCTGAATGTATATGCAAGGTTTTCATACGTCTATTATTTCCACTTATACATGCGTAAATACAACAGCTCTGGATCTTTTTATGGAAGTGAAAGTTTGCTGTAAGCGGCCGTGCTAATCTTTATGCCATGAGCTATAAAAGCCTCTGCGTTTTGCTGGCATTCGTGACCGGCACGGCAGCCCATGCCGCGAAAGAACCGCCGCTGCGCCTGTGCTTTGAAGATATTGACCAGCGGCCGTGGAGCACGCCGGGCGGCAAAGGCTTGAATTTCGAATTATTAAAAAGAGTTCAGTCCCACCTGAATGAACAATTTATTTATTTTCCAAAACCCTGGAAGCGTTGCCTGAGCGAATTAAAACTGGGCCAGGTCGACGCCGTGGTGGGAGCGGCCGATTCGATTGACCGCCGCGCCTGGTCGCGTATTCCCCAATTGCCCGATGGCCGCGAAGACCCGGCCCGCGCCCTGTTCGAGGACACGGCCCTGGTATTCCTGCGCGCGGGCGGCCAGGCCAGCTGGGATGGCCGTGAACTGGTCGCCCCGGGCAAGGTGGTGGTGGTGCCCTCCGGTTACCTGGTGGGCCAGCAATTGCGCGAGAAAGGCTACCTGTTGCACGACAATGTGAAATCGGCCGCCGACGCCTTGCGCGTGCTGGCGACCGGCAGCGCCGATGTCGCCGTCTTGCAAGGCCTGGAAGCGAGCCGCCTGGTGCGCGACGATGCGCGTTTCAAGGGACGCATCCGGCAAGCGGAACTGCCGTATACCACGGTCAACCTGTACCTGATGGTGGCGCGCGGCACCTACCAGCGCGACCCGCAACGCATCGAAGCGATCTGGCAAGCCATCGGCTCGGTGCGCCAGTCGCGCGATTATCGCCAACTGGAGGAGACGGCAGGGGTCAAACATTTCCATTGAGGAAGTTTTATGGTTAAATAAAAGACATGAATTCCCTCCTCGATGGCCGCCTGTCCCTCACCACCCCCGAAGGCGTGCGCCTGCAGCTCACCCCCGCCGGGCCGGCCATGCGCGCCTATGCCTGGGCTATCGATTTCATCGCCTGGAGCTTCGGGGTGGGCACCATCGCTTCCCTGCTGGCCTCGGTCATCCCTTCCGGAAAACTGTTCAGCGGCTTGACCCTGCTGCTCACCTTCTTCGCCTACTGGGCTTACCCGGTGCTGTGCGAGGTGTATGGCGGCGGCCGCACGCTCGGCAAATACATCGTCGGCCTGCAAGTGCTGCGCGCCGACGGCTTGCCGCTGCGCTGGCGCGAATCGGTGCTGCGCAACCTGCTCCTGGTGGCCGACTTCCTGCCGCTGCTGTATGCCTCCGGCCTGGTGGCCATGCTGTGCGACCGCCAGTTCCGCCGCCTGGGCGATATCGTGGCCGGCACCCAGGTGGTGTACCGCGACAAGCCACCGCTGCGGGCCGCCATCCCCGATGCGGCGCCGCTGCCCCTGCCCTTCCCCCTGACGCCGGACCAGCAGCGCGCGCTGGCCGACCTGTTCGCGCGCGAGCGCCGCTTGCCTCGCGCGCGCATGCTGGAATTGGCCGACATCGCCGAGCCGCTGACCGGCCGCGATGGCGAAGCCTCGCTGGAACGTTTGCGTGGCATGGCCGCGGGGCTGGTCCGGTGAAGCAAGCCCAGTTCGAAGCCAGTTACGGCCCGCTGTGGGGCGAGATCGAAGCCTTGCTGGCCAAACGCGCCGAAGGCCGCGAGGCCTTGCCCGCGCAATACCGCCGCCTGTGCCAATGCCTGGCCCTGGCCAGCCAGCGCGGTTATTCGCCGCAGCTGGTGTCCTACCTGCACGCGCTGGTGGCGCGCTGCCACCACGCCCTGTACGGCGCGGCAGCGGAACGGCCCACCGTGCTGCTGCAATGGCTGCGGCAGGATTTGCCGCAGCGCGTGCGCGCCGAATGGCGCCTGGTGCTGCTGGTGCTGCTGTGCCTGCTGGGGCCGGCGATTGCGATCGGCTTGCTGGTGTGGCACGACGCCCACAACGCTTACCTGTTCGCTGCCCCGGAAGACTTGGCGCGCATGCACAGCATGTACGCGCCGTCGAGTATCAAGACCGGCCGCGGCGGCAGCGAAGGCGACGTGCAAATGTTCGGATTCTACGTCTGGAACAATGTCTCGATCGGCTTCCGCACCTTTGCCGGCGGGATTTTCGGCGGCGTGCCGGCCCTGCTCAGCGTGCTGTTCAACGGCATGCACATGGGCGTGGCGGCGGCCTGGCTCAGCCTCGACCCTGCCACGCGCGGCAATTTCTGGTCCTTTGTCGTCACCCATTCCAGCTTCGAGCTGACCGGCCTGGTGTTGTCCGGCGTGGCCGGCGTCCGCCTCGGGCTGGCACTGCTGCGGCCGGGCCGGCTGCGCCGCCGCCAGGCGCTGCAGCAAGCCAGCATCGCCATGTACCCGGTGGTGGCGGGCGCCGCCTTGCTGACCGTGCTGGCCGCCTTCTTCGAAGCGTTCTGGTCGGCCAGTGCGTTGGCGCCGGCCGTCAAATACGGCGTGGGCGCCGTGTGCTGGGCCAGCGTGTTGCTGTTCTTCGGCCTGGCGGGCCGCGCGAAAGGCGCGCATGCAACTCGATAAGCTGCGGCTCGACCTCCGGCCGCGCAGCCATGCGCAAGGCCTGGACCTTGGCTTCGCCCTGCTGCATGCCGGCGGCGCCGAAGCCTGGCGTGCCTGGCTGGCACTGTGGCTGCCGCTGTCGGCGCTGGCTGTCCTGCTGAGCTGGTATTGGCCGCAGTGGGGACTGGGCTGGCTATTGCCCTGGTGGCTGCGCCCCCTGCTGGAACGGGCGCCATTGCACGTGCTGGCGCGCCAGGTGTTCGGCGAACAGGCCGGCTGGCGCGACGCCTTGCGGGCTTGGCCGCGCGAACTGGGCGGCGGCTGGTTCCGCATGCTGACCTGGTGGCGGCCCTTCATGGCGGGGCGCGGCCTGCACCAGCCGGTGTGGGTGCTGGAACAGGCGCGCGGCAAAGTCGCCACGGCGCGCCGCGCCACCATTGCGCGCAACGGCACCGGCGGCGCGGCGCTGTTGTTCGGCAGTTGCTGCGCCACTTTCGAATTCGTGCTGATGCTGGGCGTGCTGGCCCTGGCCGGCTTGTTCCTGCCCGGCGATGCGCCCAATCCTTTCGCCCTGTTCGGGCTGCGGGAACAGCCGGGTTTGCAAACTGCGCTGCTCACCGCCGCCTGGTGCGCGGCGGCCGCCGTCATCGGCCCGATCTATACGGCGTGTACCTTCACCCTTTACCTGAATCGCCGCGCCACGCTGGAAGCCTGGGATATCGAAATCGTGCTGCGCCAGCTGCGTGCCCCGGCCCGCCCGGCGCCGGCGCGCCATGTCGCGACCGTGCTGATGGCGGCACCGCTGCTGGCCATGGCTTTGCTCGGCATGCCCCCGCCGGTGCAAGCGGCAGCGCCGGCCACCGCCGCCGCGCCAGCCACCGCCGCCAAGTGCGCTCCGCCGCCGGACTTGCAGCAGGAGGATAGCGGGCGCGCAGCGGCACACTCGGCGCAGCAAGCCGAGATTCGCCGCCAGCTGGACCGGGTGTTCGCCCACGAGGATTTGCGCGGCTTCCGCTGCGCCGAACAATGGGAGCTGCGTCCCGGCTTCCAGTCCAACAAGGACAAGCCGAAATCCGCGCCGCTGCTGCCGGCCTGGCTGGCCGCCATCATGGCCGGCGTCTTCAAGGCGGCACTGATCGCCGGCGGCGCGGGACTGGTGGCGTGGCTGCTGTGGCGCTATGCCGCGCCGCTGCGCTTCAGCTTCGGCAGCGCGCCGGCGCCGGCCATGGCCACCGAAATCGGCGGACTCGATATTCGCGAGGAAAGCTTGCCGGACGACGTGGCCGGCGCCGTGCGCGCGCTGTGGCAGGAAGGCCGGCAGCGCGCCGCCCTGGCCCTGTTGTACCGCGCCACCTTGTCGCGCATGGTCAGCCGCCAGGCGCTGCAACTGCACCAGGGCGCCACCGAAGGCGAGTGCCTGGCGCGCGCCCGCAGCGCCCATGCGGCCGGCACGCTCGACGACGCCAGCCTGGCGCTGGCCGACCAGGCCACCACACTATGGCTGAACGCCGCCTACGGCGCGCGCTGGCCGGCCGGCGACGCGGTGGGCGCACTGTGCGCGCGCTGGCAAGCCCATTTCGACTGCGGGGCACCATGAAGCGGCACACCGCCATCGCCATTGCCCTCCTTGCGGTGCTGCTGGCGGGCGCCGGCTACGAGTTGTGGCACACGCTGTTCCACAAGGTGTGGCGCGGCCAGATGCACTTTTCCGAGGCGCAGCGCAAGAACCCGATGCTGGCAGCGACCCGTTTGCTGGAAGCGCGCGGCCACCAGGTGCGGGTGGAACCGATGCTGGACTACCAGTTGCTGAACAAGCTGCCGGACGGCGTGCTGCTGCTGTCGCCTTACGCGCGCCAGCCGGACGAGCGCCAGGCCAGGCTGCTGCTGGACTGGGTCCGGCGCGGCAACACCCTGGTCATGACGCCGGGTTGGGTGCAGAACAGCGACGACGAGGTGGCGCGGCCGGAAGTCATCAGCGAGCAATTGGCCGACCCGCTGGGCAAGCATTTTGGCATTGCGATGTCGGGCCGCGCCCACATTGACCAATCCTGCCGCCTGGATCCGCTGGAAGCACGGCACCGTGCCATCCAGGCCAAACAGCGCGCCGAACGGATCCGGCAAGGCCAGCAAGCCGACGACGACGGCAAGGATATGCCGCCGCCGGCCCACCTGGTGTGCCTCGCCGCGCCGGGCAGTGGCCATACCATCGAATTGCGCCGCCTGTCCGACGCCTTGCAGCGCATCGATGAGTCGGCGCCGCCGCCGTTATGGGGCGATACGCTGGGCCTGGCCGTGCAAGTGTTTGCCGAAGGACGCGGCAAGGTGGCGATGGTGGCCTCCGACACGGTGGAGAGCTATTTCGACAATGCCGCACTGCGCCAGTTCGACCACGGCGAACTGCTGGTACTGCTGGCCGAGCAAGGGGGCCCCAACGCACCGGTGCTGCTGGTGCAGCACAATGAAACCGTCAGCTGGGCCGCCTGGCTGTGGCAGCATGGCCGGCCCGTGCTGCTTGGCCTGGCCGCCCTGCTCCTGCTGTGGGCCTGGAATGCTTCGCGCCGCTTCGGGCCCCTGCTGCCGGACGCCGCCGGCGCGCGCCGCGCCCTGATCGAACACATCGAAGCGAGCGGACGCTGGCTGTGGAAGCTGCCGCAAGGCCGCGCGCTGCTGCTGGAAGCGGTGCGCAAGCGCACCCTGGCCTTGTTGCTGCGCCGCCTGCCGGAATTGCACGCGCTGTCCGGCAATGAACGCGCACGGCGCCTGGCGCGCCTGACCAGGCTGCCCGAGGCGCACATCAACGATGCCTTGCACGGCAAGGCGGCGGCGCGCGCCGCCGATTTCACGCGGCAAATCTCAACACTCCAACAATTGCGAGCCCACCATGAGCGATAGCATGTCCATCCCGAGCAACAATGCCATCCCGGCCGACCGCCTGGCGCAGGCGATCGACATCGTGCAGCGCCTGCGCGAGGAAATCGGCCGCGCCATCGTCGGCCAGCAGACGGTGGTCGAGCAGGTGCTGGCCTGCTGCCTGGCGGGCGGCCACGTGCTGCTCGAAGGCGTGCCGGGCCTGGGCAAGACCTTGCTGGTCAAGGCGCTGGCCAAGACCTTTGCCGGCGACTTCTCGCGCATCCAGTTCACGCCCGACCTGATGCCGGCCGACGTCATGGGCCACGCCGTCTTCGACCAGAAGCAGCAGAACTTCACGATCCGCAAGGGCCCGGTGTTCACCCACCTGCTGCTGGCCGACGAAATCAACCGGGCACCGGCCAAGACCCAGTCCGCCCTGCTGGAAGCGATGCAGGAGCACCAGGTGACCATCGAAGGCGAGGCGCACACGCTGGCCGCGCCCTTCATGGTGCTGGCGACCCAGAACCCGCTGGAAAGCGAAGGCACCTACCCCCTGCCGGAAGCGCAGCTGGACCGCTTCCTGATCAAGGCCCGCATCGCCTACCCCAGCTTGCAGGAAGAAGCCGCGATGCTGCTGGCCGTGACCCAGGAACGCGTCGGCGACGCGCTGGACGTGGCCCAGGTGCGCACCCTGATCAAGCCGGAAACCCTGCTCGCCCTGCAGCAGCTGGTGGCGCGCATCCGCGTCGACGAAGCGGTCGCCCATTACGCCGTGCGCATGGTGCGCGCAACGCGCGAGTGGCCCGGCGTCTCGGTGGGTTCGGGCCCGCGCGGCAGCATCGCCCTGGTGCGCCTGGCGCGCGCCATGGCGCTGATGGCGGGCCGCGACTATGCCACGCCGGACGACATCAAGCGCGCCAGCCTGCCAGTGCTGCGCCACCGCATCGCCCTGTCGCCGGAAAGCGAACTCGATGGCCTGGGCGCGGACGACGTGCTGGCCGCCCTGATCGATTCCGTCGCCGCGCCGCGCAACTGATGAAACCGACGCGCCGCCTGTTCCATGCCTTGCTGGGCCTGACGGCTCTCGGCGTGCCGGCCAGCCTGTGGCCGCAGCTGCAAACGCCGTGGCAACTGCTGGGCGGCGCCCTGCTGCTGACCGCCGCTGCCGACGCCCTGCTGGCGCGCCGCCGCCCCGCCCTGCGCGCCGAGCGCAGCATGGCCGGCGTGCTGCCGGTCGGCGCTTGGCACGAGGTGCGCCTGACCCTGCACAACGAAGGCGCCGCCCCGTTGCGGCTGGACGTATTCGACGATTACCCTGCCGCCTGGGAACTGGAAGGCATGCCGCACGCCACGCGCCTGGCGCCGGGCGCGTTTGCCACCATGGCCTACCGCGTGCGCCCGCTGGAGCGCGGCGACGGCGCGTTTGGCGTGCCCTGGCTGCGCGTGGCCGGACCGCTCGGGCTGTGGCAGGCCACGCACCGCATCGGCCCGCGGCAGACGGCCAAAGTGTTCCCCGACGTGGCGCGCCTGCTGGGCCAGGCCCTGCGTGCCACCGACCGCCAGTCGCCCACCAGCGGCTCGCTGGTCAGGCGCCAGCGCGGCGAAGGCACCGACTTCCGGCAGCTGCGCGAATACCGGCGCGGCGACAGCCTGCGCTCCATCGATTGGAAAGCGACGGCGCGCCACCGCAAGCCGATCAGCCGCGAATACCAGCTCGAGCGCGACCAGCAGGTGGTGTTCCTGCTCGATACCGGGCGCCGCATGCTGGCGCGCGACGGCGACACCAGCCATTTCGACCATGCGCTCTATGCCGTGCTGACGCTGGCCTTCGTGGCCGGCAAACAGGGCGACGCGGTAGGCTTGATGAGCTTTGGGGTGGATGGCCGCTGGCTGCCGCCGGCCAAGGGACGCATCGGCCTGGACCGCATGCTGGCCGGGGTCTACGATGTGCAGCCCGGCGAAGCCGCGCCCGACTACCTGCGCGCCGCCAACGACCTGCTGAACCGCCTGGGCCGGCGCGCCTTCGTGGTGCTGGTGACGAATGTGCGCGATGAGGATGACGTGGCGCTGCGCCAGGCGGTGGACCTGTTGTCGTCGCGCCACCTGGTGCTGTGCGCCAGCCTGCGCGAGCACGCGCTCGATGCCGCCAGCACGGCGCCGGTGGCCGGCTTCGACGATGCCTTGCGCCTGGCCGCCAGCGAACATTACCTGCAACAGCGGCAGGAAGCCATCCGCCGCCTGGGCTTGCGCGCCGGCCACCTGGTCGACGTCGCGCCGGAACAACTGGCCGGCGCGCTGTTGAACCGCTACCTCGATATCAAGGAAAGCGGTTCGCTGTAAACCCGGCCCTTACAGTTGCTCGGCATTGGCCTTCGCGCTGTAGCCGGAGTAGGCTGGGATCGCGATGGCCGCGATGATGCCCAGCACGAAAATCACGGGCAGCACCCACGCCAGGATCAGCACGCCCGTGGTGTTGGGGGCCGGCGCCGGGCCGTATTCGTTCGCCTGCGCATCGCCCGGGCCAAACAGCAGCCACAGGCCAACGATCACGTTCACCAGCGGCACCAGCATCAGCAGCCCCAGCCAGCCGGTCTTGCCCATATCGTTCAGACGCCGGCGCGCCAGCACCAGCGTGATCGCGAACGACAGGCCGTACAGCAGCAGGACCCCAAGCAAGCCGCCGCCGGCTGCCGCATCGGGGCCGGCCGCGGCACCGGTCAGGAAGCCGACCCCCATCAGCAGCACGGCCAGTGGCAGCATCAACAGGCCGGCGCCAATGCCATAGGCCAGGTAACGTACGCGGCCGATACGGCCGGTCAGGGAAAACAGTTTGGGCATGTACGTCTCGTTGCTGGCCGGTTCGGTCAGTTCCGATTGCGGCATGGAATAGGGATTGGTCACGGTTGCTCCTGTTAAGCGTTTTAAAAGTTACCACCGAGAAAATCTTACATTATTTTTTTACTAATACACAAGCACGATTTGCTTACAACACCTGGCTTGCAGCCCACACCGCAGGCTGCGATACTTTCCCCATGCACCCCTCACTCAAGTGCCAGGGCAAGTTTTCCTTGAACTGGACCTACCTGAATGCCATCGCCTCGGGCGTGTCGGCAATCGACCTGGGCGGGCTGGCCTTGCGCAACAAGCATGACGCCCACCAGTTCGTGCGCGAATACGGTTTCGACATCGACAATCCGCATGCCCGCGAAGTGATCGCGCGCGCCCATGGCGAAGCGCTCGAATTCGTGTGCAGCACCTTCCTGACGCCGGAGCAGGCGGCGCTGATCCCGGCCGAAGTGCGGCGGCCGGACGACCCGCTGGACTTGCTGGTGTTCGCTTCGCTGCATGGCAGCGGGCCGGTCGAAATGCGCCGCATGTGGTCGTGCGCCGTGCTGAAGGTCATGCATGGCATCTTCTACATCGACAACAACCTCAAGCTACGCTACTTCAACACCATCCGCCAGCAAGTGTTCGCCAGCCTGGATGAAGTGATCCGCGAGGAAGACGGCCAGGTCTACCTGAGCGATGGCGAAGTCTGCCTGCCGCTGCTGCACTTCGACCGCAAGAACAACAAGAGCCGGGCCAGCATCCTGCTCAAGCTGCTGCAAAAGGCGGCTTACCTGGCGGCCGACATCTTCGACCACCTCGGCGTGCGGATGGTGTTCAACACCCGCTTCGAATGCCTGCTGGCCCTGCGCACCTTGCAGCGCGCGCACCTCATATCGGTCACCAATGTGGATTCCCAGCGCACCCGCAATACCCTGCTGGACATGGAGGCGGCCAAACAAATCTTCACCCGCTACCGCTGCCTGCTGGAGGCGGCCGATGGCTATCCGGCTGCGCTGCTGGAGAAAATGGATGCGGAACTGATGGCGATTTCCGCACCGCAGACGCGCGCCGACAACCCGCACAGCGGTGCGGGCTTCAACAGCATCCAGGTCACGGTGCGCAAGATGATCCATGTGCCGTCGGACGACCCGGCAGCCAGCGGCCCCGATTACGATATCGGCTTCTTTTTCGAATACGAGATCCAGCTGATGGACAAGGCCAGCCATGGCCGGACGCTGGAAGGCCCGGCCAGCCACGATGCCTACAAAAAGCGCCAGGTCGAAACGGCACGCCTGCGCGTGCTGGGACGCGAACTGGTGCGCCTGCTCGATACCCCGCCCGCGGTGCGGGCGGCTTAGTTCAGTGCGTGCGCACGCCTTCCGGCACGCCCGCGCCCACGCCTGGCGGCAGCACATGCTCGGGCGGCATACCCTCCTTGATCATGCCGCGGATGGCGCTGCGCAATTCAGGGCTGTCCGCATGTTTATGGACCGAGACCGCATGCTGGATGGCCACCTCCAGCAATTCCTCGTCGCTGTCTGCCGAAATCGCGACACTGCAATGGGTGTCGCTGGGGAATTCGCGGCAGTCGATGTATTTACGGGTCATGGCAACCTCCCTTCCGAAGAGCTACTTACACTATAGGCCGTTTGCGCGGCAATGCCATGCGGGTGGGGCCGGCCCGGCAGCGCGCGTTTGACAGCGCCCTGCAATCTCAGCAATATGGCTGGATGACACTCTCTCCCTGGTTGCTACTCCTGCTGGCCTGGCCCTTGCTGTTGCTCGGGCAGTTCGTGTTGCGCAACGTCCCGCTGCTGGCGCGGCTCAGCATTCCGGTGCCGGTGGTGGGCGGTTTGCTGTTTGCGCTGGCCAGCCTGCTGCTGCGGGCGGCGGGCGTGGAGCTGGCGTTTGCCACCAAGGTCGACGCCGGTTGGTGGACCTGGCTGGTCACGCCGGAAACCGAGTGGCTGTCGCGGCCGTCGAAGAATGTCAACCTGCCCTTGCTGATCGGCTTTTTTACCTGCGTCGGCCTGGCTGCGCCGCTGCGCCTGCTTGCCGGCGGCGGCCGCATGCTGGCGGTGCTGCTGCTTGGGACCACCGTGCTGGCGGTAGCGCAGAATGCCCTCGGCGTGGCGGTCGCCACGGCACTCGGCGCGCCGGCCTTGCTGGGCGTGATGTGCGGTTCGCTGACGCTGGTGGGCGGGCACGGCACGGCGCTCGGCTTCTCATCGCGCTTCGAGCAGGCAGGGATGGCAGCGGCCGCGACCATCGGTGCCTCCGCCGCGACCTTCGGCCTGGTCGCCGGCGCCCTGCTTTCCGGCCCGCTCGGGGTCTGGCTCCTGCGCCGCCATGCGCGTTCCGCCGCCGTTGCTGCCGCAAGCGCGGCTGGCAAAGCGATGCGCCACGCACAGGCCGCGACGTTTGCGCGCAACAGCGCCCACCTCCCCCAAGCCGTCGATGCGGCTGGCGCCAGCCGTGCTGCTGGCGGCCCTGGCGACGCCCTTGCCGCTGATGCCGCCGGTGCCGCTCGTGCGCCCGGTGCCGCCGGTGCGAGCGATGCGGCGACGCAGACCACGTCCCCCGTAGTGGCGGACTTCCTGGCAGACGTACGGGCGCTGGCAGCGCAGGGACGCCCCGCGCTGGGCCACCTGCTGCTCGTTGCGTTCTGCGTGAAAGCCGGTGCCTGGATCAGCTTCGGCCTCGACCGGATGGGTGCGTCCCTGCCTGCCTACATGGGCGCCCTCCTGCTCGGCTTCGCCGTGCGTGCGATGCACGACGCCGCCGGAGGGACCTGGCTGCGCGGCGAGGTCATCAACAAGATCGCCGCCGTACTGCTGCCCTTGTTCCTGGTCGTCACCCTGGCGCCGCTGAACCTGGCTGAACTGGCCGGCGTTGCCGGCCCCATGCTCGCCATCCTGGCCGTCAACACCGCGATGACGCTGGCCTTCGCCGCCTTCGTGGTCTGCCCGCTGCTGGGCAAGGACAAGGAAGCCAGCGTCGCCAGCGCCGGCCTGGCCGGCTACGGCATCGGCTCCACCGCCACCGCGGTGGCCGCCATGGATGCCATCACCAGACAGCACGGCAAGGCGCCACGCGCGACCACCATCGTGCCGCCCACCGGCGGTTTCCTGATCGACCTCACCAATGCGCCGGTGATCGGCGCCTTCCTGCGCTGGCTATAGCACTACTTTTTCTTCTTGCTGGTCTTCTTCTCCAGCTCCTTGGATGCCGGCGTCGACCCGCCCTGCACGCCGAGCGCGCCACCGGTCCCCATGCCGCCGGCAATTTCCTGCGCCTTGTAATTGCGCACCGCCTTCACCAGCTGGTTGTACGAATCCATGAAGGAAGCGATCAGGATCTTGCCTTCCGGCGTATTGGAATAACCGCCAGCGGAACCGAAGCCGCCGCCGCCCCACAAGGCGCCGCCCAGGTTGAAATCGAAGTTCTTGGCGCTGCCTTCCGCCGCCGCGAGCTGGATGCCGGAACGGTTATCCACCATCAGCAAAGTGGTGGAGGCCTCGTTCGCCTTGAGCCCGCCGGCCACCACGCCGGCCACGCTGCCCAGCAAGCCCAGCCCGCCCAGCGCACCGCCGACGCCCTGGGTGCCTTTCTGGCTGAAGGTAATGCTCGGGCTCATGGTGTAATCCGCCGCCACCATCTGGCCCTTGCCGTAATTGCTGCCGGCCCGCATTTCACCCGACGACGCCAGGGCGCGTTCCTGCATCAGCTTGTCCATGGCCCCGCCACGTTCGACCACCACGAAGCAGTTCGACTGCTGGATCATCATGCGCAGCACCGGCACGGTGGAACCGAGCTTGTATTGCGACAGGTGGTGGTACCACGGGGCCGCGGTATCTTCCACCACGCCCAGCGTGCCCAACGGCTTATCGCATTTCTCCAGCTGGCTGTTGGCGTTGGACGCCGTCGCACCGCCGGCCGAGCCGGTTGCCATGGTGGGTGCGCCGCCCAGCTTGGGATCCGTGCCCGCACAGGCGGTCAAGAGCAGCACCGCCAGGCCGGCGCAGGCATTCCCTGTCTTGAAGAACTTCTTGTTGTCCATGTTCACTCCCCGAGAAGAAACGACCGTTTGAACTCATCGGCGTTATTAGAGAATAGGTCACATCGACAAAAAATCTATGTATAGTTACAGCGCAAGACCAACTCAACTGTTACAAGGAACTCCCTATGAAAAAACTGATCATTGCCGCCCTGGCCCTGTCTTGTTCCGCCGCGTTCGCGGCGGATCCGGCACCGGCGAAGAATGCGCAGCAATCCAAAATGGCGACCTGCAATAAGGAAGCCGAAGGGAAGAAGGGCGATGAACGCAAGGCTTTCATGAAGGAGTGCCTGAGCAACAAGCCTGCCGCGCCCATGACGCAGCAGGACAAGATGAAAGCCTGCAATGCGGACGCCGCAGGCAAGAAGGGCGATGAGCGCAAGGCATTCATGAAGGAATGCCTGAGCGCGAAGAAGACGGCCTGATCAGCGGAGGCCGCTGGCCAGGCGTGGCGACGACAACAAGGCCTTGAACGCTTCCCAGCGCTGCTTGCGGGCGGTCGCCGGATCGGTGGCCGTCACATGCTTCTCGACCCAGGCCTTGACCAGGTCCTTGCCCAGGTTGTAGTTGATGACGTAGCCGCGGTTGGCGTCGTAGAACGACAGGCGCTGCGCCGACTTCTCCGGCGGATACAGGGCCACGTTGACCAGCCACTCGATGGCCTGCTCGCGCGTCATCTTCCCTTCCAGGTAAGCTTGCGCCACGTCGTTGTCGGCATAACTGAGCTTGCCCATCAGCTTCATCAACCTGGCATATTGCGGCGCCAGCGCCGGATCCAGTCCCGCCAAGGGATACAGCACCTTTTGTTCGAACGCCAGGCGCTCTTCGTCAGGGAATGCCAGCTCGATGCCATAGTTCGCGCTGCCTTCGGCGATCAGCGACATCGGCGAATACAGCGGGTACACGCTGAACTCCACCCAGTTGCGCTGCCGGACCAGCGACTGCTCCAGCATGGCATTGTAGACGTGGTGGCCGGGATAGCCCTCATGGCAGCCCAGGTCGAGCGCCCGTTCGATATAGATCGGGAACTCGGTGTTGATCTGGATCAGGCTATGGGCATTGCCCTTGTACCAGTTGTAGCCGGACCAGGGCTTGTCGCTCACGAATTCCAGCACGAAGCTTTCTTCCTGCGGCAATGCCATGAAGGCGGCCGTGCGTTCGCGGCAGGCGGCGATCGATGCATCGAATACCGCTTTCAGCTTGTCCTTCGGGATCGCGAACCTGGCGCGGAATGCCTTCAGGCGTTCGGTCAGCGGGCCGGTGCCGGGCAGCAGCTGGTCCACCTGCGCCACCAGCGCCAGGTAATACGCGCGGTCATGGTGCGGGGTCACCGCGTCGTACAGCAGCGCGGTCTCTTCGTCGAAGGTGAATTTGCGGCCTTCCATCATTTCGACGCGGGCTTGCATGGCGCGCAATTGCTTGGACAGGAATTCGATGCGCAGCGCTTCGTCGGTGTCTCGCGCCGTCTGCTGCGCGATGTCCTTCCGCGCGGCCGCCACGCCGGCCTTGATCGCGGCCAGGCTTTGCTTTTCCTGCGCCGCCTGCTGCGCCAGCTCCGGCGGGCCGTAATACGCATCGACGTAACTGCTGTCATGCTGGCCGATCGCCAGCGCCAGCTTGCGGTAGCGCTCCGCCACATCCTGCACCGACGCCGCCATGGCGCTGCCTGCCATCAGCATGGCTAACCCTCCCAGTACCAGTTTTTTCATTGTCCCCAGTCCCTTTGCCTTGTCTTAAAGGCGTAGAGTGTAACTCAGCCCCTGCGCAGCTGGCGGGCCAGGTCCGCCAGGCGATAGGGCTTGGCGACGAAGGCAAATTCCTCCAGGCCCTGTTCCCCCTGCGGAAAGCCGGAGGCGAGGATGATCTTGATGCCCGGATAGCGCTGGCGCACTTCGCGCGCCAGCTCCAGGCCGGTCATCCCATTCGGCATCATCACATCGCTGAACAGCACGTCGATGTCGCCATCGCGCTGCAAGGTGCGCATGGCGGCCGCCGCATCGCTGGCATGCAAGGTCGCATAGCCCATGGCCTGGAACAGTTCGCGCGCCGACTCCATCACCAGCGCGTCATCCTCGACGATCAGCACGCGCTCTTCGCGCGCCTCGCGTGGCGGCTGCGCGTCCGGCAACGATTCGTCCAAGGCCGGCAGGAAGAGATTGACCGTGGTGCCCTTGCCCTTTTCGGTATCGATGGTGACGGTACCGCCCGACTGGGCGATGAAGCCGTATACCTGGCTCAGGCCCAGGCCCGAACCCTTGCCGACTTCCTTGGTGGTGAAGAACGGTTCAAACACCCGCGCGCGCACCTCTTCGCTCATGCCTTCGCCGTCATCGGCAACGCTGACGCGCACATAATCGCCAGCCGGCAAGGCGCCGGCCTGGCCAGCGGCCAGCGTGATGTTGCGCGTGGAGATTTCGAGTGCGCCGCCATCGGGCATGGCATCGCGCGCATTGACCACCAGGTTGAGCAACGCCGCTTCAAAGCGCGCTTCATCGATGGACGCCTGGCGCAGCTTGGGTTCCAGGTCCAGTTCGAAGCGCACCTGCGGTCCGGCGGCACGCCGCAACACGCCTTCGAATCCGGTGACCAGCCGGTTCAATTGCTGCACGGTGGGCGCCAGTGGCTGCTGGCGCGCAAACGCCAGCAATTGCTGCGTCAGCGAAGCGCCACGGTCGACCGCGCGCCGCATGCTGTCGAGCACGCGCGTGCCCGCCGCTTCCGGCGGCGCCGTGCGCAAGATGTCGATGCCGTTCGACAGCACCGCCAGCAGGTTGTTGAAGTCGTGCGCCACGCCACCGGTCAACTGCCCGATCGATTCCATTTTTTGCGCCTGGAACAGGGCAGCCTGCGCCTGTTCCAGCGATTCCTGCGCCATGCGCTGTTCCGTGTTGTCGCGCGTGACCTTGGCAAAACCGAGCAGCTTGCCGTGGTCGTCGTACAGTGCATCGATCACGGCGTGTGCCCAGAAGCGCGTGCCATCCTTGCGCACCCGCCAGCCTTCGCTTTCATAGCGCCCTTCGCGCGCGGCGGCCGCCAGTGCACGCTCCGGCACGCCCGCCGCCTTGTCTTCCTCCGTGAAGAAGCGGCGGTAATGCGTGCCAACCACTTCTTCCAGCGTGTAGCCCTTGATGCGCTCACCACCCAGGTTCCAGTTGGTGATCAAGCCCTCGGGCGACAGCATGTAGATCGCATAATCGATCACGCCCTGCACCAGCAGCCGGAAGCGCTGCTCGCTTTCCTGCAGTGCATCCGTGACGCTCTTGCGCTCGGTGGTGTCGCGCGTGGCGTGGACAAAGCCGATATGTTTCCCGTCCGGCGCATAGATCGGATCGATCGCCACGCTGGCCCAGAAGCGGGAACCATCCTTGCGCAGGCGCCAGCCATCGTTTTCGTAGCGCCCTTCACGCAGGGCGGTGGCAAGCGCCAGCTCCGGCGCATGGGCCCGCCGGTCCTCCGGTGTATGGAAAAGCGCGAAATGGATACCCGTCACGTCCCGCTCGCCGTAGCCGTTGAAATGCTCGCCCCCCGCGTTCCAGCCTGTGATGCGGCCGGCCGGATCGAGCATGAAAATCGCGTAATCCTTCACGCGGGATACCAGCAATTCATCATCGGTTGAGAGACTCTCTGGCACTGCAGGATCGTTGATCATTTGTAGTATGCGCACAGATGGCGCATTCAATGTGCATTGTGTACAGGAGAATGCCACAATCTGCAATTATGTGGAAAACGGCTTTGCTGCTATCCCTGGCCCCGGTCCTGGCGCTGGCCATGGCGCTACCCACCGTGGAAGTCCCCAGTACCCGTTCGCCAGTGGACAAATCCTACCGCAGAATGCTGCAAGGAATGCAACGCTTCGAGCGCGAACGCGCGCTGGCGCCGCAGGCCGCCTTGCGCTTCCGCCTGCTGCCGCGCCAGCCTGGCACCGATATGCGCGGCATCAAGCTGAAAATCGTGGGCGATACCAGCAGCATGGTGCTGCCGGTCGGCACCGACAACAGTTTCACTCTCGATTACCACGAGCAATTATGGCGCGAGGATGCCGCGGTGCTGGCCAACCGCAAGACCTTGTCCATGACCTGGCGCGCCGAGGTGCGCAGCCCCGGCGTCCCGGAAGGCATGCGCCGCCTGGGCGACCTGCGGCTCGAATGCCTGGTGGGTATGGAGGCCGGGCTGGTGTCCAACAATGCCCACCTGTTTGCCTGGCTCGATGAATTCCTGCGCAGCGCCGACAAGGTGTGCAGCGACCCGAACGGCAACTACATGTACTTTGCGGAAAAGCCGATCTTTTCCATTACCCTGCAGGCCGGCACGCGGCGCGCCACCTTGCCCTTCCATGCCCTGTATGCCGGCAACCCGCCAGCGGCGGAATTGCCTTTCTGCGATTGCCAGGTCTTGCTCGACCGCAGCTACTTCGCCCCGATCTGGGACCGTTCCTGGCCCGACGATACCTTGCTGAGCTTCGAATACATGGACGATCCGCCCCCTGCCAGCGGCGCCGCCCCGCGCGACCGCGCTGCGGCACTGGCCGCCTTTGGCCGGCCCCAGTTGAAGCTGCGATTCGACAGTGCACGCGAAGTGTGGCTCTACCAGTCCACACCCCCGGCCCCCCTGGCGCCGGGGCAGGATGGCCGGCCACGTCTGGGCGAGCACGTCCTGCTGTTCGACGCCAACGGCGCGACACTGAAAGCGCGCCAGCGCGCCCCTTAAGATTTTTTTAAGGTTTGCTGAGGGAGTTTTTAAGAACGTGGCGATGTCTTAATGACTACTATTTCCTGCAGGCCGACTTTGATTGCGGCGGCCACCGAACAGAGGAAAACAGAAATGAGCAAACCACGAATCAATATGTACTCCGGCATCCACAAGGCACTGCGCAGCTTCATGTGCGATACCCAATGCCGCCTGGCGCGCACCGATGCCGCCGATAACGAAGACGTGCAGGGCGCCCTGGCGCAAGTGCGCCAGCTGCTGGGCGTGATGCGCAAGCACCTCGAACACGAGCGCGACTTCGTGCACCCGGCGATGAATGCGCGCCGCCCCGGTTCCGCCCAGGTGGCCGAAGGCGACCATGACCATCACGACTGGGCGATCGACAAGCTGCTGGCCCTGTGCGACCACTGCGCCACCGCCATCGGCGGCGCGCGTTTCCAGCAGCTGGACCAGTTGCAGCTGCAACTGTCGGTCTTCGTTGGCGAAAACCTGGTGCACATGAACCTGGAGGAAACCGAACACAATGCCGTGCTGTGGTCCTGCTATACGGATGAAGAGCTGCACGCCATCCACGAGCGCATCCTGGCCGCGATTGCGCCGGAAGAGATGCAGCTGACGATGCGCTGGATGATCCCCGCGCTGAACCCGGCCGAGCGCGCCGGTATGCTGTTGGGGATGCGGGCCGGGATGCCGCCGCCGGTCTTCGAAGGCATCCTTGCGCTGACGCGCAGCCTGGTCAGCGAGCGCGATATGGGCAAGCTGGAAGCAGCGCTGGCCGCACCGCAAGCGATGGCCGCGTGATCAGGCTTCGGCCAATTGCAGGGGGCGCTGGACGCAGAGACGGAAATGCCCGCGCCCCGTTTTTTCGATGCGCACCGGCGCTTCGCGTTCGCACAGGCGCCGCGCCAGCAGGACCAGGCGCGCTTCCAGGTTGTCGCTGACATCGGGCAGCCGCACGCGCTGGTCCAGCCGCAATTCCCGGTTGCTGAACGCCGTCTTGCCGTGCGCCACAAAGTCCTGCAGCAGCGCCCACAGCACGGCGCCCGCCACACCCTTGATCATGTAGTCGTTGCCGAAGAAGATGGAGTCGTTATCGGCGAAGTGGCGCACCGCCAGCGGCGTGCCTTCCACATCGGGCGCCGCCTCCAGCTCGGGTTCAGGCTCCGGCACAGGCGCGTTCTGCATGATGTGCATGGCCATCGCCAGCTGCCCGCACAGCGTCACCAGGGCATCTTCATCGTCGTAGCTGAAGCGCAAGTCCTGCGGGCTTTCCACGTACAGCACCCCGATCAGGCGTTCGCAGCCCTGGATCGGCACGGCCAGCTGGCTGCGCGATTCGGCCAGGCCCGGGTATGGGATTTCGGTCTGCAGCGCCTGCGCCAGCTCGGTGCCTTCGGTCTGCTGCCGGATCGCGCGGCTGTAGCTGTATTCCGCGCTCATATGGCTGATGCGGATCGGCGTGCCTTCGCGCGCCGCGACGCCGATCACCCCATGGCCCAAGGGGATTTCGGAACCGACGCCCGATTGGGCATAGCCATGGCTGGCCACCGTGTACAGGCATCCGGCCTGCGGGTCGTGCAGCAGCAGCATGGCGTGGCTGATGCCCATCTTCTCGTCCAGGCAGGCCATGGTTTCGTCGAACAGTTGCGCCAGGTCGCGGCAAGCCAGCAAGCGTTCGGAACACAGGCGCAGCGCGGCCAGGGTGTTGCGCGGCGGCGGCGGCGGCGGCGCCACGTCGCGGTCGACGCATAGCACTTCCGTCACGCGGAACACGTCCGATCCCAGCAGCTTGAACACGCCCGCCATGCCGACGTGCGAGGCCAGGCCGGCCAGCTTGGCCTTCATGCTCTCGAACAGTTGGCCGGACGTTTCCGTGCGCAGGTAGCGCAGCCCCAGCGAATACTGGGCGCCAGTGTAGGGGTTGACCACGGTCAGGCGCGCGTTCGGGTTGGCCAGCAGGTTGGCGCGCGTCTTGTTGAAGAACTGGTAGGACAGCGCCACGTGTTCGCGGTCCATGTACTGCACCTGCGACAGGTAGGACACGTTCGGCATGCCGTCCAGGTCCGCGGTGCCGAGCACCGCCGGGATGACGCCCTCGAAGCATTCGCGGATGGTGTCGAGCATGATGGCGCTCATTCGCCCGCCTCCAGCCGCTTGCCGGCATTGGGGCCCGGTGTCTGGCTATATGCCTCGCTGGGGCAGAAACTCAAGGCCACCAATTCTTCGGGCGGACAACTGAGCAGCGTGCGCACCATCGCTTCCGGAAAGCCGAGCGCCCCCACTTCCGCCACGAAGGCATCGCGGTAGGCGGCCACCACTTGCGCATCCTCCGGCGCCAGCGCCGTGACCCGCGCATCGCGGCTTTTCAGCTGCATGGTGCGGTGGGTCGAGGGCTGGGTGAAGGCCACCGCGATGGCACCGCTGGCAAACAGGTCGCGCTGCACCGCCTGCGATTTCGCTTCCGGCACGAACACCGTGACCCGGCGGCCGTCGTCGGAGACGCGGCAACCGATGGCGCGCACGGTCTGCGGCAAGCCGTTGCGGTCGCAACTGGCCACGCTGATCGATACGCCGCCGCGCATGAAGGCCAGCTGTCCGGGGTCTAGGATTGGTGCAGTCATGACAACATTCTAGCGCATTCCGCTGCCTGCCTTGGCAAAAGGAAAAACCCTCTGCTATAATTGCGCGCCTTGGCCTGGTAGCTCAGTTGGTAGAGCAGAGGACTGAAAATCCTTGTGTCGGTGGTTCGATTCCGCCCCGGGCCACCAAGAATAAAAAGTGAAAACGCCGACCCTTGTGGTCGGCGTTTTTCGTTTGCGGATCCCTTAGCGCTGTTTAGCCCAACCACGACGTTACAATCGGATAGAAAATTTCCTTCAGGGAACTATAGAATGTCGGGTTTCTTCCCTTCCGCGCACTAAATGCAAGCGTATATCTATCGGAACTACAACAAGGTTCACGCTACCCGGCAACTTCAGATCAACCGTCTCAACGTCGCCTTCTTTACCGCTCCCGTCATGGAAACGTCGGAGTTCTTGTCGTCTGAAGATGGCAAGGAATGGTTGCTCAAGTTTTTCATTGGTTCAGCATTTGAACAAACGCTGATCGTCAAATTCTGCTTCGACCCGGCAGGGAACGAGTATCTGGTTGGTCGGGCCAGCTGGTGGGATAACGCCAACGATGTGGCTAACGACAGGGCACTGTTATCCAGTGCTTCAAAGTTCTTGCGGAATTCTGAAACCCTGACCTTCGCCAAAAGCGAGGAGCTAAGCGCAAACCGCACCCTACTGGCCGACAGGGATGGCTTTGCCTATTTTTCAAGCGACAGCGAGCAATTCAGACGCATTGTGTTATGCCAAGCATTAGCGATCGCCTATGTTCAAGTCATCACCACATGCATGGCCAGCACAACGAAATGCGTGCTAAACAATCGCACTGAAGAAGCCCTTGAGCTTTACGAGAATATTCTGCGATTCAACGCGGCACACTATTTCACCCTGCCGGTCCAGGTTGAACGCCATGAGCTGTTTGCAGCGTGGAGCGTACTGTGCCAGCACTACCACCTAAAAGTGCTGAACCAGGAATTGACCCAGCAGCTATCGGACATTGCTGCATTGCTTAACGCTGAGCGGGAAAAACAAAGGGCTGCAGAAGAGGCACATCGGATCTCCACCGAGAATGCGCAAAGGCAGGCACTGAAGGCCCATCAAGCCCGTGAAGACGCGCGTGAGGCCAAAGCCGAAAGGCGCCGTACCTTCCTGATATCGATTACAGGCCTGTTCCTGACTGCGATGTCCCTGCTGTCGCTCTTCCAGTTGACTCCGGCGCAATTCTCCGACAACGTCGGTCAATGGAAGAACTTGATTTGGAAAACCGAGGCCGAGAAAACAGTGGAGCCCCCCACAAAGCCTAACGGGACCCGTAAGGGCAAGCACTGAAATCCGTTGTGCTTTTTTCCGTTTCGGCCGGTAGCGTTATCATTGCGAGCTTCACATCTGGAGCTCGTCCTTATGCCATACAGCGCGTCGCGCCGCAGCTTTCTCATCCAGTCCACGGCTTCCGCTGGCGCGGTGGCCGCCGGCATTCCGGCATGGGCCGGCCCCGCCAATCCTGCCGGCTTGAAATTGCTGACTTCAATCGATGGCGTATTCATCCCGCCCAAGGGCGATGCGCGCATGAAGTTCAGCTTCCCATGGCCCGAACCGTCCGTGGCATTTGCCGGGCTGCTGTTTGCATTCGAGATCATCACCTTCGAAAACAGCTACGCCCTGGACCCAGCGCTGGTGACCGTCGATGCCGGCGGAGACCTGCTGACACTGTCGGCGCGCGGGTTCACGTGGGCGGGCGGCCAGCAAAAGGCCGCCGGCGGCCTGCAAGCGACGATCCGGCGCGCGGCCGACGGCGCGCTGCGGTGGGAAGTGGAGGCCCGCTTCGCCAAACCGATCAAGGCCATCAAGACGATCGTGCGCGGCCTCCCGCGCGGACGCCTTTCCAAGTCTGCCGGGCAGTGGGAAGACCCGCAGGATGAGGAACGGTGCTACAGCTACCCGGACCTGATGGGCGGGATGGGCACACCCTTGGTGGCGGTGGAGGACAAGGATGGCAAGGTTTGGGCCGTCTCGGCGGAACAAACCGAAGTGCGCCCGGCGCGGTTCTACTTCGCGCCCGGGCCGGATGCCTACAAACTGGAACTGCTGTACGAGCAAGCCGGGTGGCGGCGAAGCGGGACGGTGCGCACGCATAGCTGGCGCATCGGGCAAGGCGCCGATTTCGCCGCCGCCGCGGCGCCCCACTTCGAACACGTGAAGCGCGCCTACGGATTGCCGGCGTTCCAGCAGCGTCCCGACGCACCCGCATGGATGAAGCAGACCAGCCTGGTCCTGGCTCTGCATGGGCAGCATTGGAGTGGCCACATCTTCAACGACTATGCGCGCCAGCTGGAAATCCTCAAATGGGCCAGCCAGCGTACCGATCCGCGCCGCACGCTGGTGTTCCTGGCCGGTTGGGATGCACGCTACTACTGGGACTATCCACGCTTCGACGTGGACCAGCGCATGGGCGGCGAAGCCGCGTTCCGCCGGCTGATCGCCGAAGGGCATGCGATGGGCTACCGCTTCCTCTTGATGTTCGGCTCCAACATCGCCAACCCCGCCGCGCCCGGATTCGCCAAACTGGCCAACGCCCGGGTGCGTACCGTGTACGGCGAACCGATGGCCTCCGACTATGTGGACTGGGACGGCGACCGCAAGGGCGATGCCTCCATGGTGTTCATGAACCTGGCCGTCCACAGCTGGCGCGCGCACCTGGCCAACCGCATCACGGACATAGTCAGGCGCTACAACATCGACGCGTATTTCCTCGACATTTGCGGCCTATGGGAAAACAACCCGGACGGCGATATGTTTGTCGGCCTGAAGATGCTGGTGGAAAGGCTTGCGAGGAATTTGCCCGGCGTGCCGGCGGTGGGCGAGATGCTGTACGACGCGCAGCTTGGCATTATCCCGATGGCCCACGTCTCGCGCTACCCCTTGTACCCCAAGGCGCAATTCGACCATGTCGCCGTGTTCCGCCACCTGAGCCATCCCGCCCCAGGGGGCTCGACAGGCGTACACGAACAGGGCTACCTGCCCTACAAGCCGGCTGCCATCGATGACCGGGTCATCCCCACCATCACCTTCGTGGGCGATACGCTGGAGCGGCATGCCGCGCTGGTCGAAGCCGATATCGAAACAGCAAACCGCCGCTACAAACGAGTAATTTCACCTGACGCGAGCCAATAAATGCTGCACCGCCATCGCCGGCGCAGGCCCGCGGCCGGTAACAGCGCGGGCCTTGCAGGTCATGCGCTGCGCTTTGTCACCACCACCTCAAGGTATTCCCCTGGTACCACCAGTGATGCGCCGCCAGCCGTATTAAACCGCTCCAGCAACTCGGTAATGTCCTTCCCGAGCGCCATTTCACCATCCGCACCCACCGCGGCAAACGCCTTGTGCACCGGACCGTAAAAATCGCGGAACACCTGAAGCCAATGCTCGGCGGAGGCGTAGCGGAAGTTGAAGATCTTTCGCGTTGCCTCGATACGGTCGGCCTGGTCGCCAAACAGCTCGCGCAGATAAGGTTCCGTGCCCCACATCGCGGGCGATTTCAGTCCCGCCGGCGGCGGCACGTGTTTGCCGATCGTCTTGAAAAGCTGCCCGATAAATCCTTCCGGCGTCCAGTTGGCCAGACCAATGCGCCCGCCAGGGCGAACCACGCGCATCATTTCGCTGGCCGAGCGGGCGTGGTCCGGGGTAAACATGACGCCGAAGGTAGACAGCGCCGCGTCGAAACTGGCATCGGGGAATGGCAGCGCCTCGGCGTCTGCTTCGCGGAAAGTGACCGACAAACCTTCTGCTGCAGCGCGCACCCGTCCCTTTTCCAGCAGCGCAGGCACATAGTCGGTGGACGTGACCCGGGCAAAGCGGCGTGCCGCAGCCAGTGTGGCATTGCCGTTCCCGGCAGCGATATCGATCACGCGTTCATCGGCACGGATATCGGCCGCTTCAGCGAGCGACTCGCCGACGATCTGGAGTGTGACGCCAATAATGGCGAAATCCCCGCTCGCCCAGGTTGCCTGTTGACGTTGCTTTATTGCGACAAAATCGGGCGCGTTCGCGTCGCGCGTCGGCTGGGATGATGATGTTGACTGGCTGGGCTGGCTCATGGCGCTCTCCTGGTGGATTGAATCGGGTCACTCCACCAAGTTAGGCGACAAAAGCCTTGAGCGCCAGTTAAGGACCGGACCCGGTCCGCGCCCGCAGGACGCCGAAAGCGGCCCGCGAGCGCAGGCCGAAATAGGAAGCGATGATCGTAAGCGTGACAACGCACATGAACACGAACTGGAAGCGCGTGCCGGGATCGAAAGCCAGCGACACCAGCACCGCCACCAATGCCAGCAGCGCGATGCCGCTGCCGAACGGGTAGAGCCATGCCTTGGGCGCAAGGCCGCCAGCCTCGGACGCCGGCGACCGCATCCGCATCCTGGCGTGGGCCAGGATAATGAAAATCCACACCATCATGATGAACGCGCCGCTGCTCTTGGCCAGCATCATGAACAGGTCGCCGCCGCTGGCAAAGTGCAGCGCCAGGATCCCCAGGCACACCGCAAAACTGAGCGCCAGCGCATTGAGCGGGACTCCGCGCGCATTGGTGCGGCCAAACAGCTCAGGCGCGTAGCCGCGCTGGCTCAGGGAAAACATCATGCGCGAATTCGAGAACAGGAAGGAGTTCATCACCGACATGAAGGAGACGAACAGCACCGCCTTCATCGCCGTCGCAGCCCAGCCATAGCCGGCCAGGCCGAACAGCGACACATAGGGCGACTTCAAATTGGCGGTATCGGTCCAGGGCAGGCACAAGATCACGATCGACACCGAGCCGACATAAAACACCATGACCCGGAACAGCACGCTGCGGATGGCCTTGACCACATTCTCGCGCGGCTTTTCCGATTCGCCGGCCGCCACCGCGGCAATCTCGCTGCCGCCGAGCGAAAAGATCACCACCGTCACGCCGGCCAGCACCGGCGCGATCCCGTTGGGCATGAATCCCCCATGCGCCGTCAGGTTGGCCAGGCCGGGCGACGGAACGCCACTCTGCATGCCCAGTAAGATCGATACGCCCAGCACCATGCACAACAGGATCGAAGTGATTTTGGCGAACGAGAGCCAATACTCGGCTTCGCCGAACGAGCGCACCGAATAGACATTGCTGGAGATGACGGTCAGGAGCATCAGCAAGGCCCCGGCCCAGACCGGCAGGCCGGGCAGGAAGTCATGCAGGATCGCCCCCAGCAGGATGGCCTCGATGGTGATGGTGATCATCGACTTGAACCAATACAGCCAGCCCACCGCATAACCGGCCCATTCGCCAAGGTACTGGCTGGCAAAGGTGGAAAACGAGCCGCTGTCGATATTCTTTGCCGCCATTTCGCCGAGCATGAACATCACCAGGATGACGATGAAGCCGCCGATCAGGTAGGACAGGATCGCGGCCGGGCCGGCCGTGGCAATCAGGGCCCCTGAACCGACAAAGAGTCCGGCACCGATCACGCCGCCCAGGGCGATCATGGTGACATGGCGTTGCTTCAGGCTATGAACCAGCTCGTTCTTATGCATCATGCAGTGCCTCATTGGTCGGGATTTGTCTGGCGCGTGGCGGGACGCGCGCCGATGATAGCATTGCCGCCATCGCAAGCTATCTTATTGCCCCAGCAAGTGGTCTACTTCGGCTTGCGCATCGCGCAGCGCGGTTTCCGGGGCCACGCCGTCGTCCAGGGCACGGTCGATTGCCTTCTTCAGGATGTTGCGCACCCGGAGATTGTCGACCGACATCAGCTTGGGCTTGGCGTACTTGAGCTGCTGGCGCACGCGGATGAAGGGTTCTTCGCTGGCGTAGCGTTCCTTGAGTTCCGGTTCGGCGAATGCGGCATCGACGGTGGGGAAGAAGCCGGTGGCCGCGCTGATGCGCGCCTGCACCGAGGGCCGGTACAGGAACCTGGCCAGTTTCAGCGCCAAGGCTTGCTGGTCAGCGGGCAGGTTGGCCGAAATGTACAGGTTGCCGCCGCCGACCGCCACGCCATAGCTCTTCTTCTTGGGCAGCATATCGGCCATCCAGCCGAACTTCGCATTGGCACGCACCGACTCCATGCCGCCCGAAGAATAATAGGTGACCGGATAGTAGCCGGCGACAAAGCCGTTCAGTGTCGCCTTCCAATTGTTGGCGCGCCGCATCAGCTTGAGGTCTTTCAAGCGTTTCCAGTAGCGCAGCGCTTCCACCGATTCCGGCGTCACGAGCGTTACCTTGCTGCCGTCGTACAGGCTGCCGCCTGCCTGCCGCACCGCAGCCTCGAACAGATAGTCATACCAATCGCCGCCAAGGCTGAACGGCGCCTGGCGGGACTGTTTGTGTAGCTTCAGCAGCAACGCTTCCATGTCTTGCCAGGTGGCGGGCAAGCGGGCCGCGTCGACGCCTACCGCCTGCAACTGGTCGAGGTTATACAGCGCCACAGGCGTACTGCGCATGAAGGGCGGGCCGCAAAACTTTTTGTTGCTGCAATAGCTGTTGCCGAGGAATTCGCGCGACAGCGGTGCCAGGAACTCGTCCAAGGAGCCGCCGTGGGCTTGCAGCACGTCTTCGAAGGGCACGATCAAGCCCAGCTTCTCCAATTCCAGGGTTTCCGACACTTCGGCCACGAACAAGCCGGCATTGCGTCCGCGCGCATGCAATTCCCTGACCTGGGACACCACGTCGTCCCAACTCGACAAGGGAAGGAAGTCGATGCGGGGTCCGCCCTCGCCCCGCTCGAATTCCCGCACGAGGTTGAGATACAGGCGCGACCCTTCCGAGGTGGCACCGGACGGGACGATAAATTTCAAGGGTTCCGCCCGGGACAGTGCCGGGACGGCAAGGCATGCCAGCACAACCATGGCCACAGTGGCCATGCCGTGCAAGGTACGGGCAAGCGCCGGCGTCATGCTTGCATTGAATTGAGCGTGTCCAGGGACGCTGCTTGGCGGAAGCAATTGCGGCCGGCGCGCTTCGCTTCGTACATGGCCTGGTCGGCCGCCTTCACCAGCGTATCGGCCGACATGCCGTGTTCGAAATGGGCGACACCGATGCTGGTGCTGACCT
>CAMLRG010000055.1 GCA_946482335.1 uncultured Duganella sp. | reverse complement strand
CCGTTCGAACAGACGGGGTCTGACCCTCCGGGTCAGACCCCGGTTTACCGGTTTTAGCCTCCCAGCATGCTATATTTTCCGCATGCCAACCCTAGCCCATGCCTACCGCTACGCATCCCCTTCCACGGTAACGGGCACCGGCAGTCCGCACCTGGTGCTCGCTACCTCCAGCGCGACCGAGCAACCCCACTTCTTTGAAGGCCGACTGCTGCAACCGCGCCTGTGCGCGGAGCTGCTGACGGCCGTACACCTGATCGTCGGTTCCCGCTTCTTCATGCCGGCCAACTCCCTGGCAAAAGCCCTGATGCTGGCCGACCCCGTCGTGACGTCCGGTGGCGGCATGCTTCGATTCGAAGGCTTCTCCGCCTGCTGCAGCACCTACATCCGCGCCGACCTGCTCCCCGCGGCCTACGACGGCGAAACCGTCGGCCAGGGCACCACCAACGTCGACTTCAACGCGCCGATGCGCGCGGCGCTGGCGCGTTTGCGCGATGCGGACGGCCTTGGACTTTCGGTCGGGCGGCAGGAACTGACCCTCCACACTGCCGACGCCAGCGTCACGGAGAAAAAGGTCGAACTCCCCCTGCGCTGGTTGCGGGGCATGCTGGAAGTGCAGTCCTACCTGGCCGGCATGGGCGCGCGCCATACCATGGGCGGAATGGAAGCGCTGCGCTTCCTGAGGTCCTTGCCGCGCAATGCGAACGGCCGCACCCCGCTGTGGATGGTTGCCGGTAGCGCCGGGCCGCGCATGACCGCCACACCATCGGCAAATGGCGTGCGCATCAGCGATACTTCGCGCTTGCGCGTCCTCGAACAGCTGGTGCCGAAGGCGCAATCCGTCACCGTCTACGCGGACGAGGCGCAGCAATCCTGCGCCTGGGTGCTGGACTTCGGTACCGCGCGCCTGACGCTTGCGCTCAGCGCGGAAACCTGGCGCGGCTTTTCCGGTGAAGGACAGGCTTTGCATGCCCTGTTGCGCGCGTCCGGCACCAGCGCACTTGCCAGTGTGCGCGCCCAGCTGGCATGGCAGCCCGCTCTCGATACCAAGGAGATTGGCGGCAGGCTGTCGCTCCAGCCGGACGACGTCGACGATGCCTTGCGTGTGCTTGGTGCATCAGGGCTGGTTGGCTTCGATTTGTCGGAGGCTCGATATTTTCATCGCGTGCTGCCCTTCGACTTATCGCTGGTGGAGGACTTGAATCCACGATTGACTTCCGCGCGCGAACTGCTGGACCTGGGGGCAGTGCAGGTAGTACGGTTGGAGCCTTTCGAAGCGGAGGTGGCAAGCGGCGGCATCGCCCATCGCGTGCGCGAAGTCGGCGATGAGCTGCACTGCACCTGTCCGTGGTTCGCCAAATACCAAGGTGCGCGCGGCCCATGCAAACACGTATTGGCGGCGGAGGCCATGCGATGAGCTTCGTCCCTGCGAATGAACTGGAAGCGATGATCTACGCCGGCGATGGCAACGCCGTGCTGGATATGCTGGCCGCCATGCCCGAGCCTCAGCGCCTGGCGCAGGCTGAGCGCCTGGGCGAGGTGGCGGACCTGATGCGCTACTCGTGGTATGACCGCGATACCGTGCACGATTCGTGGGGTATGCGCGCCACCGACGGCCAGCGCGATGCCATAGAGGTGGCGATGCTCGTCTGCGCACCAGCCGACCGGGCAGCTTCCTTCCGCTTGAAGGCGGAACGCTTGGTCGCGGTGGCGGCGCGTTTCCGCCCACCCAGCCTGCCGATGCTGGCGCGGGCGCTCTGGGATTGCAGCCATCCGGCAGCGGCATTGCAACTTGCCAAGGCAGGGTTGTCGCCATTCGAGCTGGATGATGAAGGCATCCTGCGCCTGATGGCGATACATCACCGATTGCGCTCGAAATTGCGTGACTACCTGGTTGGGAATATCGAAATCCTGAAACCTGTCCTGCTCAGGATCTTTGATCTCGAGGGCACCAGTGACGTCAACCTCGCGGGGATCGACAAATACACGTTCAAGGACGAGGAAACATGGGCCTGGAACCTGCTTCAGCTATGCGAAGACGGCGTCTATTCGCGCACGGAGATGCTGGCACGCTGCCTGGATACGCTGGAGCGCGATTGGCCGCAATTCCGGGCAGGCTGGTTCTCGCGTTTCCACGACCGGTTGGAACCGACCGTCGAAGAGATGGCGGTGGAATCTGCGCGCTACCTGTCCTTGCTTCATAGCCGGATTCCGCCCACGGTTAGCATGGCGCTCGGCGCTTGCGCCAAACTGCTCGACAAGCAGCTGCTCGATGCAGGGAGCCTGCTGGATGCCCTGCGTCCGGTCATGCTGTCTTCCGTCAAGGCGCAGATCGGCAGCGCCTTGAAGCTGCTGGATGCGGTGGTCAAGCGGGATCCCGGCCAGCGGGCCGCGGCGGCGCGCCTTGCGCTGGAAGGATTGCAGCATACCGACCCCGGACTGCAGCAAACCATCGTCGCGCGGCTAGGCAAATGGGGCCTGGACGACGATGGCGATGCCGCGGCGCGGGCCATGCTGCCATTCGTTGCGCCCAGCGTGCAGCCGGCATTGGCTGCATTGCTTGGCGGTCCACCCGCCTGCCCGCAGGACGACTGGCACGACATTGCCTTGCCGCCGCCTGCGCAGCCCATGTCCCCGCTTGATGCGTCGCGTACCTTGCCAGCCCCGGCTACTCTGGACGAGCTGGTGGCGCTGTGCGCCCGCCTGCTGGAAGATCAATCCGACCTGGACATGTTCGAGATAGCCTTTGGGGCCCTGCTTGCCGCAGCGCCGCTCTCCGCCGACGACCGTGCGCGCTTCGCCCCAGTGCTCAAGCGTGCCCGCAAGCTGAAGGTCGACCGCTGGGACTTGAAGGCTTGCATGGCGGGCGAGTTCGCGCGGCTGCTGCTGGCCCAGGTGGCAGGTGAGGAGCGCGAGCGTCTGCCGGCAGCCGGCGGGGCCCTTGGCCTGCTGTCGGAGCGCATCGACGACGCCAGCGCATTCGATATCGCCACGCACCGCGGCGGCTTCATCGCCCCAGCCGTGCTTGTGCAGCGTGCCGGCAAGTTGGGAGCGCAACTGGCGAAGCTGCCGTTGCGCGTCCAGGTGCGTGCCTTGCTGCGGCTGGCGCCGGCGGCAGATGCCGGCGTCCTGCGGGCCGCGCAAGCGCTGCCCGATTCGCCTTTCCGGCAGGCGCTGTGTTATGCGCTGGGCGGCGAATGGCCGGCGCAGCCAGATGAGGCGCTTTGCCTGGCTGCCTCGCGTATCCGCTACCCGGGCGAGGACGACCCGACGGCAGTGCTGGTATTCGGCGGCGGGCTGCCGGACGGTGCCCGCGCAGCGTCTGTGGAACTACAGGCGGAACTGGTCGAATGGGAGCACGGCAACTACTTCAGCCCCCGCAGCACGGTGTGCCCGGCACCGCAACCGGTGGACACCACCTTGCTGGCGCCGCACATGCACATGGATTTCTGGCGCCACTCGGAAGCCCTGATCCTGTTCGGGGCTTCGCACTTCCCTTCCAGCCATGAGGCGATGTATGGCGATGCCATGCCCGGGCTGGCGCAGCATCTCCAGTATCCCGACACGGAATGGCACCAGGTTGCCTGGATGCGCGTACTGGGCGAGCCGGTGACGCTCATGACGCCGGCGGCGTTGAAGACAATGGCTCTGGCGCTGATGGGCAAGGATCCCGGGCGGCTGGCGCGGGCTGTCGATGCCTTTGTGGCCAGCGGCAGCGATGGACGCCTGGATGCCCATGCCCTCGGGCGCGCCCTGCTGGAATTGCAGCCGCAAGGCTTTTTCATGGCCGGCCGCTTGGCGGCGGCGCTGGCAACGGCGGCTGCGGCAGATCCGCGCATGCCGCACGTCGTGCTGGCGGTGCTGGGCGTGCTGTGCGAGCCGCCAGCCGGCGAAGCGCCGCGCGACATGGCCAAGCTGCTCCAGTTGATGCAGGAACTGGTGCTGCGGCATCGCCTGCGCCCCGCGCCTGCCGCCAGGGCCGCCCTGGAACGCATGCCGTTGACCGGCAAGGCCCATACGCTGCGGCGCGCCCTGCTCGAAGCGCTGGCATGACAATCTTCGCTTGCTGTACGCGCGGCGAACCGGTATAATTTCGCCTTTCAGAATCTCGTTGCCAGTTGCCCCGTTGTGGAACTGGCGCCGAAACCGGTCAAGTCTGATGACCATAGCAAGTCGGTCCCACCCCTTCCCATCCCGAACAGGACCGTGAAACGACTCTGCGCCGATGATAGTGCTGCAACCAGTGTGAAAGTAGGTTATCGTCAGACTAATTAACAAGGCAAAAGGGCCCGCTGCGTAGCGGGCCCTTTTTGTTTTGTGTCATTGGCATGTCATTTCGGCTATTTATGCTGGGCTTTTCGACCACCCGAGGCCCGCATGAAAACCCTGTCGCTCCTTCCCCTTGCATTCGCCCTCGCCGCCTGCGGCGGTGGCGGCAGCAGTGAACCTGCCAAACCAACCGTCAATGGCAGCTTCGTCGACGGCGCAGTGGAAGGCGCGGATTATGTCGCAGGCAGCGCCGCGCGCGCCACGACCGGGGCCAAGGGCGAGTTCACCTGCAAGGAAGGCGAGAGTGTCAGCTTCAGCGTGGGCGGCATCGCCCTGGGCAGCGCGGCTTGCGCCCCCATCATTACGCCGCTTCAGCTGGCGGGCGTAACCGACGTCAAGGACGCCAAAGTCGTCAACCGCTTGCTGGCACTGCAGCTGCTGGACGAAGACAATGATCCCGCCAACGGCATCCGCATCGCCGCCGACGTGAAGCACGCCATGGCAGGCAAGTCCCTCGACTTCGGTGCCGCCGTGGCCGACTTCAACAAGGCGATGGCAGCCAACCTGGCCGCCGCCGGCGCCGCCTACGGTGCGCGCGGCATCGACGACGAGCGCCGCCTGCTGGTGCGCGAGCATTTCGAAGACACCCTGGCCTCCAGGGTCGGCACGCCGGTGCAAGAAACCTTCACGCAGGCCGCCGCCACCGTCACCGTGACGCGCTACCAGATCCAGGCTGCCAACAGCATGTACATTCCATACGAAGGCAGCAATGCCAAGGTCAAGGCCGACTTCCCGCTGGGCTTCCTGCCATCCTACGGTTCCGCGCTGGCCTTCAAGGGCACCGCCGCCAACGGCGACCTGGAATTCTACGGCTTGACCGACCGCGGCCCGAACGGCGACGGCCCGAATGTGCCGAACCCGAACGGCAGCGGCACCATGGGCGCCAAGATCTTCCCCTCGCCAAGTTTCACCCCATCGGTCGGCATCATCACCGTCGGCAAATCGGGCGCCGTATTGGCGTCCAGCATGCCGATCAAGGTTGCGGCAGGCAGCAATAGCTCCGGCCTGCCCATACCGGCGGGCACGCTGGGCAATTCCGCCGAAGTACCGGTCTTCGACGCCATGAAATACGATGCCGCGACCAAGGCAGTGCACAGCGCCAACGGCCTCGACACCGAAGCCATCGCCTTCGACGAGAAGCGCAATGCCTTGTGGCTGTCCGACGAATACGGCCCCTTCATCGTGAAGGTCGACGCCGCGACTGGCGCCATCCAGTCGCGTTACGCCCCCGGCAGCGGCTTGCCGGCCATCTTTGCCAAGCGCCGCGCCAACCGCGGCATGGAGGGCATGGCACTGGATGCCGCCAGCGACAAGCTGCATGGCTTCCTGCAAAGCCCGCTGAGCGACGGCAGCGCTCCATACTCGGTGACCGGCAAGAATGAACAGGTGGAACGCTTTGCGCGCTTCACGCGCTGGATCGAATTCGACCCCGCCACCGGCAGCACCGCGCGCATGTTCGCCTATCCGCTGAGCGGGACCGACTATGCCGACGGCCGCACCGGAAACGCCAAGCTGGGCGACGTGGCGGCGCTGGGTAATGGCAAGTTCATCGTGATCGAGCAGGGCGCGGCGCCGAACGGCAAGGTTTCCAACAGGCTGATGCTGGTCGAGATCGGCGCCGCCACCGATATCGGCGCCGCCGGTTTCAATCCGGCCACATCGGACCTGGAAAAGAGTTCGATGGGGGCGGTGGCGGTCAATGGCGCCGACTGGTCCAAGGTCGTGCCGCTGAGGAAGTCCCTGCTGCTGGACTTGAACGCGATCGGATGGCTGGCGGAGAAGGCTGAAGGCCTGGCTATCGTGGACGGCAACACGCTGGCCCTGGTCAACGACAACGACTTTGGCTTGAAGACCCGCATCTTCACCCCGTCCGGTGCAGAGGTCGATGCCGACGTGACCAAATGCAATGTCGATGCGAACGGCACCATCATCACCAACAACACTGCCGGTTGCCATGCCGCCAACAGTATCCGCGTTGCACGCGGCGACGACCGTGAGCGCCCCAGCCGCTTGTGGCTGATCAAGTTCGCCAAGGCGCTCGGCAGTTACTAAGGTTTGTGCGCCGTCGCCCTGCCGGCTGGCGGATAATGCCGGCAGGGAGGCGAGCGATGATTGAACTGGACGGTTCGACAGGCGAAGGCGGAGGACAGATCCTGCGCACGTCACTGTCCTTGTCGATGATTACCGGCCAGGGCTTCCGCATCCAGAACATCCGCGCCAACCGTCAGCCGCCCGGCTTGCGGCGCCAGCATTTGTCGGCTGTGCGTGCCGCTGCCATCGTCTGCAATGCGACCGTTACCGACGCCGAAGTCGGCTCGACCACACTGGAATTCACACCGGGCCATGTGAACGGCGGGGTGTACGATTTCGACATCGGCACCGCCGGCAGCACGACGCTGGTGCTGCAAACCCTGATTCCCGCCTTGCTGTTCGCCGAACAGTCCGCCATCGTCACGGTCACCGGCGGCACCCACAACCCCAAGGCACCGCCGGCGGAATTCCTGCAACGCGCTTACTGCCGCGTGCTCGCGGCCATGGGTGCCGAAGTGGAGATCGATATCGAACGCTACGGGTTCTACCCGGCTGGCGCCGGCACCATCTCCGCCAGCGTATGGCCATGCAAGCGCTTGCAGCACCTCGACCTGCTCGAGCGCGGCCTATTGCGCGAAGCCTATGCGCAAGTGATCGCAGCCCGGCTGCCGGCCCAGGTGGCGCAGCGCCAGTATGCGACCGTGCGCAACCTGATGGGCTGGGAGGAGGGCCAGATGCGCGAACCGTTGTCGCCATCAACCGCCAGCCCAGGCAACGCCCTGTTGCTGACCATTGACAGCGAAGCCGTGACGGAAGTGTTTTCCGCCATCGGCGACCGCGGCGTGCGCGCTGAAACGGTTGCGCGCGAAGCGTCCCTGGAGGCGCGTCGCTACCTGGCTTCCGGGGCCGCGGTCGGCGAACATCTGGGCGACCAGGTGATGCTGCCGATGGCCCTGGCCGGCGGCGGCGCCTACACGCTGGACCATGTGTCGCAGCATGCCATCACCAATGCCGAAGTCATTGCGCATTTCCTGCCTGTGACGATAACCTTCGAGCAGGGCGAACGGTTCAATACCTGCTATGTGCGCGCCAAAGCTTGAGGCCTATGATGAAGGATGACGAATTCGATGTAATGGAAGTGCCGGGCGGCAGTCCGGTGAAGATGTGGACCAAGGGAGTTCCGGTTGAAGTCGACGCGCGCCAGCAATTGTCCAATACGGCCAGAATGCCCTTCATCTACAAGCACATCGCGGTGATGCCGGACGTCCACCTCGGTAAAGGATCCACCATCGGCAGCGTGATCCCGACCCTGGGCGCGGTCATCCCGGCCGCGGTTGGCGTCGATATCGGCTGTGGCATGATGGCCGCCAAGACCACGCTCAATGCACGCGACCTGCCCGACAACCTGGGGCCGCTGCGCAGCGCGATCGAGAAGGCCATCCCGCATGGGCTGACCCCGAAATTCCGGGGCCGCGACCGCGGCTCCTGGGAGAATCCTCCGGCGGCGGTGGACGCGGCATGGGCGAAATTGAAGGATGAATTCGACGCGATCTGCGAAAAGACGCCGAAGCTGGAGCGCACCAATAACTACCGCCACCTGGGCACCCTCGGCTCAGGCAACCACTTTGTGGAAGTGTGCCTGGACGAGGAGGACGCGGTCTGGTTCATGCTGCACTCCGGTTCACGCGGGGTGGGCAATGCCATTGGTTCCCACTTCATCGAACTGGCGCAGCAGGATATGCGCCACCATATCGCCAACCTGCCGGACAAGGACCTGGCCTACCTGGAAGAAGGCACCGAGCACTACGACGATTATGTGGAAGCCGTAGGCTGGGCGCAGAAGTTCGCCCGCATGAACCGGGAAGTGATGATGCAGAACCTGATAGCCGCCGTGCGGACCGTGATCGCCAAACCCTTCGAAACCCACGTCGAAGCGGTGAACTGCCACCACAACTATGTGCAAAAGGAACGTCACTTCGGCAAGGACGTGCTGGTGACGCGCAAGGGCGCAGTCTCCGCCCGCAAGGGCGAGCTGGGCATCATTCCCGGATCGATGGGGGCCAAAAGCTATATTGTGCGCGGCAAGGGCAACCCCGAGAGCTTCCACAGCGCCAGCCACGGCGCCGGCCGCACCATGAGCCGTCACGAAGCGAAGCGCCGCTTTTCGCTGGAAGACCAGCTCAGGGCGACGGAAGGCGTCGAGTGCCGCAAGGACGCTGGCGTGATCGACGAAATCCCGATGGCTTACAAGGATATCGATGCGGTCATGAAGGCGCAGGAAGAGCTGGTGGAGGTGGTGCACACCCTGAAACAGGTGGTGTGCGTCAAAGGATAGGCATGTGACACATGCTGTGTGACAGGTGTTCCAATCTGGAGCAACTGCACCGCCCGCATGGGCAAAAAATGCATGGCACGGCGATTGCTCCTGCATGGGTATTACAACCACATCATGCAGGAGACATCCATGAAACGCATCGTCCTCGGCGTCGCGCTGACGCTTGCCGTAACCACTTCCCTGATTGCTTTTGCCCACGGTAATGTCACGCCGCAGGGTGTCGATACCACCGGCTTGCCGGCGCTGGGCGATAAGTGGCGCGATGAAAATCCCTACAAGGACAGCAAGCTCGCGCTGAAGATCGGATATTCCGCTTATAACCAGAATTGCGCCCGTTGCCACGGCATTGAAGCGGTTTCGGGCGGCATCGCACCCGACTTGCGCTTGCTGGACCGGGACTGCCAAGGCATGCGCAACGAAACCAAGAAACAGGCCTGCTACAAGGAGATTGACCGCTATTACTTGGCGTCGATCCGGGCCGGCAAGGTGCGTAACGGCGCGGTGTATATGCCGCCATTCGAAGGCGTCTTCAACCAGGAAGCCATGTGGGCCATCAAGACCTACCTGGAAACCCGGCGCGCCACCAATTGACGTGAGGCTGCCATGCTGACCTTGCGCCTGCGCGGCCTCCGCGCCCTGCTGCTGATCGGCTGTGCCCTGCTGTTTGCGGCGCTGCCGGTGCGTGCCGATACCGGCGCCCTTAAAGTTGCCGTGTACAAGGAGTTTGCGCCGTTCTCCGCCAACGGGGCTGGCATCGATGTCGACCTGGCCGCCGCGCTGGCGCGCAAGCTGTCGATGAAATTGAGCCTGCTGCCCTTCCCGGCGGGCGAAAACCTGAACGATGACTTGCGCAATATGGTGTGGAAAGGGCATTACCTTGGCTACGGCCCGGCGGATGTGATGCTGCATGTGCCGGTTGACCGCACGCTGATGGCGAACGACAAGGTGGAGATCTTTGCGCCCTACCATGTGGAATCGGTGCGGCTGGTCCGCAGCGCCCGCAGCATCCCGGTATTCGACGGCATTGACGCGCTGGCGGGCAAGCGCATCGGGGTGGAGCAGGTCTCGCTGGCAGGCATGGTAATGCTGGGCGAAGGCAATGGCCGGTTTCGCGACCAGGTGCGGCTGTTCCCGACGTCGGCCGAGGCATTGCAGGAGTTGAAAGCCGGTGGGCTGGATGCCGTGCTGGCGACCCGCTCGGAGATCGAGTCCGTGCTGCGCGGCGATGCGGCCTTTCCGGTGGAACAGGTCACTTTCCAGCGGCTGCCGCGTGCCGGATGGGCGGTAGGCATGGCGGTGCGCAAGGACAGGACGGATCTGGCGCGCCAGCTGCAGGCCGCATTGAATGAGCTGGCCGCCAGCGGTGAACTGAAGGAAATCTTTGCGCGCCACGGCGTGCAGTTGGCGAAGCCGTGAAAAGGCGGGCGTTGACTGGGCTGCTGGCGGTCCTGGCTGCAGCAGCGCGCGCCGAGGGTGGGGGCGGCGGCAATGGCATCCAGTCCGTCGAGATCGTCGGCATCGCGCCGGTGCCGGTACTCGCGGTTGAAAGCAAGCTGCTGCCTTATGCCGTGCAGCTCGGCGCGGCGCCGCAGCAGGGCGAGACCCTGGCGGAAACCATGGCGCGCACGCTGGCGGGCGTGAACCTGAACGGTATATCGGGCAGCCCTTACCAGCAGGACCTTACCTATCGCGGCTTCCGCGCCTCGCCGCTATTGGGCACGGCGCAAGGGTTGTCGGTGTATCTCGATGGCGTGCGGGTGAATGAGCCGTTCGGCGATGTCGTGAATTGGGACATGCTGCCGGAAGCGGCCATCGGGCAAGTGCTGCTGGCGCCGGGTTCCAACCCGCTGTATGGTTTGAATACGCTGGGCGGGGCGCTGGTGCTGCTGACCCGTAACGGCCGGGACGATCCCGGCGGCAGCATCGGCGTCACGGCAGCCAGCGATGGCCGGCGGCGCGTGGAGTTATCGCACGGTGCGCAGCGGGCGGATGGCTGGCATAGCTTTGCGGCGGCGACACTGTTCCATGACCGTGGTTGGCGGGCCGCGTCGCCGGGTCACCTGGCCAGGCTGTTCGCCAAGGTGGGGCACGCTGCGGCGCGGCAGGACTGGGACCTGTCGGTCCTGGCCGGCGGCAGCCGGCTGACGGGCAATGGCTTGCTGCCGGATGGCTTGTACCACGCGGACCGGCGCGCCGTGTACACCAGCCCGGACCGCAGCAGCAACCAGCTGCGCCAGCTTCAGGCCAGCCTGCGCCGCCAGCTGGAAGGGAATGCGCAGCTGGCGCTGTCCGCCTACGTCCGCAGCAGCCGCCGTGATGGTGTGAATGGTGACGTTGCCGACGGCGATGAAGACGACGAGCGCGAAGCCGGCCCAGCCCCGGCCAGCCTGAATACGGCAGTGACGCGCCAGCGCAGCCAGGGGGCGAGCGCCAGCCTGCAGTTGCCCGCAGGGGCGCACCGGCTGGCGCTGGGCGCCACCTTCGACCGCAACAGCGTCTCATTCGCCCAATTCAGCCAGCCCGCGGCCTTCGGGGCACGGCGCGACGTGCTGGCGCTGCCGGGCAGCGGGCGGGAACTGGAGGCCGAAGTCGACGGCAGCGCAGCCAGCGCCGCGCTGTTCGCCAGCGATACGTGGACATTCGCACCCCGTTGGTCGCTCACGGGATCGGCGCGTGTCGGCTGGTCGAGGGTGGCCAATACGCTGCGGCACGACCGCGACGAGGACGACAGCAACGCACAGCATGAACGCTTCATTTATCGCAAGCTGAACCCCGCCCTTGGCATCACTTACCAGGCCGCGGCAGGCACCACCCTGTTCGCCAGCGCCTCGCAGAGCAACCGCGTCCCGACCGTGATCGAATTGGGTTGCGCCGACCCCGGGCAGCCTTGCCGCCTGCCGGTCGGCCTGCAATCCGACCCCTACCTGAAGCAGGTCGTGTCGCGTACAGTGGAGGCAGGCGCGCGCTGGAAGCAAGGCGAACAGCAGGTCACGCTTGCGTTCTACCGCACGCAAAACCGGGACGACATCCTGTTCCGCACGGCTGGCATCAGCCAGCACGGCTACTTCGCCAACTTCCCCCGCACGCGCCACCAGGGCGCCGACTTCACCGCCAGTCTGCGCACACGCGCGCTGCAGGTCAGCCTTGCCTATAGTTTCCTGGATGCCGTATATGGCGCCAGCGGCAGCCTGTTCACCGGCACCCGCGATGTCGCGGTACAAAACGGCACGCGTATTGCGGGCTTGCCGCGCCACAGCTTCAAGTTCGGCGCAGACTGGCACGCCACCCCCGCGCTGAAGCTGGGCGCAACCCTGCACGCCAGCTCGCATATGGCCTTGATGGGCAACGAAGATGGCGACCGGCCCGGCTGGCGCATTGCGGGCCACGCCCTGCTTGGACTGCAAGCCAGCTATCGGCCGAACGACCAATGGGAATGGCATGTGCGCATCAACAATGCCGCCAACCGCCGTCATGAAACGTTCGGCGCCGTGGCCGCCGATTTCTTCCCCGGCGGCCGCCCGCTGCAGGAGGGCGCGCCGCAGGAAGCGCGCTTTGTGGCGCCCGGCGCGCCACGCTCGGTGACGGCCGGGCTGCGCATCAATTTCTAGAACTGGTACTGCGCACTGACACCGGCTGCCCAGTTGCGGCCGGGGGCGGCCTCGTAATAGCGCTTGTTGCTGTCGCCGACGATGACGGAACCGATGTAGCGCCGGTCCGCCAGGTTGTTCAGGCGGACAAACTCGCTGATCCGCCATCCCGCCCACGCTTGCTTGGCGACCAGGCGCGCATTCAGCACGCTGTAGCCCGGTGCCGGCACGTCGGCATTGGCATCGTCGGCGAACACCCGGCCCACGCTGAGCGACTCGAGCGCGGCGCCGAAGCGTTCCCCGCTGGATTTCCAGGACAGCTCGGCAAACAGGCTGGCGCGTGGCACACCCGGCAGGCGGCTGCCTTCGCGCACGCTGCCGAACGGTTTCTCGTAGGTCGCCTTCAGGACCGTGGCCGCCACGCGTGTGCTGAAACCGGCCCCCAGCTTGCTGTCGAGCGACAGCTCGGCGCCCTGGCGCAGCGTTTCGCTGGCATTGCGGTAACTGGTGCGGCCGCCGCTGGCGGTATCGACCACCAGTTCATCCTGCGTGCGCACCTGGAACAGCGCGGCATCGATGCGCGTGTCGCCGGCGCGGGCCTTGATGCCGGCTTCGACATGGGTGCTGCGGGCAGGGCGCAGCTTGAAGTTGAAACCGGCACCGCTGGCGGAATAAAACAATTCATTCAGCGTCGGAGCCTCGAAACCGCGTGCCGCAGTCGCGTACAGGTTCAGGCCCGGCGTCAATTTGTACAGCACGCCCAGCAGCGGCGTGCTGCGGCTGAAGCGCAGCGAGCCGCTGTCGTTGCCGTTGCCGGCGAAATGGTCATCGACCGACACCCGCATGCGGCTATGGCGCAAGCCCGCCGTGAACTGCCAGCGCTCGCCCTGCCATTCCGACTGCACATAAGGATCGGTGCTCGATACCACGTCCTCCTCATCGCGGCGCAGCTTGCCCTGCACGCCGAAGGTATTGCCGATGAAGTTCTCGTAGCCTTTGCGCTCGTCGCTGGAGCGGCTGTATTCCACACCAAACGTGGTGGTCAGCCGGCCGCCCGCCAGCTCGCGCATATCCTGCCAGTTGATATCCGTGCCATAGAAATCCCGGTCGAAATCGATCACCCCTCCCGAATGGCTGGCCGGCGCCTGGAAGCCTTTGGAGAATGACTGGAATTGCGTCACGCGCCGGTTGCCGCCCCATACGCTGGCGTGCAGGCTGCCGGATGCGAAGCGCTGGTCCCAGCTGGCGCCGCCTTGCTGGTGGTCGATGCTCTTGCGCGTGTCATAGCGCTCCGCCAGCGTGCGCTTTGGCACCTGGGTATCGCTGGCGTCGGTCTCGCCGGCACGCGGGTCGCGTTGCCACGTGGCCCAGGTGGCGCCCAGCGGATCCTGGGTATCTTTTTGCCGCAGGCCATTCGCCACCAATACCAGCCTGGCGCCGGCCATCGGCTGCAGGCTCAGTTTCGCCATGGCCTGGTCGCGCCGCGCCGCACTGTGGTCGCGGTAGCCATCCGTTTCGAAACGGGAAGCGTCCAGCACATAGCCGACACCCCCGGCGCTGCCCTGTGCATTGAGGCCGGTCTTGCGCAAGCCGTCGCTGCCGCCGGCAATGCTTGCCTCCACGGTCGGCGCGCCCTCACCGTCGCGCGTGAACAGCTGGATCACGCCGCCCGCATGGTTGCCATAGATGGCCGAATACGGTCCGCGCAATACCTCGATGCGTTCCGCCATGTCGAGGTTGAACGTGGCCGCCTGGCCCTGGCCGTCCGGCATGCTGGCCGGAATGCCATCGGTGATCAGCCGCACACCGCGCACGCCAAAGGCTGAGCGGGCGCCGAAGCCGCGCGAGGAGATTTGCAGGTCCTGCGCATAGTTCTGGCGGTTCTGCACCACCACGCCGGGCACGGCGGCCAGGGCCTCGGAAGCGTTGACGCGCAACTGCCCTTCCTGGATGCGCTGCGCATCCAGGACGTCCACCGCCGCCGGCAGGTCGAAGCTCTGGTGTTCGGTGCGGCTGCCGCTGATGACGACGACATCGGCAATCGCCGCCCCTTCGGGCGCCGCGCCGCCTGGCGCAGCCTGCGCCAGCATGGGGGAAAACAGGCTGGCCAGCAGGCCGGCCATGACGTTCAAACGGATCGGGTGCATCTCAGTCTCCTCGGATGTGTTCAGCATGCCCGCTGCGCGGGTCTCCCGGACACATAAGCAATATGCCTGCCAAGGCACCGCCGTGCCGCACGGTTGCTGGCATATCGCTTGCATTACTAACGGGCACACACCATACCAAAGGAGACATCATGAAGGCAATCCTGCTCATGGCGCTATGCGCCGCGGCCGGCGCCAGTGCCGCGCCCTTCGCCTATGTGCCGAACGAGAAATCCGGCACCATCAGCGTGATCGACACCTCGACCGACACCGTGGTCCGACAGATCCCGGCAGGCAAACGGCCGCGAGGCATCGGCATCGGTCCAGCCGGGCGCCAACTGTTCGTCAGCGATGCCGGCAGCGGCAGCCTGCTGGCGATCGACAGCGCGGCCGGCACCAGCGTGGCCCTGGCACTGGGCAGCTCGCCCGAGGGCGTCAGCGTATCGCCGGACGGCACAATGGTGGCCGTGGCCGTGGAGGAAGGCAATAGCGTGGCCCTGTTCGACGCCGTCACGCATGCCCGCCTGGCCGACATCCCGGTACAAGGCCGCAACCCCGAACATGCGGTATTCAGCCCGGACAGCCGCTACCTCTACGTCAGTGCCGAGGATGCGGAGCAGGTGGACGTGATCGACGTTGCGCTGCGCCGCCAGACCGGTTCTGTCGCGGTGGGGCTGCGCCCACGCGGCATCGGCTTTGCGCCCGATGCGAGCCGGGTCTACGTTGCATGCGAGCTGGCCAACGCAGTGTACGTGATCGACCCGGCGACCTTGCGCACGCTGGCCACCGTGCCGGCAGGCCGCAATGCCAATGGCATCGCTGTGCACCCCGACGGCCGCAGTGTCTACGTCTCCAACGGCACGGACGGCAGCGTGATGCGCATCGACACGGCACGTAACGAGGTCAGCGCCACCATCGCCGTCGGCAAGCGGCCCTGGAATATGGCCATGACACCGGACGGCAGCAAGCTGTACGTGGCAAATGGCCGTTCCGGCAGCGTGTCCGTGATCGATACCGCCAGCGCGCGCAAGGTGGCCGACATCACGGTCGGCGAGCTGCCCTGGGGAGTGGTGATCCGTTGAATTGAGCAACAGGTGTTCAAGTTTGGAACAGCTGTTGTTGCGCGGAGCGCCAGGCAAAGCGCAAAAGCAGCTGGCACGGCAATTGCGAACCCACCAATACCCACAACCACTCAATAGAGGACGACATGAATCTCGCCGACATCAGCAAACTGGGCGTCGCCAATCCCTTCAAGACCCGTTACGACAACTTCATCGGCGGCAAATTCGTGCCGCCTGTCAAGGGCGAGTATTTCGCCAACATCACACCGATCACCGGCTTGCCATTCTGCGAGATCGCGCGTTCTACCGCCGAAGACATCGAGCTGGCGCTGGATGCCGCCCACGCCGCCAAGGCTGCGTGGGCCAAGACTTCGCCCACCGAGCGCGCCAACATCCTGAACAGGATGGCCGACCGCATGGAGCAGAACCTGCAGCTGATCGCCACCGCAGAAACCATCGACAACGGCAAGCCGATCCGCGAAACCATGGCCGCCGACATCCCGCTGGCGATCGACCATTTCCGCTACTTCGCCGGCTGCATCCGCGCGCAGGAAGGCACGGTCGCCCAGATCGATTCGGAAACCTACGCCTATCACTTCCATGAGCCGCTGGGTGTCGTGGGCCAGATCATCCCCTGGAATTTCCCTATCCTGATGGCGGTCTGGAAGCTGGCGCCGGCGCTGGCGGCCGGCAATTGCGTGGTGCTCAAGCCTGCCGAACAGACCCCGGCATCGATCATGGTGCTGCTGGAATTGATCGGCGACCTGCTGCCGCCGGGTGTGCTCAACGTGGTGAACGGCTTCGGCCTGGAAGCGGGCAAGCCGCTGGCCTCGAGCAAGCGCATCGCCAAAGTGGCCTTCACGGGCGAAACCGGCACCGGCCGCCTGATCATGGGCTATGCCGCGCAAAACCTGATCCCGGTGACGCTGGAACTGGGCGGCAAGTCGCCCAACATCTTCTTTGAAGACGTGATGTCGGCCGACGACGCCTTCTTCGACAAATGCCTGGAAGGTTTCGCCATGTTTGCGCTGAACCAGGGCGAAGTCTGCACCTGCCCTTCGCGTGTACTGGTGCAGGAATCGATCTATGAGCGCTTCATCGAACGTGCACTGAAGCGCGTGGCGGCCATCAAGCAGGGCAACCCGCTGGACCACGCCACCATGATCGGCGCCCAGGCATCGCAGGAACAACTGGAAAAAATCCTCTCCTACATGGACATCGGCCGCCAGGAAGGCGCGCAACTGCTGGCCGGCGGCGAACGGCAGGTCCTGGCCGGCGACCTGTCCGGCGGCTACTACGTGCGCCCCACCGTATTCAAGGGCGACAACAAGATGCGCATCTTCCAGGAAGAGATCTTCGGCCCCGTGGTATCTGTCGCGACCTTCAAGGATGAGGAAGAAGCACTGGCCATTGCCAACGACACCCTGTACGGCCTTGGCGCCGGTGTCTGGAGCCGCGACGGCAGCCGCGCCTTCCGCATGGGCCGCGCCATCCAGGCCGGCCGTGTCTGGACCAATTGCTACCACCTCTATCCGGCCCACGCAGCGTTCGGCGGCTACAAGCAGTCGGGCATCGGCCGCGAGACCCACAAGATGATGCTCGACCACTACCAGCAGACCAAGAATCTGCTGGTCAGCTACAACCCCAACGCGCTGGGCTTCTTCTAAGCGCGGAAAGGCAGGGACACAGCATGGATACCGCAATTGCCGCCCGCGTGACGGCCACCGAACCGGCCCTGGCGCTGATCGCCGAGCTGTATCGGCAGCATGGTCCGATCCTGTTCTTCCAGTCCGGCGGCTGCTGCGATGGCAGTTCGCCGATGTGCTACCCGGCGAACGAGTTCAACGTCAGCGAGACCGACGTTTATCTCGGCAACCTGGGCGGCATGCCCTTCTTCATGGGGCAGGAACAGTTCGAGTACTGGCAGCACACGCAGCTGATCATCGATGTGGTGCCGGGCAATGGCGGCATGTTCTCGCTCGATAACGGCACCGGCAAGCGCTTCCTGCTGCGTTCCCGCCTGATGACCGATCCACAACGATAAAACAGGAGACAGGACGTGAAATACATCACTATCGGAATGCTGCTGGGGGCAGCAACACTGGCGCAGGCCGCCAGCGTCACCACCACCATGCTGGACAACGCCGCCAAGGACACCGGCAGCGTGCTTTCTTCCGGCATGGGGTCGGAGGGACAGCGCTACTCGCCGCTGAAGCAGATCAATACGCGCAATGTCAGCCGCCTGGTACCGGCATGGTCGTTCTCGTTCGGCGGCGAAAAACAGCGCGGCCAGGAATCGCAGCCGCTGATCTACAACGGCAAGATGTTCGTGACCGCTTCCTACTCGCGCATCTTCGCCCTCGACCTCAAGACCGGCAACAAGCTGTGGAAGTACGAGCACCGCCTGCCGGACGCCATCATGCCGTGCTGCGACGTGATCAACCGCGGCGCCGCCCTGTACGACAACCTGGTGATCTTCGGCACGCTGGACGCACAGTTGGTCGCACTGGACCAGGACACCGGCAAAGTGGTGTGGAAGGAAAAGGTGGACGACTACGCCGCCGGCTACTCGATGACCGCCGCCCCCCTGATTGCCAACGGCGTGCTGCTGACCGGTGTATCGGGCGGTGAATTCGGCATCGTCGGCCGCGTCGAAGGCCGCGACCCCAAGACCGGCGAGCTGCTGTGGACCCGCCCAACGGTGGAAGGCCACATGGGCTACAAGTACGATAGCGAAGGCAAAGCCACCGAGACCGGCGTCACCGGTTCGGTCAACAAGTCCTGGCCGGGTGAATTGTGGAAGACTGGCGGCGCCTCGACCTGGATGGGCGGCACCTACGACCCGAAAACCGGCCTGGCGTACTTCGGCACCGGCAACCCGGCGCCCTGGAACAGCCACCTGCGTCCCGGCGACAACCTTTACTCCTCCTCCACGGTGGCGCTTGACCCGCTGACCGGCGCCATCAAATGGGCGTACCAGAATACGCCGAATGATGCCTGGGACTTCGACGGCGCCAATGAGTTCGTCACCTTCGAGATGGACGGCAAGCGCTATGGCGGCAAGGCCGACCGCAACGGCTTCTTCTACGTGAACGATGCCCGCGACGGCAAGCTGGTGAATGCCTTTCCCTTCGTGCGCAAGATCACCTGGGCCACCGGCATCGACTTGAAGACCGGCCGCCCGAACTTCACGTCCGATGGCCGTCCAGGCGACCCGACCAAGGGTGAGGAGGGCAAGAAGGGCAGTACCGTGTTCGCAGCGCCGGCCTTCCTTGGCGCCAAAAACCAGCAGCCGATGGCATACAGCCCGCAGACCAGGTTGTTCTACGTGCCCGCCAACGAGTGGGGCATGGATATCTGGAATGAGCCGATCAGCTACAAGAAAGGCGGCGCCTACCTGGGTGCCGGCTTCACCATCAAACCGCTGTTCGACGACTACATCGGCGCCCTGCGGGCGATCGACCCGAAGAGCGGCAAGATCAAGTGGGAAGTGAAGAACAATGCGCCGCTGTGGGGCGGGGCGATGGCGACCGCCGGCGGCTTGGTGTTCTACGGCACGCCGGAAGGCTACCTGAAGGCGCTCGACGCACAGACCGGCAAGGAATTGTGGCAGTTCCAGACCGGCTCCGGCGTGGTCGCACCGCCCGTCACCTGGCAGGACGGCGGCACGCAATACGTGGCCGTCGTATCCGGCTGGGGCGGTGCAGTGCCGCTGTGGGGCGGGGAAGTGGCGAAGAAGGTCAACTTCCTCGAGCAGGGCGGCTCGGTGTGGGTGTTCAAGCTGGCACCGCGATAACGATCTCCAATGTGTTGCTTCGGCGGCCCGCGGGCCGCCTTTTTTTTGTTGACATGGCATTTTGTTCGGGACCATAATGGCCTCGAATTGGAAGCGCTTCCAATTTTTTATCGGCAGGCTTGGAAGCGCTTCCAAATTTTGGCCAATAAGTGGAAACGTTACCAATCCGGTCGATGAGAATGGAGAGACACATGAGCAAACTCGGCACGACGCGCCGTCCCATAGCCGCAGCATGCGCAGCCTTGCTGTGGAGCGCGGCAGCGCAAGCACAGGAAGAACCGCTACAGCAGGTCTATGTCGCAGGTATCCGCGGCAGTATCGAAAATGCGATCGCGATCAAGAAGGGATCGGACTCCATCGTCGAAGCGGTGACGGCCGAGGATATCGGCAAGCTGCCGGACGTATCGATCGCGGAATCGATCGCCCGCCTGCCGGGGCTGACGGCGCAGCGTGTGGCGGGCCGTGCCCAGGTGATTTCCCTGCGCGGCCTAGCGCCCGACTTTGCCGGCACCCTGATGAATGGCCGCGAACTGGTCAGCACCAGCAATAACCGCGGCGCCGAGTACGACCAATATCCATCGGAGCTGTTAAGCGGCGTCACAGTGTACAAGACGCCCGACGCGGCGCTGATGGGGCAGGGGCTGTCAGGCACGGTGGACTTGCAGACAGTGCGCCCGCTCGACCGCCGCGGGCGTGCGCTGGCGCTCAATGCACGGGTCGAGAAAAACGGCAACGGCAAGCTCAATGCCGGTTCCGACGACAAAGGCACGCGCCTGAGCTTTGCTTATGTCGACCAGTTCATGAATAACACCGTTGGCGTGGCGCTTGGCTATGCCCGCCTGGATTCGCCAGGCCAGCAGAAGGAATACAAATCGTGGTGGTGGGGTGACCAGAACAACCTGCCGCCGGGGAACGAGGACGTGGTCGCGCTGAAAGGCGCCGAGGTCACGGCGACCTCGCGCAAGCAAGTGCGCGATGGTTTGATGGGCGTGCTGGAATACCGTCCTTCGCGCAATTTCCGCAGCACCCTCGACCTGTACTACTCGCAGTTCGACCAGACCGAGACCATGCGCGGCATGATGTGGAATTCGCACCAGTGGAGTGCCGTCACGTACCGCAATCCGCAAATCGAAACCATCGGCGGGACGCGTCTGCTGACCGGCGGCACCCTGGTCAACCTCGAACCGATCGCGCGCAACGATTACAACACCCGCAAGGATAAGTTGTCCGCCGTAGGCTGGAACAACCTGCTGCGGGTCGATGGCTGGGACCTGGTGGGCGACCTGTCCTACTCCCGCGCCAAGCGCAATGAGCAAGTGCTGGAAACTTATGCCGGCCTGGGACCGGCCAACTCCGGCATCACCGATAACGACTTCCAGTTCAAGATACCGGTCGGTGCGGGCTTGCCGAACTTCAGGCCGAGCGTGGACTTCAGCAACCGCGACATCATCCGCCTGACCGACGTTGGCGGCTGGGGCAAGGACGCCGACATGCACCGTCCGCGCGTGGAGGACAAGCTGGGCACGTTCAAGGTCTCGGCCAAGCATGGCCTGGACGGCGTCCTGAGCAGCATCGAAACCGGCTTGAACTATTCGAGGCGCGAAAAGACGCACTCGGACATCAATAACTACTACTTCCTCAAGAACAACCATGCGCCGGCCGTGGTGTCGCAGGACCTGATCCAGCCTTCCACTTCGCTGTCGTTTGCCGGAATCCCGGCCGTCCTGAGTTACGACACCCTGGCGGTGCTGGCGAAATACTATGACCAGCAGCCTGCGCGCAGCGCCGACCTGGCGCTGCAGAACTGGAACGTGACCGAGAAGCAGACCACGGCGTTCGCCAAGCTGGTGATCGATACCGAACTGGGACCGGTCCCGGTGCGCGGCAATGTCGGGGTGCAGGCGATCCACGTCAACCAGCATTCCGACGGCCTGGCCGTGAACGGCGACGTGATCACCGCGATCGGCAGTGGCGCCAGCTACACCGATGTGCTGCCTAGCCTCAACCTCAACTTCGACATGGGCCGCTACCTGGACCGCAGCTACCTGCGCTTCGGCGCCGCGAAAACCGTGGCGCGGCCGCAGATGCAGGACATGCGCGCCGGCGCTTCCGGCGGCGTCAACCAGACCACCCGCGAGTGGGGCGGCAGCGGCGGCAATCCGCAACTGGAGCCGTGGCGCGCCAATGCCTATGACGTATCCGCCGAAAACTACTTCGGCAAGAGCAGCTACGTGGCGATGGCGTTCTTCTACAAGAAGCTGCAGAACTATATCTACAACCAGCAGACAGCGTTCGATTTCAGCGGCTTCCCCAACCCCTCCAACGTGGTGCCGGTCTCGAACATCGGTACCATGAACCGGCCGGCCAATGGCCAGGGCGGCATGGTGCGCGGCATTGAACTTTCCGGCTCGCTGGAAGGCAGCATGTTGTGGCAGGCATTGGACGGCTTTGGCGCAACCGGCAGCTATTCGCGCACCGAAAGCTCGATCCATCCGAACGGGCCAGGCACCAAGGAAAAACTGCCCGGGCTGTCCGGCAGCGTATCCAACGTGACCTTGTACTACGAGAAGGATGGTTTCTCGGCGCGCGTGAGCCGGCGCTACCGTTCCGCCTACCGTGGCGAGGTGACGGGCCTGTTTGCATTGCGTTCGTTCAGCGAGATCCTGGCCGAACGGCAAATCGACTTCCAGGCTGGCTACGCCTTCGAGACCGGCCGCCTGAAAGGCTTGTCGATCCTGCTGCAGGTGAATAACGTGAATAATGAGCCCTACCAGACCATGCAGGGCAGCCCGTTCTCTAGCGGCGCCTATGCGCCGGAACGCTACACCACCTATGGCCGCCAGATCCTGCTCGGCCTGAACTACAAGCTGTGAGGTGCCGCACATGAATTTCAACGTCTTGAGGATTTTCCTGCTGGCAGCCATCCCCCTGGTTGCGGCCTGCAGTGGCGGAGCGGTGGTGGACCGGCCGGCAGCCGTGTCCACACTGCCCTCTGTCCCGGTGCAGGCCTGGGTCACGACCGGTGACCAGGCCAGGCTGCTGGCGCAGGCGGAGCCGGCGTCGCTCGACGGCGCCAGCCCGGCGGCCATCGTCATCAATGTCGACCCGGCCGTGCAATACCAGGAAATGCAGGGCTTCGGCGCTTCCATCACGGATGCCTCGGCATGGCTGATCCAGAAGCGCCTTGATCCAGCCCAGCGCGAGGCACTGCTGAAGGACCTGTTCGGGACCGCTTCCGGCATCGGCCTGTCGTTCACGCGCCTGACGATCGGCGCATCGGATTTCTCGCAGGCGCACTACAGCTTCGATGACATGCCGCCGGGGCAGTCCGACCCGGAACTGGCCAGGTTCTCGATCGATGCGCAGCGCGGCACGGTGCTGCCGACCGTGAAGCAGGCGCTCGCGCTCAATCCGCAGCTCAAGGTCATGGCGTCGCCGTGGAGTGCGCCGGGCTGGATGAAGACCAGCGACAGCCTGGTGAAGGGCAGCCTGAAGCCGGCAGCCTACGACGCCTTCTCTCGCTACCTGAGCCGCTATGTACAGGCAATGAAGGCCGAAGGCGTCCCGATCTTCGCCCTCACCCTGCAGAACGAGCCCCATTTCGAGCCGGACAACTATCCCGGCATGCGGGTCGAACCGGCCGCGCGCGCCGCCCTGATCGGCGCGTACCTCGGCCCGCGCCTGGCGGCCGAACATCCGGGCACCACGCTGTTCGACTGGGACCACAACTGGGACCAGCCGGAGTCGCCATCCGCCGTGCTGGCCGATCCGACGGCCGCCCAATATGTGAGCGGTGTGGCATGGCATTGCTATGCCGGCAACGTGGCCGCCCAGTCCGCGGTGCATGACAAGTATCCCGCCAAGGACGCCTGGTTTACCGAATGCTCGGGCGGACGCTGGGCGCCCGACTGGTCGGCCAACCTGCAGTACTTCGCCCGCACGCTGCTGATCGATAGCACCCGCAACTGGGCGCGCGGCGTACTGCTCTGGAACCTGGCGCTGGACGAAAAGGATGGCCCGCACCTGGGCGGCTGCAATGACTGCCGCGGCGTGGTGACGATCGACTCGGCCACCGGCGCTGTCACGCGCAATGTCGAGTATTACGCGCTGGCCCACGCAAGCCGCTTTGTGCGTCCGGGCGCCCGCCGCATCGCATCCAACGGCGGGACGGGCGAGTTCGCGCACGTCGCCTTCCAGAACCCGGACCGCTCGATTGCCATGCTGATGTCGAACTCGGCCAACGAGCCGCGCAGCTTCTCGGTGCGGGTTGGCGCCCGCAATTTCCGTTATACGCTGCCAGGCCGCAGCGTTGCGACCTTCACCTGGAATGGGGAGAAATAAGTTGACAACAAGACGACAGGCCATGAAGTTGATCTGGGGCGCCGGACTGGCGGCATGTCTTCCCGCGACCGCCGCCCCCACTGGCCCCTGGAAGCTCTATACCACCGCCCAGGGCGGCGCCACCTTTTTCGCACCGCAGGCGCTACCCCAGCCCATCCCCGCCACCCAGCCGCTGGAAACCGAGACTGCCATTTTCGTCGACACCGGCAAGGCGTTCCAGCAAGTCTTCGGTTTCGGCGGGGCGATCACCGATGCCACGGCCGAAGTCTACGGCCGCTTGAAGCCGGCCGCCCAGCGGGCCTTCCTGACGGCTTACTTCGACCCGGTACAAGGCTTGGGCTACAACGTGGTCCGCACCACCATCCACAGCTCCGATTTCGCCAGCGGCAGCTATACCTATGTGAAAGATGGCGACCGTACGCTGTCCTCGTTCAGCATCGAGCACGATTTGCGATACCGCGTGCCCCTGCTGCGGCAAGCGCTGGCAAGCGGCGCCGCGCACGGCAACCCTGTGCGCGTGATGGCCAGTCCATGGAGCGCGCCGGCCTGGATGAAATCCAACGGCAGCATGCTGCGCGGCGGCAAACTGCTGCCAGCCTACCGCGACGCCTGGGCGCAATACATCGTCAAGTTCGTGCAAGCCTATGAGAAAGCCGGTATCGAGCTGTGGGGGCTGTCGGTCCAGAACGAACCGATGGCGACCCAGACCTGGGAATCGATGATCTACACGGCGGAGGAGGAAACGCGTTTCCTGGCAGACCACCTCGGGCCGGCGCTGAAGCAGGCCGGCCTTGGCGCGAAGAAGATCGTGGTATGGGATCACAACCGCGACCTGCTGCCCCAGCGAGCAGCCCACATCCTGTCCGATCCCAAGGCCCGCCAATATATCTGGGGCGTGGGCTTCCACTGGTACGAAACCTGGGCCAAAGGGGAACCCATGCACCGCAACGTCGCGGCGATGCAGCAGGCATACCCGGACGTGAATTTCCTGCTCACCGAGGCTTCGGTCGAGAAGTTCGATGCGGCGCAGATGCAATCCTGGGCCAACGGCGAGCGCTATGGCAGTGAAATCATTGCGGACCTGAACGCAGGCGCGGTGGGCTGGATCGACTGGAACATGCTGCTGGATAGCCGCGGCGGTCCGAACCACGTGGGCAACTACTGTTTCGCCCCGCTCCATGCCAGCGATGACGGGGAGCTGATATTCACCCCGAGCTACGCCTACCTGGGTCACTTCGCCCGCTATATCCGGCCGCAAGCACGCCGGGTGAGCGCCGCGGCCAGCCGCAGCACCCTGCATACCGTGGCCTTCCGCAATGCCGACGGCAGCCTGGCCGTGGTGGTGATGAACGGGACCGGCCAGCCGCAGCGATACCGGCTGGTGATCGACGGCCTCGATACGCAAGTGGAAATCCCGGCCCACGCCATCCAGACGGTGGTGCGCTCAGAATAGGTGTTGCTTCGCAAAGGCATTTTGGTTAGCATTGGAAGCGTTTCCAAATTTCAGCCTGAGGACCTTGTGGCAACCCTGAAAGATGTGGCACGTTTGGCCGGCGTAGGGATGGGTACCGCATCGCGCGTCGTGAGCGGAAAGGGCTCGGTATCGCCCGCCAAGCGGGAAATGGTGCAAAAAGCCATCGAGAGCCTGAACTTCCGGCCCTCGCACGTGGCCCGTTCGCTCATGCTGGGCAGCACCCAGACCATCGGCGTGTATATCCCTGTGCTGTCCGGTACCTTCTACACGCCGATCCTGCAGATCATCGACGCGGAATTGCAGGCAGCCGGCATGCAGATGGTGGTGGCCTTCGGCTCGGGCAAAGGCGGCGCGCGTGCGCAAGCCATGAAGGGTATTGAATTCCTGATGGAGCGCGGCTGCGATGGCGTATTGGTGATGAGTGCCGCGCTGCAGGAAGAGGACCTGGCGGCACTGGGCCCGAAGCAGGGGCGGCTGGTCATGGTCAACAGCTGCTTCGACAGCATGCCCGACCAGTGCTTCAGCGTGGACCACGTTTATGGCGGCCAACTGGCCGCGCGCACCCTGCTGGAACATCAGCATCGGGCGATCGCGGTGATTGCCGGTCCGGCGAATATCGCCGACAACGTCATGCGCATCAATGGCTTTCTTGGCGAACTGGCACAAGCCGGCATCGATCCCGGCACACTGTGGATCGGCGAAAGCGATTTTTCGGCGGAAGGCGGCTGGCATGTCGCCAACGAGCTGCTCAAGTCGGGTTACCACTTTACGGCGCTGTTCTGCGCCAATGATGAAATGGCGGTCGGGGCCCTTTCCTGCTTCCAGGAAGCGGGCATCCGCGTGCCGCACGACCTGTCGGTGATCGGCTATGACGATACGCCGGCCGCATCCTACGCCGCCCCGCGCCTCACGTCGGTGCACATTCCCTGGCGCGAGATGACCCAGAGCGCAGTGCGCAAACTGCTGAACATGTGCTACGACGTGAAGCGCCCCGTCAGGCGCAAATTCCCGATCAGCCTGACGACGCGCGGCTCGCTCGCCAAGCCGCCTGTGCATCCGCGTTCCGGTCCGTAACTGAACAGCGCTGATCCAAATCGGCGCAATGTGCACAGCGCATCCCGCGCGCCGCCCCGGTGTGCGGCCCCGGCACGCTAATTGCCCTGTCCCTCGTGCAGCATCCATCAATCACAACGAGGAGACAACAATGAAGAAGATCGTGCTGGCCGCCGCAATTGGCGCGGCCCCCGCAGCATATGCCGTCGACATCAAGGCGGGCGAGTGGAACGTGAACGTGGGCGGCATCGTCAACGCCTACTATACCCATGTCTCATGCAGCGGTGACGCGGTCGGCGGGCTGGCGCTGGCCAGCGTGGGCATTGGCTGCGGCGGCGAAGACCGCCGCACCACCATCGGCAACGGCTTGCTGCCGAACGGACTGGTAACTTCAGCGACCACCAAGCAGTCGGGCTTCGACATCAAGGCCCACATCGGCATCTACCACGCCACCGCCACCGACAGCGCCATCGCGCAGAACAGCGAAGTCGACGTGCGCCAGGCCTATTTCAGCTTCGGCAATGCGGACATAGGTACCTTCAAGCTGGGGCGCGACAACGGCATCTTCGGCGCCAACGCCATCTTCGGCGACATGACGCTGATCGGCGCCGGCGCGCCGGTGCAGGCCACCCAACGCGGCCGCGTCTCGCTGGGCCATATTGGTGCCGGCTATGCTTACGTCGGCTATTACGGCCAGATGGCCTACAGTTCGCCGAAGCTGTCCGGCTTCAGCGTCGACGCCGGGGTATTCAACCCGGTGGTCGACTCGCCGATCGTGTCCGCCGCACAGTACTCCACGCGCTCCAACCCGCAGCTGCAGGCCCAATTGAGTTATGCCGACGGCGCCTTGAAAGCCTGGCTTGGCGCCAAGTCGCAAAAGTTCAAGGCTGTGGCGGCCGCCGGTGCGGACTTCACCATGACGGGCTGGGAAGCCGGGGCATCGTTGCAGCAAGGCGCCTTCGGCTTGCTCGCAAATTACCAGGGTGGCAAAGGGCTCGGTGTGCTGTCCGATGCCGACCAGGGCAATGTGCGCAGCAAGCACTGGCTGCTGCAAGGGACCTTCAAGGCCAGCGAGAAACTGAAACTGGGCCTTGGCTACGGCATGAGCCGCAACGAAGACAACACCGCCGGAACCAATGGGCTGAAGTCGAACGCCAACCTGACGGCCGGTGCCTATTACGCACTGACCGGCGCCATCACGCTGGTTGGCGAAGTGGGCCAAACCCGCTCGAAGTCCTTCTCCGGCGCCGAGGCGAAGATGAATGGTGCATCCCTCGGCGGCATCCTGTTCTTCTGAGCGGCTTACTTGAGATGGGGCAGCTTGCGGTAGATCGTATTGCGCGATACGCCCAGGGCGCGTGCCGTGGCGGAGACATTGCCGCCGTGCGCCTCCAGCGTACGCACGATCAGGGTTTGCTCCATATCTTCCAGGCGCGCGCCGGTGCACGGCATGGTGGCCGCCGTCACCGCCGCGCTGTTGCCGGCGTGGGCTGGGGGAAAGCCGTCCGCAGGCGCCGCTATGGCTTGCGCCTCGCGCATGTCGTCGAGGAAGTCGTCCGGCATATGCTGCAGGCCGATTTCCCCCTCGTCACCGGTCATCACGACGCCGGTGCGCAGCAGGTTGGTGAGCTGCCGGAAGTTGCCCGGCCATTTATGCCGCAGGAAGAGCTGCATCAACTCCGGCGCCACGGTGTAGCGCTTGCCGCAGGTATCGGTGGCCAGGATCTTGTTGACGACTGTTTCCAGGTCGGTGCGCTCGCGCAGTGGCGGCAGTTTCACGACCAGGCCGTTGAGCCGGTAATACAGGTCTTCGCGGAACAGCCCTTTCGCCATGCGGTCGCGCAAATTATGGTTGGTGGCGCAAATGACTTCCACATTGACCGGGATCGACTTTCCGCTGCCCAGCGGCGTCACCATGCGCTCCTGCAGCACGCGCAGCAGGCGGGCCTGCAAAGGGAAAGGCATGTCGCCGATTTCGTCGAGGAAGAGGGTGCCGCCATTCGCCTGCAGGATTTTGCCGACAGCGCCCTTCTTGCGCGCACCGGTGAATGCGCCATCCTCATAGCCGAACAGTTCCGACTCGATCAGCGTTTCGGGGATCGATGCGCAATTGACCGCCACGAACGGGCCTTGTGCGCGCGGCGAATCGTTGTGGATCGCTTGTGCCAGCAATTCCTTGCCGGTGCCGGTTTCGCCCATGATCATGATGGGGATATCCTTGCCCAGCACGCGGGTGACCTTGTCGATCACCGCTTCCAGTTGCTGGTCCCCGGTGCGCAGGTAGCGCAGTCCCGACAAGCGGCGCGCCGTGTGGGCTGGATTGGTCTGCGCCGGATGGCTGTCCTCGCGCGCGGAGACGATCGGATGCTGGAAATGGTTATTGGCCAGCCGCAGCTGGGCGCGTCCGAACACCCGCACGCCACTATGCAGGCACAGGTCGAGCAGGCCCGGCGCCGCCGTCCGGTAATGGTCGAACAGTGCCGACACCGGCAGACCGAATAATGAGCTGAAGGTATGGGATTGCAGCGCCGCGAATGTCAGCCCGAGCTGGAACAGGCCGGCACGGTTGGCGGCAATGAAGCGGCCGCCGGGCGTGAACGACGCAATGCCCTCCATCAGCGTACCGATGAATTCCGGCCTGGCATGGAAGTGCAGGGTGATGACATCCTCGAAAGCTGCGGCAAACAGTTGGTTCTCAACCATCAGCGCCGACATGCGCACCAGGGCCATGGTGTGTTTATGGAAGGCGCGCTGGTCGCCGGATACGTCCAGTACCCCGATGACATTGCCGGCATGGTCAGTGATTGGCGCCGCGGAGCATGTCAGGAAATGGTTGGCTTGGAGAAAATGCTGATCGGCATGGACCAGGGCGGGCTTGGCTTCGGCGATCGCCGTGCCAATCGCATTGGTACCCTTGCATTGCTCGGACCAGGTTGCGCCAGCTTGCAGGGCGACCCGGTTGGCTTTCTCCAGGAAGTCGTCATCGCCCAGCGAATGCAGGATCACACCCTGGGCGTCCGTCAGGATCACCATATTATGGGTGTTGACGATTTGCTGGTAGAGCGTTTCCATGGCTGGCACCGCATGGGTGTGCAGCAAGCGGTTTTGCTCGATCAACCCGTTGAGCGCACTGCGGTCGATCGGTCCGTAGTCCACATCGCTGCGCGGATCCAGGCCATAAGTGCGCGACCGCAGGTGCGCGGTCTCGATGATCGCATTGCTCAAATTTGGAACAGTTTCCTGTTGCATGTCTCCCCCAGCAGCCTCTGCGGCTTTCTTTAATGTAGCACCTGTGTCAAAAGTGAACAAAAAGCGATTGCCAGGTGCGTTGTATTGTTACGCAAGCAAACTCAATGCCAGACACCCCTTGCGCGCCGGGCGCCGGTCGGCTATAGTTCTGTCCCTCGCAACGCAACGCAGCCAACAGCGCGAAACGAAGCGGGAAACAAGAGGGGTTGACGAGTTGCACGATGTACCGCATAATCTCGCTTCTCTGCTGCTGACGAACACAACGCTTCGTCGAACAAACAGGCAGCGATCTTTAAAAATCAACAGTCGATAAGTGTGGGCGTTTGATGATGTGCCCGGAGCCGCAAGGCTT
>CAMLRG010000054.1 GCA_946482335.1 uncultured Duganella sp. | reverse complement strand
CACCGACCCTAGCATTATGAATGCTATGCTCTAACCAACTGAGCTATATCACCGCGGTCGTACATTGTAGCTTAATTTGGTGGTGATAGGTGGACTTGAACCACCGACCCTAGCATTATGAATGCTATGCTCTAACCAACTGAGCTATATCACCGCAAGGCCAGCATTATCGTCGCTGCCCGGCCGTCTGTCAAGGATTGATTGCGCCAGTGGCTATTTTGGCAAGCACCTGCTGCTGCAGTTGCTGCGCCGCGTCGGGTGCGCAGCAATCGACCACGGTCCGCTGCGGCATGGCGCGCAGCCAGGTGAGCTGGCGCTTGCACAGCTGGCGGGTGGCGATGATGCCGGTGTCGCGCATGGCGGCGTAATCGATGCTGCCATCGAGGTATTCCCAGGCTTGGCGGTAGCCGACGCAGCGGATCGATGGCAGGCCGAGGTGCAGGTCGCCGCGCGCACGCAAGGCTTTCACTTCGTCCAGGAAACCGGCAGCGAGCATGATGTCGAAGCGGCGCGCAATGCGCTCGTGCAGCCAGGCGCGGTCGGACGGTTCGAGCGCGAACGAAGCCAGCTCGAACGGCAATTCTTCCACTTCGCGCTGGGCCAGCAGCTCGGACATCGGCTTGCCGGACAGGGCGTGGATTTCCAGCGCGCGCTGGATGCGCTGGGCGTCGTTCGGTTTCAGGCGGGCGGCGGTGTCGGGATCGACTTGCGCCAGACGCGCGTGCATGGCCGGCCAGCCGATGCGGGCGGCCTCTTCGTCGAGTTGCGCGCGCAGGGCGGCATCGGCGCCGGGCAGGTCGTCCAGGCCTTCGGCCAGGCCCTTGTAGTACAGCATGGTGCCGCCCACCAGCAGCGGGACCTTGCCGCGTGCGCTGATGTCGCCCACCAGGCGCAGGGTGTCGGTGCGGAACTGGGCAACCGAATAGGAGTCCAGCGGGTCGATGATGTCGATCAGGTGGTGCGGCACGGCGGCCAGCTCTTCGCGCGAAGGCTTGGCGGTGCCGATGTCCATGCCGCGGTAGACCAGGGCGGAATCGACGGAAATGATCTCGCATGGCACTTGCTGCGCAATGGCGAGGGCGGCGGCGGTCTTGCCCGACGCGGTCGGCCCCATGATGGCGACCGCCAGCGGGCGCTGGCTGGAATGCTGCTGGTTCATCTGTTACTGGCCGCGCAGGAAGAGTTTGTCGAGCGCGTTGATGTCGATCTGCACCCAGGTCGGGCGGCCATGGTTGCACTGGTCGGCGCGCTCGGTGGCTTCCATGTGGCGCAACAGGGCATTCATTTCCGGCACCGCGAGGATGCGGTTGGCGCGCACCGCGGTGTGGCAGGCCAGGGTGCCGAGCAATTCGTTGCGGCGCTCGATGAGCACGCGCGAACCGCCATATTCGCGCACGTCGCGGATCACGTCGCGCGCCAGGGTTTGCGCGTCGGCGTTCTTCAGCAACGCTGGCACGGCGCGCACGGCCAGCGTGGTGGGCGACATCACGGCAATGTCGAAGCCCAGGGTTTTCAGGGTATCGCCATGTTCCTGCACGGTGCCCACTTCAATGCCGTCGGCATAGAAGGTGACGGGGATCAGCAGGTTCTGCACCGACATCTCGGTGCCATCGATTTGCGCGTCGAGTGCGTTCTTCAGCTGTTCGTACAGGATGCGCTCGTGGGCGGCATGCATGTCGACCAGCACCAGCCCCTTGTTGTTCTGGGCCAGGATGTAGATGCCGTGCAGTTGCGCCAATGCGAAGCCGAGCGGGAATTCTTCGCCGGCCATCTGCGCGGCGCTGGCCGCGATCGGCGCGGCTTGCGGCAGGGTGTAGTCGGCCGAGGCGCGGAAACCGTTGCCGCCATCGGCGGCGCTGGCACCGCCATCGGTACGGTCGCGCGCATCGGATGCCCACAGCGCGCCGTAGCGCTCCGTGCTCTGCGCCACGCCGCCCTGGCCCGCGCCGCCGAATGGCGATGGGGAAAATGCCGGGCGGTACTCCGGATTCAGGATGGAGCCGAAGCTGGCCTGCTGTTGCGGGCGCCAGACTGGCCCGCTGGCCTGCAGCTGTTCGGCGGCCGGCAGCGGCGACGGCACGCTGCCATGCGCGGTGGCGGAAGTGGCGGCCAGGGCGCGCTGCACGGCGTGGAACACGAACTGGTGCACCGCGCGGCTGTCGCGGAAGCGCACTTCGATCTTGGACGGATGCACGTTCACGTCGACCAGGGCCGGGTCGAGGTCAAGCGCCAGCACGTAAGACGGATAGCGGTCGCCGTGCAGCACGTCCTCATAGGCGGCGCGTACGGCGTGCACCAGCAGCTTGTCGCGCACGAAGCGGCCATTGACGTAGAAATACTGGCTGTCGGCGCGGCCCTTGGAGGCGGTCGGCAAGCCGGCAAAGCCGTGGATGCGCAGCACGCCGGAACCTTCGTCCAGCGCCAGGCGCGCTTCCTCGAAGTTGCTGCCCAGGATCTGGGCGCTGCGCTTGGCCATGTCGCTGACCATCCAATGGTCGACGGTCTTGCCATTGTGCGTGAGGGTGAAGGCCACATCGGGACGCGCCAGCGCAATACGCCGCACCACTTCGGCGCAGTGGCCGAATTCGGTCTGCTCGGACTTCAGGAATTTGCGGCGCGCCGGGGTGTTGAAATACAGGTCGCGCACGTCGACCGTGGTGCCGGGGGCGCCGGAAGAGGGCACGACCGTGCCTTCGTGCGAGCCTTCCAGCTCCCAGGCATGGGCGCCGTCGGCGGTGCGGGAGGTCAGGGTGACGGCCGCCACGGAAGCGATGGAAGCCAGCGCCTCGCCGCGGAAACCCAAGGTGCCGACGTTTTCCAGGTCGTCCAGCGAGGCGATCTTGGACGTGGCATGGCGCGCCAGGGCCAGCGGCATCTGGTCGGGCGGGATGCCGCGGCCGTTGTCGGTAATGCAAATGCGTTTGACGCCGCCCTCCTCCAGCCGCACGGTGACCTGGGTCGAGCCGGCATCCAGGGCGTTTTCCAGCAACTCCTTGACCACGGCCGATGGACGTTCCACCACCTCGCCGGCGGCGATCTGGGAAATCAATTGGTCGGGGAGGGCCCGGATCGGGCGGGGTGGGGTTGGCGCGTTCATTGCCGCATTATAATTAATGTCCACCCCGGGGTCAGGAACCAAGGTGGACATTTTTTGCGCACTGGCACAATTTGTCCACTTGGGTTCCTGACCCCGGGGGGGACAAAAAATGCCCTACTTCGCTTCGCGGACGGGGATGGGGACGTTGCACACGTCCACATGGCCGGCCGCATGTTTGGTCCACGGCCCGCCGCGGTTGCGCTGGGCTTCGGTCACGGCTTTGAAGCTGGCCGATTCGGTGCGCATGACTTCGAATTTCGCGCGCTCCGCTTCCGGCACGTCGGCGGCCAGCTTGACCGATTTGATCGGCACCCAGTTCTCTTCCTTCTCGAACATGCCCATCGGCGCCGGGCCGCGCGGCAGCACGGACAGCAGCGGCATGCCGCTCACCACGCGCCCGACCACCGTGATATTGCGGTCCAGGTGGCGCGGCGAGTTGCCGATCACCGCGTACAGGGTGCCGCCATTGCCGCTGTCGGACTCATTGCCGCGCGCCACGCCGACCATGCCATAGCAGTGCGCCAGCCAGGTCTGGCCCGCTTTCGGGTCGCGCGCGACGGGGAAGCCGTTGGAGTGGCCCACCTGCGGTGCATAGCCATCCTTGTCCGGCATGCGCGTGAACTGGGTATCGTTCTTCAGCGGTACCGTGAATTCCTGCTCCAGCTTGGCTTTGGCCGTGCCCAGGGCCTTCGGCTTGTCCTCGCGCGGGTCGCCCCACTGCACCACCCAGTTGTCCTGCGAGCGGTAGATCCATAGCCCATCCCAATAGCCTTCGCGCGCCATGGTGCGGATGTTGGCGGCATGGTTCGGCGCAAAGGCCGGCGCCAGCTCGATGATCACGCGGCCCGACGGCAGGTCCATGTAGAGGGTATTGGCAGGATCCAGCTGGCGCCATTCGGCCGGCTTGGATGCCTTGACAATGTCGTTGACGGTGGGCTTGGGCGGCAATTCCTTGATGGGGGCTGCCGACGCGGCCAGCGGCAGGGTCAGCGCGGCCGATATGGACAATGCAGCGGTCAAACAGGGCTTCACTCGTGTCTCCTTTGTGGGTTTTTTCTAAGCCGGTTCTAAGTTGCCGGGCAATTTTAGCCTGTAAGATCGACAGTTTGGTATGATTCCCGCCGCAACCTTTTGGGATAAATAATGGATTTCGTTCAATTGCTGGACATGCTGGTCCACGTCGATCGTGCAATGGGTACCCTGATCGCCCAGTACGGCATGTATGTCTACGCGCTGCTGTTTGCCATCGTCTTCTGCGAAACCGGCCTGGTGGTGCTGTTCTTCTTCCCCGGCGACACGCTGCTGTTCATTGCCGGCGCCTTCTGCGCCACCGGCGAAATGAACTTGCCGCTGCTGATGTTCCTGCTGTCGACTGCCGCAATTTTGGGCAATACCACCAATTACTGGATTGGCGAAGCCATCGGCCAGCGGGTCTACACCCACAATTACCGCTGGATCAACCAGGATGCCCTGAACCGCACCCACGAATTCTTCGAAAAACACGGCGGCAAGACCATCATCCTGGCGCGCTTCGTGCCGGTGGTGCGCACTTTCGCGCCCTTCGTGGCCGGCGTGTCGGACATGACCCATGCGCGCTTCCAGCTGTTTAACATCGTCGGCGCCCTGGCCTGGGTGGTGTCGCTGTGCGTAGCGGGCTATATCTTTGGCAATACGCCGTTCGTGCGCGACCATTTGAGCGCGATCGTGCTGGTGGGCATCAGCGCGGCCCTGGTGCCGATGGCCCTGGGCGGGGCCTGGAAGCTGGGCCGCCGCCTGGTCAAACGCTAGGGGCCGGGGCGCACTCAAGTTTTCCCGCAGCGCAACCGTTAACCGGAGAAACTGTCTTTCCTCCGGATTTAACATGCGTAACCTGATCGCCTTGTCTGCCTGTTGTCTTGTCATCGGGACAGCGGGCGCCGCCGATCCTGCCGCCGCCCCGTCCCAAGGCGTGCCGAATATCCGCCCCAACCTGGCGGCTGCCGCCGCGGCGGACAAAGCCGCCATGGGGCAGGCGGCCAAGCCGGCGGACAAGCCCAAGTACGTCCCGCCGCAGCGCAAGTCCGCCGCTGCCCAGCGCGATGAAGAAGCGCGCGCGGAAGCCGAGCTGTCGGAAAAGATCGCCCAGCGCCTGGCCGAGATGCGCGCCAACCAGGCGGCGCGCATTGCCGCCGCAGAGAAGGCGCGCAAGCAGAAGGCCGCCAAGGCTGCCGCGGCGGTGGCCGCGGCCAAGGCCCCGCCGCCGCGCGTCTACGGCACGCACTGGTCCTATGAAGGCGAGTCCGGCCCCGCCCATTGGCACAAGATCAATTCCGACTGGGCGAAATGCTCGACCGGCACCCGCCAGTCGCCGATCGATATCCGCGACGGCATGAAGGTCGACCTGGAACAGATTGCGTTCGACTATCGTCCTTCCGGCTTCAGCGTGACCGATAACGGCCACACCGTGCAAGTGGCCGTCGGCCCGGGCAATTACCTGAGCGTGGCCGGCCGCACCTACGAACTGCAGCAATTCCATTTCCACCGTCCGGCGGAAGAGCGCGTCAACGGCAAGGGCTTCGAGATGGTGGTGCACCTGGTGCACAAGGACGTGGAAGGCAGACTGGCCGTGCTGGCGCTGCTGCTGGAACGCGGCAAGCCGCAGCCGACCATCCAGACCGTATGGAACAACCTGCCGCTGGAAAAGGGCGACACGGCCACGCCATCGGTGGTGCTGGACCCGAACGACTTGCTGCCGCAGCGCCGCGACTATTACACCTTCATGGGCTCCCTGACCACGCCGCCTTGCACCGAGGGCGTACTGTGGCTGGTGATGAAGGAACCGGTGCAGGCGTCGCCCGCGCAAATGGCCTTGTTCAGCCGCCTGTATCCGTTCAACGCACGTCCGGTCCAGGCCAGCTCCGGCCGCATGATCAAGGAATCAAACTGATGGTGTGCAGGCCGCTCCATTCGGCGCCGGCCTGCAGCACCTGCTTGTCCACGCGGGCCGGTTCCACGCAGACGAAACGGCGGTAATCGCCGTCATCCATGTCGGCGGTGGCGGCGGCCCCTTCCGCGCCCGGATTCCACACCACCCATTCCGTGAAGCCCTGCTGCTCCAGCAGCAGCGTGCCGTTGCCGGTGTCCAGCTGCAGCTGCGGCGTGGCCGGGCGGATGTCGTCCAGCGCGCCGGTGAAGGGCATGCCATCCAGCGTGGCCCCTTCGAATTGGGCCAGGGCGAAATACGTATGCAGGGCGCCGGCCCAGCTGAAGTCCTGCTGGCCGGTGTTGCGCACGGTGTAGCGCATCTCCAGCGCATCGCCGCGCAGGGTGAAGCGCAGGCGCAGTTCGAAGGCGCGCGGCCAGGAGTGGAAGTGGTTGCGCGGCAGGTCGGTTTGCGCCAGCGCGAACTCGGCCCAATCGTTGGCTTGTTCGGCGATGCGCCAGGTCGACGTGCGGGCAAAGCCGTGGCGCAAGCCGTCGCCGCGCGTGGCGAACTGGGGGAAGATCACCGGCACGCCGCCACGGATGGCCGCGCTGCCGTCGAGCGCGGAACGCCGGCTCAGGAACAGGCGCTCCTTGCCGTCCGCGGTCTTCCACGACATCAAATGCGCACCGAACAGGGAAATGGTGGCCGCGGCGCCTTCCGGGGTCGAGATGCGGACTTCGTTCATGGGCGATCCTTGTTCCTTATGTCAGCCGGTTCTTGGCGAGCGGCGGGTTCTTGGCAAAGTAGCGGCGGATGCCTTTGACGATGGCATCGGCGATCTTGTCCTGGTAGGCGTCATCGAGCAGGCGCGCTTCCTCTTCCGGGTTGGAGATGAAGGCGGTCTCGATCAGGATGGATGGGATGTCGGGCGCCTTCAGCACGGCGAAGCCGGCCTGCTCGACCGAGCCTTTGTGCAGCTTGTTGATGCCGCCGATCTCGCCCAGCACCGCTTTGCCGACCTTCATGCTGTCGTTGATTTGCGCGGTGGTGGACAGGTCGAACAGGACGCTGGCCAGCTGCGGGTCGTGGCCCCTGGAGTTGGCGCCGCCGATCAGGTCGGCCTGGTTTTCCTTATCGGCCAGCCAGCGCGCGGCGGACGAGGTCGCGCCTTTTTCCGACAGCACGAATACCGAGGAGCCGCGTGCGCTGGGCTTGACGAAAGCATCGGCATGGATGGAAACGAACAGGTCGGCGTCGACCTTGCGGGCCTTTTCCACGCGCTTGCCGAGCGGGACGAAGTAGTCGCCGTCGCGCGTGAGCATGACGCGCATATTCGGGTGGTCTTCGATCTTGTCCTTGAGGCGCTTGGCAATTGCCAGCACGATGTCTTTTTCGCGGCTGCCACGCGCGCCCAGGGCGCCGGGGTCTTCGCCGCCATGGCCCGGGTCGAGGGCGATGGTGAGCATGCGCACCATCCTGTCCGCCCCGTGCTTGGGGCGGCGGTGCGCAGGCGCGGGGTCCGGCTCGGCAGTGGCGGGCTTGTCGGACTGGCCGGCCATGGCGGGCGCTTGCGCCGGCGCGGTGGTGCCGCCGGCGGCGCCGGGCTGGCCCGGCAGGGTCGGCGAGGCGGCTTGACTCGGCGCCGCGCCGTCGCCGGCCGGGGCCGCCGGACCGGCCAGCGCGGGCTGGCGCGCGGCTGCGGCGGCCGAAGCGGGCGGCGTGGCGGTGGCCGGCGGCGCGCTGCCGGCGGCGCCGGACGGTTTGTCGTCCTGCGACCACTCGCCCTTTTCGATCAGGGCGGCGATCGGGTCGACCGGCTTGACCGGATAGAGGTCGAAGATCAGGCGATGCTTGTAGGTCCCCACCGGTTCCAGCGTGAACACTTGCGGCGTGATCTTTTCCTTCAGGTCGAACACCAGCCGCACCACGTTCGGGCGGTTCTGGCCGACGCGCACTTCCCTGATGTACGGGTCGTTGGATTCGATCTTGGCGACCAGGCTTTTCAGCGTCGGGTTCAGGACCAGGCCTTCGATGTCGACCACCAGCCGGTCCGGATCGGGAACCAGGAAGTGCTTGACCTTGAGGTCGCTGTCGTTTTCCAGCGTGACGCGGGTGTAATCCTCCGCCGGCCAGACGCGCACCGCCAGGATCTGCGCCGCTTGCGCGCTCACCGGTGCCAGCACGGACAGCAGCAGCGTGCCGCCGGCCTTGAGCACCGTGCGCCGGCTTACAGGTTTGGGGCGAATTGGAGGCGTTGCAGGCATGACGAACCAAGCGTGGAAGACGGCTGCAATTCTACATCACGTCCCGACCCGGCCACAGAGAGGTAAACATGCAGGTCCGGCGGCGGCAACACGCCGTCGGCCTTCTCCGGCCATTCGACGATGCATACGTTGTCGCCGTTGAAGTCTTCGCGGAAACCGGCGTCGAGGAATTCTTCCGGACTGCCCATGCGGTACAGGTCGAAATGCACGACGTTGGCAAGTTTGCCATCGACCCGCACCCGGTACGGCTCCGACAAGGTATAGGTCGGGCTCTTCACCGGCCCCACATGGCCCGCCGCATGCAGCAGCGCGCGCGTCAGCGCGGTCTTGCCGGCGCCAAGGTCGCCGTGCAGGTAGATCGCCATGCCCGGCAGCAGGGCGCGCGACAGTGCCGCGCCCAGGGCCGCGGTGCCGGCTTCGTCGTGGAGGTGGGATTTAAAGTGCTGCATCGAATAAAATGATGGTTTGGATTTCCCCGCATTGTAAGGCCGTGTCCCTGTCCCAAGCCAATTTAGACGAATTAGCCAGCCGCATCAAGGCGTGGGGGCTGGAGCTTGGCTTTGCGGAAGTGCGCATCGCCGATATCGACCTGTCGGCCGCCGAAGCGGGGCTGCAAGCCTGGCTGGACGCGGGCATGCACGGCGATATGGACTATATGGCAAGCCATGGCATGAAACGCGCGCGCCCGGCGGAACTGGTGCCCGGCACGGTGCGCGTGATCACGGCGCGCATGAATTACCTGCCCGGTGCGGCCGACGAGCATTGGCGCGAGCGCGAAACGGCGCGCCTGTCCGACCCGACCCAGGCCGTGATATCGGTCTATGCGCGCGGACGCGATTACCACAAGGTGCTGCGCGCCCGGCTGCAGCAATTGGCCGACAAGGTCAGCGCCGCGGTCGGCGAATTCGGCTACCGCGTCTTCACCGATTCGGCGCCGGTGATGGAATTGCCGCTGGCCGAGAAGTCGGGCCTGGGCTGGCGCGGCAAACACACCCTGCTGATCAACCGCAGTGCCGGCTCGCTGTTCTTCATGGGCGAAATCCTGGTCGACTTGCCGCTGCCGGTGGATGCGCCGACCGGCGCGCATTGCGGCCAGTGCACGGCCTGCATCGACGTCTGTCCGACGCAGGCGATCCTGGGGCCGGGCCGGCTCGATGCGCGCCGCTGCATTTCCTACCTGACCATCGAGCTGAAGGGCGCTATCCCGGAAGACTTGCGGCCCCTGCTGGGCAACCGCGTCTACGGCTGCGACGACTGCCAGACCGTCTGCCCCTGGAACAAGTTCGCCCAGCGCGCCACGCTGCCCGATTTCGACGAGCGCCATGCCCTGGGCAGCGCGGGCATGATCGAGCTGTTCGCCTGGACGGAAGAGCAATTCAACCGCCGCCTGGAAGGCAGCCCGATCCGCCGCATCGGCCACGAACGCTGGCTGCGCAACCTCGCGGTGGGCCTGGGCAATGCCGCGCGCCTGGGCGCCAAAGGCGAGCCCGCCATCGTCGCCGCGTTGCAGGCGCGCAGCGGGCACCCGTCCGCGCTGGTGCGCGAACACGTCGCCTGGGCGCTGCGCCAGCACCAATAGCGGCGCGCCCGCCCGGCCCGCTGGCCCGGCCGCCCGGCAGTAGGGCATAATGGGTTGTCCTGGTCAAAGTCCCGAGCGAAGAATTGTCCCCGATTGCGGAAGCAGAACAGAGTTATCGCGAGTTGTCGCCCTTGCACCTGTGGCGCCATGGCAGCACGGCGGAAAAGCGCCTCATTTTCGGCGGCTGGCTGCTGTTGCTGCTGCTCTGCGTGACGCTGGGCGTGGCCACCGTCAAATGCGGCTGGTCCGGCCTGCCGGTCGGCATGGGCGGCGTCACCGCCTACGTCACCATTTACCCGCCGCTGCCCATCTGCCTGATGCTGGCACTGACGCTTGGCTGGTGGTGGGGGGCGGTTCCGGCGTATTGCTCGACCTTGGTGCTGGCGCTGTATGCGGGCATGCCCTTGTCGTGGGCCTGGCTGTTTGCCTTTGCCAATCCGCTGGGTTTCAGCGTCATGGTGACCGGCTACCGCGCGATGGCCATACGGCGCGACCTGCGCAGCCTGACATCGCTGCTGTTTTTCATCCAGCTCAGTTTCGTGGCCAGCATTTTCAGCTCCGCCGGGGCCCTGATCTGGACGTATACGAACCACCTGGCGCCGGAAGCGCATTTGCCGATCTGGCAGGGCTGGTGGCTGGGAGCATTCCTGCAGAGCGTACTGCTTGGCGGGGCCGGCATGGCCCTGGTGTGGCCCGGCGTGGCGCGCTGGCAGGAGCGGCGCGCAGCGCTGATGCGCAAGCGCCGGGGCGGTTCGCGCCGCTCCGTGCTGCGCATGCTGGCCGTGGTGGCGGGCGGCGTCATGATCTACGGCTTCCTGACCATCCGCCTGGCCGAGGCGGAGAGCGCCGGCGTGCAGCAGGTGTTCCGCCAGACCGTGTGGATTTTCTACTGGGTGTTTTCCGCCATCCTGGTGTTTATCGCCTTTTTCGGCTACCAGCTGTTCTCGCACTGGCAGGATTCCACCGACCGGCTGCTCGGCGAGCTGCAGCGCATGAATGCCGACCTGGAACGCCTGGCCACCACCGATGCCCTGACCGGGCTGCTGAACCGGCGCGCGGCCGACCGCCAGCTCGACGCGGAATGGCACCGCGCCCGCCGTACCGGGCACGCGGCGGCCCTGGTGATGCTCGACATCGACCACTTCAAGCAAGTCAACGACAGCTACGGCCACCCCGGCGGCGACGCCGCCTTGCGCATGCTCGCAGCCTGCATCCGCTCGGCCATGCGCGAAGTGGATGCGGCGGCGCGCTATGGCGGCGAGGAATTCCTGATCGTGCTGCCGGAAACCGGGCGCGAAGGCGCCTTCGTGTTCGCCGAACGCTTGCGCGAGCGGGTCGCGTCCTGCGATATCTGCCACGAGGGGCACAGCTTCCGCTGTCGCATCAGTATCGGCATCGCGGTCAGCGACGAGCACGAGGTCAGCTATGAACACTGGGTGCGGCGCGCCGACCAGGCGCTGTACCGCGCCAAGCAGGGGGGACGCAACCAGGCCGTGCTGGCGGTGTGAGCGGCGCCAGGCCGGCGGCAGCCCTTACTTCAGCAGCCCCGCCAGTTCGACGGCGGTCTTGACCTGCATCTTGTCGAAGATATGGGCGCGGTGCACTTCCACCGTGCGCATCGATATGCCCAGCTCGTCGGCCACCACCTTGTTCATTTTGCCGGCCAGGATCAGGTCCAGCACTTCGCGTTCGCGCGAGGACAGGGTGGCCAGGCGCGCCTGTACGGCCGCCCTGCCGCTGGCCAGGCGCGACGCCGCCAGGCCTTCCTGCACGCGGTCCATCAGCTGGTTGTCGTTGAAGGGTTTTTCGAAGAAGTCGAAGGCGCCGCGCTTGAGCGTGTCGACCGCCATCGGCACGTCGCCGTGGCCGGTCAGGAAGATCACGGGCAGGCGTGCCGTCAGGCCGCGCGCGGCCAGCTGGTCGAACACGGCGATGCCGCTGGTCTCGGGCATGCGCACGTCGAGCAGCACGCAATCGCCTTCCGGGTCGAAGGCGCCGCCCTGGGCGAAGGCCAGGAAGGCTGCCGCGCTGTCATACGCCGTGGCGGCGATGCCGCGCGAGGACGCCAGCCAGGACAGGGCGTCGCGCACCACGGCTTCATCGTCAACGATATGTAGCATCTGAACTGTCTCCCGAATCTGGTTGCGATCCGCCCGCCACGGGCAGCGTAAATGTGAATATGGTACCGCCTTGCGGGTTATCGCGGTGCGTCAATGTGCCGCCATGGAACTCGATCGCCGTGCGGCAAATGTTGAGGCCCATGCCCATGCCCTCCGCCTTGGTCGAGAAGAAGGGCGAAAACAGGCGCTCGGCCACTTCCTGCGGGATGCCGTGGCCGTTGTCGATCACCTGCACCACCACCATCTTCGCCAGCGGATCGGCGTGGGCCACCACGCGCAGCACGCGCTTGAGCGGCTGCGCATCGGCCATCGCTTCGATGCCGTTGCGGGTCAGGTTGAGCAGCACTTGCTCGATCAGCATGCGGTCGGCGCGCACCAGCGGCAGCGACTGCGGGATCTCGACCTGCAGCGACACATGGTGCTGGCGCGCCTGCAGTTCGATCAGGGCCATGATGCTGTCGAGCATGGCCTGCAGGGCCACGTCCTGCCGTTCCGACTCGCGGTTCTTCACGAATTCGTGCACGCTGCGGATGATCTGGCCGGCGCGCTGCGCCTGCGCCCCGGCCTGTTCCAGCGCCGGCTTCAGGGTGGCGCTGTCGCCGCCGCGCGCCAGCACGTTGAGGGCGCCCGTGGTATAGCTCGAGATCGCGGCCAGCGGCTGGTTCAGCTCATGCGCCAGCATGGAAGCGATTTCGCCCATGGTGGCGAGGCGCGCGCTTGCCTGCAGCTTTTCCTGGTGCTGGCGGTTCAATTCCTCCATGCGCTTGCGGTCGGAGATGTCGAGGATGGAACCCATATAGCCGGTGTGGCGTCCTTCCTTGTCCACCAGCGGCGCCTCGAACACCAGCACCGGGATGCGGGTGCCGTCCGGACGCTGGAACAGGGTTTCGAACTCCGGCGTGATGGAACCGGCCAGCACACTGGCCAGGCGGTGCTGGTATTCCTCCATCACGTCGGGCGCCCAGTAAGGCATGGGCGGCGAGCGGCCGATCAATTCCTCCGCCGGGTAACCCACCATCTGGCAAAACGCCGGGTTGACGTAGGTGATGCGGCCCTCCAGGTCGCGCGCGCGCAAGCCCGTCACCAGCGAGTTTTCCATCGCCGTGCGGAAGGCCATCTGCTGCCGCAACTCGCCCTCGGCCGCCAGGCGGCGCGAGATGTGGCCCCACAGCGCGAACAGGCTCCACAACAGGGCCAGCGACAGCGCGATGACGGAACCCACCAGCAGGTTGGGCAACAGCTTCGGTTCGCTCTTGACGCTGTCGGTCATCAAGGTGATGGTGGCGCCGGGCAGGTCGAGGGCGCGCTTGTGGGTATACACGCCGTGGCCGGGGCCGGCCGAGCTGCGGCGGGCCAGCACCTTGTCGTCGCGGTCGAGCAGGCTGATCTGGTTATCCTGCGCGAACCACCACGGCACCATTTCATCGAGCAGGGCGCTGAGCTGGAAGGTGGCCACCAGGCTGCCCAGCCATTGTTCGCCGCGGTAGATGGGGAAGTGCAAATCCATCTTCAGCGCGCCCGGGTCGGCAGCGCCCGGTGCCGGTTCGGGTTCGGCGTAGATTGGCGCGTGCGAACGGCGCGCGCGGTCTTGTGCCGCCAGCGAGGCCTGGCCCAGTTGCGCGCGTGCCGGCGGCACCGGTGTGCTGGCGGCCAGGATGCGTCCGGCGGGATCGACCTGCATCACCCCGGTCAGTTCGGCGCCATTTTTCAGCATGCGGGCCATGCGCTGCTCCACCTCGGCCGCCGACAGGTGGCCGCCGGCGATTTCGTTGGCCAGACCGCGCAAGCTTTCCTCATGGCGGCCGAGCTGGAAGCGGATCGATTGCTCGACCCATAGCGTGTCGGCGATCAATTGTTCCTGCCGCTCGGTGCTCTCGAGCTGGCGCGCCTGCCAGGGCAGCCAGAATACAATGGCCAGGAACAGCAAGACCAGCACCACTGGCAACAGCCAGCGCACGGAAAAGGGCAGGAAGATGCGTTTTGACATGCGCCGAGGGTATCGGATCCGGTATCCGCTTGTATTGTGGGTTTCCACAGTTGTATGCCACTATTTCGGTGACACAATATAAGCTGAGAATAATAATGCACCAAAATCGCCGGGAGACACCATGCAATTGAAGCCCCTCCTGGCCGCCTTCGGCGCGGCCGCCCTTGTCACGTCCCAGGCCCTGGCCCAAGCGCCCATCGTCATCAAGTTCAGCCACGTGGTGGCGCCCGACACCCCCAAAGGACAGGCGGCCGAGCGTTTCAGGCTGCTGGCGGAAAAAGCCACGGCCGGCCGCGTCAAGGTGCAGGTCTACCCCAACAGCCAGCTGTACAAGGACAAGGAAGAACTGGAAGCCTTGCAGCTGGGCGCGGTGCAGATGCTGGCGCCGTCGCTGGCCAAATTCGGCCCGCTGGGGGTGAAGGAATTCGAAGTCTTCGACCTGCCCTATATCTTCCCCAACAAGACGGCGCTGTACAACGTGACCGAAGGGCCGATCGGCAAGACCTTGCTGAAAAAGCTGGAAACCAAGGGCATTACCGGGCTGGCGTACTGGGACAATGGTTTCAAGGTCATGTCGGCCAACCGCCAGTTGCGCGTGCCGGCCGACTTCAAGGGCTTGAAGATGCGCATCCAGTCGTCCAAGGTGCTCGATGCGCAAATGCGCGCGCTGGGCGCCGTCCCGCAGTCGCTGGCTTTCTCCGAAGCGTATATGGCCTTGCAGACCGGCGTGGTGGATGGCACCGAGAATCCGCCCTCCAATATGTTTACGCAAAAGATGCACGAGGTGCAAAAGCACCTGACCATTTCCAACCACGGCTACCTGGGCTATGCTGTCATCGTCAACAAGAAGTTCTGGGATGGCTTGCCGCAGGATATCCGCAGCAAGCTGGAAGGGGCGATGCGGGACGCCACCACGTACGAGAAAGCGATTGCCCAGCGCGACAACGACCTGGCGCTGGAAGCGATCCGCAAATCCGGCAAGACCCAGATCTACAACCTCAGCGCGCAAGAGCAAGCGATGTGGCGCCAAGTCCTGCTGCCGGTCCAGAAGCAGATGGCCGACCGCATCGGCAAAGACTTGATCCAGGCCATCAACCGGGAAGCAGCAAAGTAAACCGGCTTTGTCAAGTTGCTCAAAATAAATAACGATATAAACAAAAACTTCGGTTACTATGGCGACGCCCCCGAACGGTGCGGCTTGCACCATGATGGTTACGGGCACAGGATTTAGTGGGGAGTGGAGAAGAAGAACTAGCGGCAGCGCCGCGGATACATAGAGGAGACACGCCGCCTGACAGTATGCTGTTGGCCGCCGCCACAAGCGGGGTTAGATGGCCGGGGCGACGACAACAAGACTCAAGACGCACCTGCGGGTGCGTTTTTTTTTGCCCTATCGTGGCGCACTGGTGTAGCATGAATGCCACAGTATGAATGGAGCAACCGTGACCGAAATACAACAGGTTGGCAAGAATTTCAGTGCCATCGTCCACCTTCCGTTCGGCGCCATGGGTATCGGGACGGCCGGTGCCGTGGTGACGGAAATGTTTTACCTGCCCGAAGGCACGCCCGAGCTGGCGCCGGCCGATGCCGTGGCGGAGCAAGCCGTGCAGCAATTGCTGGCGTATTGCGACGATGCCGACTACCGCTTCGATTTGCCGCTGGCCATGCGCGGCAGCGCCTTCCAGCGCCGCGTGTGGCAGACCCTGCGCGAAATCCCGCGCGGCCAGGTGCGCACCTATGGCGAGCTGGCCAAACACCTCGATTCGGTGGCGCGCGCGGTGGGCCAGGCATGCCGCAGCAACCCATTCCCGCCGCTGGTGCCCTGCCACCGCGTGACCGGCGCCGCCGGCCTGGGCGGCTTTGCCGGCAGCGATGACCAGAACGGCTATACCCTGGCCGTGAAACGCTGGCTGCTGGCCCATGAAGGGCATCAAGAGTACCAATGGCAGCAGGCAACCTTGCTCTGATCGACGAGTTCTGCGACAGCCTGTGGCTGGAGGATGGCTTGTCGAAAAATTCCCTCGATGCCTACCGGCGCGACGTGACCGCCTTCGCGCGCTGGCTGGAAACGGCGCGCCCGTCGGTGGCCAGCCTGTACGCGGCCGGCACCGCCGACCTGCAAGCGTATTTCGCCGCGCGCCACGCCGACACCAAGGCCAGCTCGGCCAACCGCCGCCTGTCGGCGCTGAAGCGCTTTTACCAGCTGGCGCTGCGCCAGCGCCACATCACGGACGACCCCTGCCTGCGCATGGCCTCGGCCAAGCAGCCGCTGCGCTTCGTGCACACCTTGAGCGAAGGCCAGGTGGAAGCGCTGCTGGCCGCGCCCGACCTGCGCACGCCGCTCGGCATGCGCGACCGCACCATGCTGGAGCTGATGTATGCCAGCGGCTTGCGCGTGTCGGAACTGGTGGCGCTGAAGACGCTCGAACTGAGCATGAACGATGGCGTGCTGCGCATCACCGGCAAGGGCGCCAAGACGCGCCTGGTGCCCTTCGGCGCGCAGGCGCGCTTGTGGATCGAACGCTACTTGCGCGAAGCGCGCGGCGCCATCCTCGAGGGCCAGCAGGACGACGCCCTGTTCGTCACCGGACGCGGCGGGCCGATGACGCGGCAAATGTTCTGGGTGGTGGTGAAAAAGCACGCCGCCAAGGCCGGCATCAGCGCGCCGCTCTCGCCGCACACCTTGCGGCACGCGTTTGCCACCCATTTGCTGAACCACGGTGCCGACTTGCGCGTGGTGCAGTTGCTTTTAGGCCACTCCGACATTTCCACCACCCAGATCTACACCCATGTGGCCCGCGAGCGGTTAAAGCAGATTCATGCGTTACATCATCCGCGCGGATAATTTCGTTTGCGCGGCGCCGGCAATCGGCCTAATGTAGGCTTTCAGGAGGTGGTCCCATGGCAAAAACGAATTTTGCTTTCGAGAAGCGCCAGCGCGAGCTGGAAAAGAAGCGCAAGGCTGAGGAAAAGGCCCAGAAAAAGCAGGCAGCCAAGAACCGGCCGGCCGGCGAGCAGGAAGCCGACGAAGCCGGCTACGAGACCGAGGAAACCGACTCCACAACGCCGGAATAAAGTTGAAAGTCGGGGTCAGCTCTGGCTTCTCGAGGAGTTTTGCGCTTCGCGCAGCGCGAATGTCCGGTTGCCAGAGCTGACCCCGACTTTTAATTCGTCAGGCGGCTTCGGCGACGCCGGGCTGGCCGGGGGCTTTGGCGTCGGCGTCGTGGCCGCGGCGCAGCCAGCGCTTGGCGCGCCTGCCGAAATTGTCGAGGTAGGTGTAGGCCACCGGCACCACCACCAGGGTCAGCAGGGTGGACGTGATCACGCCGCCGATCACGGCCCGGCCCATCGGGGCTTGCGTCTCGCCGCCTTCGCCCAGGCCGATCGCCATCGGCAGCATGCCGAAAATCATTGCCAGCGTCGTCATCAGGATGGGGCGCAGGCGCACCTGGCCGGCGTCCATGATGGCCTGGAATTGCGCCTTGCCTTCGCGCTGTCCCTGGTTGGTGAAGTCCACCAGCAGGATGGCGTTCTTGGTCACCAGGCCCATCAGCATGATCACGCCGATCACCGAGAACACGTTGAGGGTGGAGCCGGTCGCCAGCAGGGCCACCAGCACGCCGATCAGCGACATCGGCAGCGAAACCATGATGGCGATCGGCTGCAGGTAGCTGCCGAACTGCGAGGCCAGCACCAGGTAGATGAAGACGATGGCGATGCCCAGCGCCATCATGGCGCCATTCATGGTTTCGGCCATCTGCTGCGCGTTGCCGGCCACGTCGAAGCGCACGCCATCGGGCAGCGTCATCGAATCCATGGCCTTCTTCACATCGGCGTCGATGTCGCCGCCGGGACGGCCCTCGTGGGCGGCATAGATGGCGACGCGCCGCTGCAAGGCCTGGCGCTTCAGCACTTGCGGGCTGAAGGAGGGCACGAAATCGACCACCTGGCGCAGCGGCACCATGACCGGGTTGCCATTGGCGTCGGTCTTGCTGGAGGCGAGCGACAGGTCGGCCAGGTCGGACACGCGCTGCCGGCCCGACTTCGGCAATTGCACGTTCACTTCATAGTTCTGCCCATCGCTGGCCAGCCAGTAGCTGACCTGGTCGCCGCCCACGAAGGGGCGCATGGCGGAACCGATCTGCTGCACCGTCAAGCCCAGGTCGCTGGCCAGTTCATTATTGATTTTCAGGGTCACGGATGGGTTGGCGCCTTCCTGGCTGTATTCCATGTCGGCCACGCCCTTGATCTGGCGCATTTTGCCCATCAGTTCTTGCGCCGTCGCTTCCAGCTTGGCCTCGTCGGTGCCGAGGATGGCGATGAAGATCGGCTTGAAGCCGGACGATTGCGTAATGCCCCCGATCGTCGCCAGGCGGGCGCGCATGGCCTGCTCCAGCGCTTCCTGCGAGCGGCGGTGGGTTTTCCTGATGTCGGTCAGGCGCAGGTTGATGCGCGTGACATGGCGGCCTTCCCAGGTGCCGACGGTGGTCAGCATGGAGTCGATTTCCGGGAAATCCTTCAGCGCCGCTTCCACCTGCCGGGCCTTGGCATCGTTGTATTCCAGGCTGGAGCCGACCGGCACCTTGAATTGCAGGTTGATCCAGCCCTGGTCGGTTTTCGGGAACATCTCGCCGCCGATCATCGGCACCAGCAGCAGGCTGGCGCCGAACAGGCCGACGGCGGTGAGCAGGGTGAGCTTGCGCCAGGTGAGCGCCACGCCCAGCACCCTGGCGTACAGCACGTGCACCTTTTCCACGCCATGCTCAACCTTTTCCATGATACGGCCCAGCCACGGCAGGTATTTGAAGCGGTCCTTGACCGGGTCATGCCACACGGACGACAGCATCGGGTCCAGCGTGAAGGAGACGAACAACGACACCAGCACGGCCACCGTCACCGTCACGCCGAACTGCAGGAAGAAGCGGCCGATGATGCCATCCATGAAGGCTACCGGCACGAACACGGCGACGATGGCGAAGGTGGTAGCCATCACGGCCACGCCGATCTCATTGGTGCCGTCCTCCGCCGCCTTGCGGTGGTGCTTGCCGAAGCCGAGGTGGCGCACAATGTTTTCGCGCACCACGATGGCATCGTCGATCAGCAGGCCGATGCACAGTGACAGCGCCATCAGGGTCAGGAAGTTCAGCGTGAAGCCGAAGGCTTTCATGGCGATGAAGGAAGCCAGCACCGCGATCGGCAGCGTCAGGCCGGTGATCACGGTGGAACGCCAGGAATGCAGGAAGAAGAACACGATCACCATCGTCAGCACCGCGCCTTCGATGATGGTGCGCTTCACATTGTCCAGCTGGGCTTGCACGCGGTCGGCCTGGTTGTCCAGGATGCGCAGCTTGATGTCTGCCGGCAGGGTCTTTTGCAGGTTCTCGGCTACTTTGGCGACGCCATTCCCGACTTCCACCACGTTGGCGTCCTGCACCTTGGTGATTTCCAGCGAGATGCCGCGCTGGCCGTTGACGCGGGCGATCGATTGTTCTTCCGCCTCGCCATCGACCACGTCGGCCACCTGTTCCAGGTAGACCGGGCCGTTGGCGCGGCGCGCCACGATGATCTTGTTGAATTCGCGCGCTTCCTTCAGCTTGCCCTCCACGCGCACCAGCGATTCCGACACGTCGGCGGAAATGCGGCCGGCCGGCAGGTTGGTATTGGTGGCCTGGATGGCACGCACCAGTTCATCCACGCCAACGCCGTGCGCGCGCATCTCCGATGGGCGCGGGATGACCTGCATCTGGCGCTTGGTGGTACCCGACACGCGCACCTGGCCCACGCCCGGCACGCCCTGGAATCGCTTGGCGATCAGCTGGTCCGTCATGGTGGACAGCTCGCGCAGGCTGCGCTTGTCCGAGGTCATGGTGATGTTGACGATGGGCTGGTCGTTCTCGCCCTCGGCACGCGCAATGAAGGGTTCCTTCGCCTCGCGCGGGAAGCGCGGGCGGATCAGCGCGATCTTGTCGCGCACGTCCTGCATGGCGCGGTCCATATTGGTGGACAGCTCGAATTCGAGGTAGACGCCGGACTTGCCTTCCCACGAGTTGGCGCGGATGGTCTTGACGCCGCTGACGGTGTTGAGGATGTCCTCGATCGGACGGGTCAGGTCGTTCTCGACCGCTTCCGGCGAGGCGCCGGGATAGTTCACTTCAATCGCGGCGAAGGGGAATTGCACGTTGGGCATGGATTCCACGCCCAGGCCGCGATAGGAGAAGATGCCGAGCACCATCAGCGCCACCATCACCATGGTGGCAAAGACGGGCTGGCGGATCGAGATTTTGGTGATCCACATGGCCTGGACTCCTTAGCCCTTGGCCGTGGCCAGCATGGCCGGCTTGGCGGCGGGCTGGCTGCCCGGCGCCTGGCCCGGCGGCAGCTTGACTTTGGACCCAGGCTTGATGCCTTCCAGTTTGGCGACCAGGACCAGCGCGCCGGGGTCCAGGCCTGCCGACACTTCGACCACGCCCTCATCGTCGCTGCGCAAGCCCAGCTTGACCGGCTGCGCCACCACCACCCCATTGGCGACCGCGTAGACCACCTGCTGGCCGGCTTCTTCGCGCAGGGCGGCCAGCGGCACGACGGGCGCTTCGCGGCCCTTCTCGGTGGTGATGCTGCCCTTGGCGAACATGCCGCCGCGCAGGGCGCCGTCGCTATTGCCCACGCTGACATAGACCAGCATCGCGCGCGAACCGGCTTCGGTGGTGGGGTTGATGCGCGCCACCTTGCCGCTGAATTCGCGCTTGGCGAAGCCGTCGACCTGGAAGCTGACTTCCTGGCCGACTTTCACGCGCGGGATATCGGTGGTGGGCACTTGCGCCTCCAGCGTCAGCTCCTGCAGGCCGACGATGGTGTAGACGGGCATGTCAGGCGCGACTTTATCGCCCGCCTGCACATGACGTTTGGAGATGATTCCGCCGATCGGGGCGCGGATCACGCTATCGTTGAGCGCGATACGGGCCAGTTCGACCAGGGCGGAAGCGGATTTGACGTTGGCGCGCGCCAGTTCGACGGCATTGGCCGTGGTGTCGAAACTGGTTTGCGAAATGAATTTCTGGGACAGCAGCGCCTTGGCGTTGTACTCGTTCTTCTCGGCCATGGCCAGCCTGGCCTGGGCCTCGTCCAACATCGCTTGCTGTTGCTGCAGGCGCGCCTTCCAGTCGGCCTGGTCGAGGCGGGCCAGCACCTGGCCCTGCTGCACCGGGACGCCCTCGCGCAAGGCCGCCTCGTGCACCTGGCCGGAGACCTTGGACTTGACGGTGGCCTGGCTGACCGGGATCAGCGAGCCCGACAGTGGCAAACCCACGGCCAGCTGGCGCGCGGCAATCGGCGCCACGTCCGCACTGGCCAGCTCGAGGACGGGGACCTTGGCCGGGGCCGCCGCGCTTTTCGGTGCGGCCGGCTTGGCCTGCGATTGCATGACAGTCCAGCCGCCGCCCGCCATGCCCAGTACGACCAGGCCGATCAGGGGAAGGCGCCAGCGTGTGGGGGACTTCAGGGGCACGGGTTGGGGGCTCATTGTTGTCTCGTAGTTAATGTTGTCCGCAGGCGCGGAGTGCGATGGTGACACTCTAGGTTTTCACAAGGCCAACATCCACGGGAATGCGATAAAGCGCAGAAACGGCGACCTGGAATGCAAAAAGCGCGGAAGCAGCGGCACCTTTGATGCAGCGCAACCGGCACGCCGCGCGACGCGCAAGAATGGGCTTATGAGCACTCCCACGCCCGCTGCGCCCAGCGTCCTCACGCCCGCCCATGCCGCCATCGACTTGATCGCGCGCATGGTGGCGGCGCTCGAACTGACGCCCATGGTGGCGGTGTGCAGTGTCGACCGCGACGGGGTGGTGCAGTTCTGTAACCAGGCGTGCGCCGAAATGCTTGGGATCAAGATGGAGGAGATCGTCGGCGCCGGCATCGGCACACTGTGTTCGCACGGCGCGCGCCAGGATGAACATGATGCGATGATGGAAGAAATATGGCGCAGCGGCCACGCTTGTCCGGCTGGCGACTGGCAAGTGACGACCCGCGACGGCCGCGAGCTCTGGGTGTATTCGATCTGCATCCCGGTCTGGCATGACGGCGCGCTGGCACAAGTGTTCAACATGGGGATCGACATCACGCAGCGGCGGCGCGACTTCGATGTGCTGCAAGCTGCCGGCGAGAATTTCCACCACATGTTCGAGCGTTCCAGCGACGCCATCCTGCTGTTGCGCGACGGGGTGGTGGAGGAGGCCAACCCGGCCGCCGTGTCGCTGTTCAAAAGTGCCTCGCCGGCGCAATTGGCGGGCCGGAGCTTGCGCGACTTTTCGCCGATGATGCAACCGTCCGGTGTGCTGTCGCTGGAAGCGGAGTCGCGCATGATGGAGGAAGCGCAGCGCGGCTGCAATGCGCGCGGCGAGTGGCAATACGTCGATGGCGAAGGGGGACTGTTCTGGGCGGAAGTTCTGCTGACTGCCATTTCCCTCGACGGCAGCAAGCTGTATTACGCGGTGGTGCGCAATATCTCCGAGCGCAAGCGGGCCGAGCGCATGCTGCACCTGGCCGCGCAAGTGTTCGAAAACAGCCGCGACGCCATCGTGCTGACCGACCAGGGGCGCCGGGTCATTGCGCTCAACCGCGCGTTCACCGTGATGACCGGCTTCACGCCGCAAGACATGCTGGGCAAGCCGGTCAGCCTGTACCGTTCAGGCGTGCACGACGAATCGTTTTACCGCGAAGTGTGGTCCCAGGTGGAAGCCCGCGACCATTGGGAGGGGGAATCCTGGGGCCGCAGGCGCGACGGCGGCCTGTTCCCCTGCTGGACCAGCATCAGCGCGATACGCGACAGTGCGGGCCGGGTCAGCAACTATATGGGCATCGTCACCGATATTACGGAGCGTAAGAAGTCAGAGGAGCACACGCGCCATTTGGCCGAACACGACTTCCTGACCGATTTGCCGAACCGGGTGCTGCTGCTGGACCGGCTGCGGCTGGCGCTGGCGGCGGCGCGGCGCAACCACGGCATGCTGGCCGTGCTGTTCGTCGACCTGGACCGCTTCAAAGCCGTCAACGATACGCTGGGCCATGCCATGGGCGACCGCTTGCTGAAGGAAGTGGCCAGCCGCCTGGTGCATTGCGTGCGCGAGGCCGATACCGTGAGCCGCCAGGGCGGCGATGAATTCATCATCCTGTTGTCCGACGTGGCGGGGCCGGCCGGCGCGGCGCATGCGGCGGAATCGGTGCTGCATGCGCTGGAGCAGGAGTTCGTGCTGGGCGAGCATCTCGCCCATATTTCCGCTTCGATCGGCATTGCCATGTTTCCCGGCGATGGGGAAGAGATCGATGCCTTGTTGAAGCATGCCGATATCGCCATGTACCACGCCAAGCAGGATGGCCGCAACGGCTATCAATTCTTCAGCGGGGAAATGCATGCGCGCATCGTCGAGCGCTCGGGGCTGGAACAGGGCTTGCGGCGCGCGCTGGCCGAGGGGCAATTCGACCTGGTGTTCGAGCCGGAAGTGGACATCGCCAGCGGCACCGTGGTGGGCATGGAAGCCTTGCTGCGCTGGCGCCACCCGGAGTTGGGCGTGCTGCTGCCGGAGCGCTTCATCGATGTCGCGGCCGAGGCGGGAATGATGGTGGCGATCGGCGGCTGGGTGCTGCAGGAAGCGTGCCGCCGTGCGCGCGGCTGGCTCGACGAAGGCCGCGCGCTGGTGGTGTCGGTCAACCTGGCGCCGACCCAGCTCACACACAAGGATGTGCTGGATGCCGTCGACGGCGCCTTGCGCGCGGCCGGGCTGCCGGCGCGGCTGCTGGAATTGCAGCTGACCGAGGCCATGCTGATGCAGGGCGGCAGCCAGACCGAAGCCGTGCTGGGCAAGCTGCGCGGCATGGGCGTGCGGCTGTCGATCGACGATTTCGGCACCGGCTACTCGCGGCTGGGGCAATTGAAGGACAGTCCGATCGACAAGCTGAAGATCGCGCAAACCTTCTTCGGCAACGGCACCGACGCCACCGCCATCCGCACCATCATCGCCATGGCGCGCAGCCTCGACATGACCGTGATCGCCGAAGGCGTGGAAACGGAAGACCAGCTCCAGCTGCTGCGCGAACTGGGTTGCGACCAGTACCAGGGCCACCTGGCAGGGGCCGCGGTGGGAGCAGGGCCATGATGCAGACTTCGGTGGAGAAGCTGGAAGTGGCCACAGTTTGTGAGCACCTCGCGTCGAAATGGGCGTCTACGTCGTGCGCGCATGTTCACTTGCGCGAGCTTGTGGCGGCACATGATGGGCTTGCGGAGCGGCCGGACGGCCTTGCTGCATGGCTGGCTGCTAGCGCAGCCGCAGCCGCACCAGGACCTGGCCGTGGTCGGAAACTTCGGGCCGCTCCTGGCGCAGGTGGTCGTTGAAGTAGCTGACGTCCAGCACTTCGCCGATGGCGCGCGGCGAGGCGGGATTGAATTCCTCGGACACCAGCACGTGGTCGATGGTGGAATAATGGCCTTCGTGGATGCTGGTGTAGGCGACGTGGCGCAGGTGGTCTTGCCGCAGCTGGATCTGGTTGGCGTCGTACATGCGGCCGCGCCGCTCGTCGCCCGGCGGCATGCCGCCGCCGTTGCCCAGCACGATGGAGGTGGTGACCGCGTCGGCGGTATCGTTGAAATCCCCCAGCACGATGCAGGGCCGGCGCGCTTCGCGCATCATCTTGCTTAACAGGACGCGCAAGGCCACCGCTTCCGTGCCGCGCCATACCAGCGAGCGCAGGCTGGCCATGGCCAGGTGCAACGGGTCTTCCGCCGTGTCGCCGCTGCGGTAATCCGGGCGGCGCGACTTCAGGTGCACCACGATCACATCCACCACCACTTCATTGGGCAGCAGCACCTGGGCATGCAGCGGGGCGCGGGCGAAGCGGTCCCACTCCGGCACCACGGAATCGGCCGGCACGCCCTCGGGAAAGTTGGCATAGACTTCGGGCGCCGCCGCCAGCGGCAGGCGCGATACCAGCGCCACATTCGGCGTCAGGCGGGCGGCGTCGGGGTCGGGATCGAAGCCGGCATGCACCGCGTCGCGGTACTTGCGGGTGCGCGAGAGCACGTCGCGCAGGGCTGCCTGCGAAAAGATTTCCTGGAAGCCGATCACATCGGCATCGAGCTGGTCCAGCTGCTGCGCAGTCCATTCCACCTTGGCCTCATACTCCTGCTCCGTCAACGGCTGCAGGTTGTCATACAGTTTCGCCCCCGGCGGGGCAAGGTTGCAGACATTGAAGGTGGCAAAGCGGATTTCTTGCTGCATATTGCGGCACTCCTCTCTGGTGCTAGCGTATCACAGGAATCGGGGTATATCGTATGCTTGCCACAAGGCAGGTTAAAATCGAACGATGATCATTTCCTCTGCCACCGACTACCGCGAAGCGGCACGCCGCAAACTCCCCCCTTTCCTGTTCCATTACCTGGATGGCGGCTCCGGCACCGAAACCACGCTGCGTGCCAATGTCGGCGACCTGCAGGCGGTGTGCCTGCGCCAGCGCGTGCTGAAAGGTTCGGAAGACCTGGACCTGTCCACCGAGTGGTTCGGCGTGAAGCAGGGGTTGCCCTTGGCCCTGGCCCCGGTGGGCCTGGCCGGCATGTATGCGCGCCGGGGCGAAGTCCAGGCGGCCCGGGTGGCGGCGGAGCGCAATATCCCCTTCATCCAGTCCACCGTTTCGGTTTGCCCCTTGAAGGAAGTGGCCGAACAATCCGCGCAGCCGCTGTGGTGCCAGCTGTATGTACTGAAGGACCGCGGCTTCATGCGCGATTACCTGCAGCGGGCGCGCGAACTGGGTATCCGGACGCTGGTATTCACCGTCGACATGCCGGTGCCGGGCGCGCGCTACCGCGATGCCCATTCCGGCATGAGCGGCCGCCACGGCCCGCTGCGCCGGGTCCTGCAAGCCATGCTGCACCCGCGCTGGGCGCTGGACGTGGGCTTGCTCGGCAAGCCCCATGACCTGGGCAATATTTCAGCCTACCGCGGCAACCCGACCGGCCTGGCGGACTACATCGGCTGGCTGGGGAACAATTTTGATCCCGGCATCGGCTGGCACGACTTGCAATGGATTCGCGACGAATGGCAGGGTTCCATGGTCATCAAGGGCATCCTCGACGCCGGCGACGCGGCCGACGCCAAGTCCTTCGGCGCCGACGGCATCGTGGTGTCCAACCATGGCGGGCGCCAGCTGGACGGTGCGCTGTCCACGGCCAAGGCGCTGCCGGCCATCGCCGCCGCGGTCAAAGGGGAGCTGACCATTTTCGCCGACTCCGGCGTGCGCACCGGCCTGGACGTGGTGCGGCTGCTGGCGCTGGGCGCGGACGGCGTGCTGATCGGCCGCGCCTTCATGTACGCGTTGGCCACCGATGGCGCGGCCGGCGTACGCAAGCTGCTGTCGATCTTTGAAAAGGACATCCGCACCAGCATGGTCCTGACCGGCGTCAAGTCGGTGCGCGACATCGGCCCGGACTGCCTGGCATAACCTGGACTTTCACCCTATGGCAAAGCATATTTCCGAAACCCCCGCGACGGCATTGCTGCGCAAGCACAAAGTCGCCTTTTCCGAACATCCTTACGAATATGAAGAACATGGCGGCACCGCGGTCTCGTCGCGCGAGCTTGGCGTCGATGAGCACCATGTGGTGAAAACCCTGGTCATGCAGGACGAGGCGGCCAAGCCGCTGATCGTGCTGATGCACGGCGACTGCAAGGTCTCGACCAAGAACCTGGCGCGCAATATCGGCTGCAAATCGGTCGAACCCTGCAAACCGGAAGTGGCGCAGCGCCATTCCGGCTATATGGTGGGCGGCACGTCGCCGTTCGGCACCAAGAAAGCGATGCCGGTCTACGTGGAGGAAAGCATCCTCGGCCTGGAAACGATCTATATCAATGGCGGCCGCCGCGGTTTCCTGATCGGCATCAAGCCGGCGGTGCTGAGCGAGGTGCTGGGCGCCAAGGCGGTGCATTGCGCCCTGGCTGATTAAGCCGACCCGGGCCGGGCCCGATGGTGTATAGTCGCAGCCCAGATAAAAACAACGATTCACGGGGGATCATGATTACTTTGCTTCTGATGATTGCTGCTTACCTGATCGGCTCGATTTCTTTCGCCGTGGTGGTGAGCAAGTTCTACGGCCTGGCCGATCCGCGCACCTATGGCTCCGGCAATCCCGGCGCCACCAATGTGCTGCGCAGCGGTAACAAGGGCGCCGCCATCTGGACCCTGGCCGGCGACGCCTTCAAGGGCTGGCTGGCGGTCTTCCTGGTGGACCGTTTCCAGCAGGAACTGGGCCTGGGCGCCCAGGCCGACCAAGCCATCGCCCTGGTGGCGATCGCCGTCTTCGTCGGCCACCTGTGGCCGGTGTTCTTCAAGTTCGTCGGCGGCAAGGGCGTGGCGACTGCACTGGGCGTGCTGCTGGCGCTGAACGTATGGCTGGGGCTGGCGACCCTGGTGACCTGGCTGGTGGTGGCATATGCCTTCCGTTATTCCTCGCTGGCGGCCCTGATCGCGTCCGTGTTCGCACCGTTTTACTATGGCCTGCTGTTCGGCGCCGAGCCGCAGCTGGCGGCCGTGCTGGCCATGAGCGGTTTGCTGATTTGGCGCCATGCCAAAAATATTGCTAACCTTATTGCTGGCAAAGAAAGCCGCATCGGCAGCAAAGCCAAGAAAAAGGCCTAGACACCATGACCACCAACCCGATCCGCATCGACTTCGTTTCCGACGTGTCCTGTCCCTGGTGTGCGATCGGGCTGAACAGCCTGGAAATGGCGCTGTCCCGCCTCGGCGACAGCGTGCAGGCGCAAATCCATTTCCAGCCCTTCGAGCTGAACCCGCACATGGTGCCGGAAGGGCAGGACATCACCGAGCATCTGCGCCAGAAATACGGCGCCAGCCCCGCCCAGCAGGAACAGACCCGCGAAATGATACGCCAGCGCGGCGCCGACGTCGGCTTCGACTTTGCGCTGGGGATGCGTAGCCGGATTTACAACACTTTCGACGCGCACCGCCTGTTGCACTGGGCCGGCGAGCACGGCAAGCAACGGGCGTTGAAGAAAGCCCTGTTCGAAGCGTATTTCACGCGCGGCCAGGATCCCAGCTCGCGCACCCTGCTGGTGCAGCTGGCCGGCAAGGTCGGCCTGGACGAGGCGGAGGCGGTGCAAGTGCTGTCTTCCGGCCGCTATGCGCAGGAAGTGCGCGACATGGAACACTTCTACCACCGCAACGGCATCCAGTCGGTGCCGGCGGTGATCATCAACGAAACCCATCTTATTTCTGGCGGGCAACCGCCGGAAGCCTTCGAACGCGCGCTGCGGCAAATAGTGGCTTTAAAATAACACTATTATCTCTGATACAACCTTGTTACACTTGAGGTAGTCATCAGGGAGAGACAGCATGTCAGCCGCAGAACAAACGATAACGATGCTTTATCCACGGCCGACCGACGACAATAGCCGCCTGGCCGCGCTGCACCGCTACGACGCCCTGGCGGCGCCCGTGAGCGACGATTTCACCTTCCTCACCGAGCTGGCCGCCAAGGTCTGCGACGTACCCTATGCCTTCATCACGCTGGTCGATGCCGAGCGCGTGTTCGTCAAATCCTTCACCGGCTTGCCGATCGACTCGCTGCCGCGCGGCCAATGCTATTGTTCGCTGGCCGTGCTGGGCGACGAGGCGACCGAGATTTGCGACTTGAGCAAGGATGCGCGCACGGCCAATATGCCGCTGACCACGGAAGCACCGTTCATGCGCATGTACAGCAGCGTGCCCCTGGTGTCGAGCGACGGCTACGCGATCGGCACGCTGTGCGTGATGCACACCAGGCCGGGCTGCCTGTCCACGGCGCAGCGCGACATGCTGCGCAAGCTGGCGCGGCAAGTGATGGCCCTGATCGAGCTGCGCGCCAACGAAAAGGCGCTGAAAGCCTCGATGGACGAGCTGGAAACCCTGGCGACCACCGATGAGCTGACCGGCCTGCACAACCGCCGCTCCCTGATGAACCGCCTCAAGTTCGAAGTGGCGCGCACGCGCCGCTTCCGCACGCCCTTGTCGGCGGTGATGGTCGACGTCGACCATTTCAAGCAGATCAACGACGAGTTCGGGCACCAGGTGGGCGACGAGGTGCTGGCGGCGATCGGCAGGCTGGTGCGCGAGAACGTGCGCGTGATCGACGTGGCCGGACGCTACGGCGGCGAAGAATTGTGTATCCTGTTGCCGAACACGCCGCTGGAAGGCGCGCGCAAGTTCGCAGAGACGTTGCGGTCGCGCATCGAAGCCCAGGCGCATGGCGCCGGGGCGCGCGTGGTCGCGGTGACGGCCAGCCTGGGGATCGGGTCCTTCAACCATATGGATATCGACGATGCCGAGATGCTGCTGAAGCAAGCCGATGCCGCGCTGTACCGCGCCAAGGCCAATGGCCGCAACCGGGTGGAAGGCTGAACAGGACAGGAGTTTGCATGCCGAAGGCAATATGGAATGGCGCCGTGATCGCGGAAGCCGAGAGCAGCGAAGTCGAGATCGTCGAACACAATGTGTATTTCCCGCCGGGGCGGGTGCAGCAGGGGTACCTCCAGCCGAGCGATCACACCACGCTGTGTCCGTGGAAGGGCGTGGCCAGCTATTACAACGTGGTGGTGGACGGTAAGGTCAACCCCAACGCCGCCTGGTACTACCCCGCACCGAAGGAAGCGGCCCACCACATCAAGGACCGCATCGCCTTCTGGCACGGCGTTGAGGTCCAGCACTAAGCTTGGACAACATCACCCATTCGGTAGTCGGCCTCGGCGTTGGCGGTCAGTGCCTTC
>CAMLRG010000053.1 GCA_946482335.1 uncultured Duganella sp. | reverse complement strand
CGTGTGGGCGGCGACGTAGCGGCCGGCGCTGTCCTTGCCCTTGGCCGGGTCGGCCACCAGCTGTACGATGGTCATCGGCGGCAGCGGCGCCAAGCTGTTTGGCATCAGCGCCTCCAGCAGCGCGGCCGCCATGTCCGGCGCTTCGTTATCAAGGTCACGCCGTATCCTTCCCGTCAGGAAGGCAAACGATTCGATCAGCCGCTCCACGTGGGGGTCGGCCGATTCCAGCTCGCCCAGTTCCAGGCGGCGCGCCGCCTCCGGGTGCTGGCGCGCAAACTCCCGGCCGGCGTTGCGCAAGTAGTCCAGCTCGCGCTGGTAATAGCCATACAACTCATCCTCTCCCCTGCTCATGCACTCTCCCTTACGGCAAGCTTGAAGCTGACCGGTTGCAAGCGGTCTTCGGCCAGCACCCGCCCGCTGACGGCTACCCCCAGCGCGTGCCGGCTGTTGGCATCCGGCGTGACCTCCACCTCGACGTCGCGCAAGCGCGGTTCGAACGCCACGATGGTGTCGCGCACCAGCCCGGCCAGCTGGCGGTGGTGTTTCAAGTCCGCCGTATGCAGGGCCGAATAGTCCGGCAAGCCGTAATCGAGCACGCTGCGCGGGCGCGCCGCCAGCTGCTCCAGCGATGCGGCGCAGCGCGTGTTGAGCAGGCGGTCCAGCTCCGATGCGATCGAATTCTCCAGTGCCGACAGGGACAAGCCGGCGCTGCCGCGCCGGCCGGCATGCCAGGGAAGGAAGGCGGCGCCCCCCTCCCCGTCCTCGTCGCCGAAACGTTCAAACAGCGGGGCGCGCGCACCCCGCAGCAGCTTGAGGCCAGCCACGGCTTATGCCGCCGTATTGGTCTTCATGTCCCACTTGCCGCCGGAGGTACCCTCCTTGCTGGAGTCCGCCTTCTGCGCCGTGTAGTCCCACTGGATGGCTGTGAAGTTCAGCGTCATGGTTTCGGCCGGCTTGTCGCCGCCGGACGATGCCGCGCTGATGCTCGACACCATGGCATCCTTCAATGTGTAGACCATCAGCGGCATCACCAGGCCGGCCTCGTTGCGGCCGATGGTGACCTTGCAGTCGCCGATCTTGCGCCCTTCGCAGCACGCCTGGTTCAGCACGGGGGAAGCCTTGTCCATGTACTTGGAAATGGTGAAGTCCTGTACGTTGGGCTTGCCCGAGGTGCGCTCCTTGTTGCTGACGTCGCTGGTCATCTGCATGGCGACGGCATGGCTGAAGGACAGGCATTCGATCTTTCCGACGTAGTCCTTCAGCAGGCATTCGCCCTCGATTCCCGGCATGTCGATAATGATGACGTCCACGTGTTTCTCCTTTGAGGTTTGTTAGGCTGCCGCTTCGGGCAGCTCGGCCACCATGCGGATGGAGGCGGTCAGTTCTTCCAGCTGGAAGTGCGGCCGCAGGAAAACGGTCGCCTTGTAGACGCCCGGCTTGGCAGGATCCTCGGTGACGTCGATACGCGCTTCGCGCAGCGGATACTGTGCCTTCAATGCCTGCGAGGCGTTGTCGTTGACCAGCACATAGTCGGCGATCCAGTTGTTGAGGAAGGTTTCCACGTTGGCACGCGAGGTGAAGCTGCCGATCTTGTCGCGCATGATCACCTTGATGTAGTGGGCAAAGCGCGAGGCCGCCAGGATGCACGGCAACTGGGCCGACAAGCGCGCATTGGCATTGGCCAGCGCCTTGCTGTACTGGACCGGCTTGTTGGCGGTCTGGCCGCCGAAGAAGGCGGCATAGTTCTCGTTCTTCTTGTGCACCACCGCGATGAAGCCCAGGTCGTTGAGCTCCTTCTCGCGGCGGTCGGTGATGGTGACCTCGGTCGGGCATTTCATGACCTGGTCGCCTTCGCCGGTGCTGAAAGTATGCACCGGCAAGCCTTCGACCATGCCGCCGCCTTCGACGCCGCGGATGGCGGCCGGCCAGCCGTAACGCGAAAATGCCGCCGTGGCGCGCTGCGCCAGCAGATAGGCCGAGTTGCCCCACAGGTAAGCCTGGTGGCGCGCCGCCGGGTCGCTGATCTTCGGCGCTTCGAGCTGGCCGTCGCTGTTCAGGTGGTAATCGAAATCGCCGAATTCCTCGAAATGGAAGGTGCGCGCCGGGATGGTCTTGTCGCCGTATGGCAGGCGCACCAGGTAGTGCGGCAGTGTCAGGGCCACGTAGCGTGCATCTTCGCTGGCGCGGAAAGCGCGCCATTCGGCGGCATCGGCCGCTTCGAAAGTTTTCGACAGGTCGCGCGGGTTGCCCAGGTCGGTGAAACTGCGCAAGTCGAACAGGCTGGGCGAGGCCGCCATGATGATCGGCGCGTGGGCCATGGCCGCCACCCGTGCCAGTTCCTTCACCAGCGTCATGTCGGTCGGGTTGCGGCCGATTTCGTAATCGGCCACCAGCATGCTGTAAGGATTGCCGCCGAAGGTGCCGTATTCCTCCTCGTAGATCTTCTTGAACAACTGGCTCTGGTCGACGTCGACCGCCTTGCTCAAATCGTCGCCGATCTCGGTCTTGGTGGCGTTGAGCAGGCGCAGTTTCAGCCGCGGGCCGGTTTCGCTGCCCTTGACCAGGCCGTGCAGGCCGCGCCAGGAACGCTCGAGCTTCTGGAAGTCTTCGCTGCGCATCAGCTGCCCTAGGCGATTGCCGAGTTCCGCGTCGATGCGGGCGATCGCATCGCCCATCGCCTTCAGCAAGCCCTTCTTCTCGTCGCTGCGGATCTTGCCTTCCGCCGTGCGCATCGCGAACTGGTGCAGCATGCCGCGCGCCTGCTCCATCAGCTTGGCGTCGCTTTCTGGCGCCACATCGGGGCCGCTGGAGAGCAGCACCATGTCACTGTCTTCGATAATCTTGTTCAGCACCTTTTCCCAACTGGCCTTGGCGCTCTGGTCAATCGTGGCTTCCGTCATGATGGTCTCCGCTTAGTCTTTGGGCTGCAGCACGGCTTTCAGCTCGTCTGCCAGGGGGGCGATCTGGTCTTTGCTGAACAGCTTGCGCTCCTTCAGCGCTTCGGCCTGTGCCGGCGTCAGTGCCGCCAATTGTTCGGCCGTCAGGGCGCCCAGTTCCTCATCGCTGTAGGCGGCCAGCGCGGCCGGCGCCAGCGCGGCGATCTCGCCCGGCTGCAGTTTGGCCAGTGCCGGGCGGCCGGCCGGCGCCGTGTCGGCCAGCTTGACGCCCCAGCTCGCGAACGTCGGGTCTTCCTTGACCGCTTCGGCCAGGCGCCGGTGCAGCCGGTCGTTGCCGTCGATCTTGGCCATCAGGTCGCGCAACTGCTGGCGTTGGGAAAACAGCTCGTCCAGTCCCTTGACATGCTTGACCAGGTGATCGGGCTCGAAATGCTCGAGCTTTTCAAAGGTCACGGAGCCGGACAAGCCATCGATGCCCTTGATCTGCAAGGTCGGCGCAATGGTCTTCATGACCTGGTCGAAGTTGTCGCGGTCGATCTCGATGAAGCGGCGCTTCGGCAGCGTATCGCTGGCGGCGCCCAGGTCGGCCAGGATCCCCACCACCATCGGCAATTCCCGTTTTGCGCTGGCGCCGCCGGTTTCCACGTCATAGCTGATCTGGACCCGGGGCGGGCGGTTGCGTTCCAACCATTTCTGACTGCTCTCGGTAGACATCGCTTACTCCTCGTCTGTGCAACGGTTGATGGTGCGCCAGTCCCGTAGGCGGCGCCGCGGTTTGCACTGCTTTGCTGCGTGTTGCGTGATGCTTATCGCTTGCTGCCCGGCGCCGGCCGGATGCCGCGCCTGACCACGTCGTCCCAGGTGCGGAACAGCGCCAGGGGCAGCCCTGCCTGCGGCGCGTGTTCGGGGTCGGGACGGAAATGGCCCGAACTATTGCTCCACCAGCGCAGCGCACCGCTTTCGAAGTACGCTTCACCGGCATACATCACCGGTTCGCCGCGCGACAGCACGGCGTGCCGCAGACGCGGGTGGACCAGGGTCTGCCCGTCGAGCGTGCGCACGAACAGGTAGCGCGCGTTGGGCACGTACAGCCCGCGCCCGCCCGCCCCGCGCATGCCGTAGCTGCCATGCCATTCCTGCAGCGTATAAATGTCGCTCGGGCGTTCCGACGGCATGGCGAGCGGCCGCAGGTTCGGGTAGACCCGCGGCTGCATGCGGCGCGCCGGCGCCGCGGTCAGTGCCTTAGCGGACACGCGTGCCCAGCAGGCGGTACAACTGTTTCAGGTCGCTCTCGCTGTCGAGCAGCTCCTGCAGCAGCTCGGCCAGCGGCATGGCACCCCAGGCCACGGCCCGTTTCACCAGATAGGGCACCGGGCTGTGGGGTTCGGTGCGCAACAGGTAATCCGCCACCTCATCCAGGCGGCGGAACGCTTCCTCGCGGCTGCGCGGCGCGCCGGCGCTGTCGGCCGGCCGCACGGCCGGCATTTCTTGAACGGTGCCCATGTCTTCCTCCTCTTCCGTTGCTGCCATTTCCCACGGTACGCCAGCCAGTTCCTGCAGTGCCCTGAAACAATCGTCGAGCCGTGCCTCCAGCGCCGGCAGGGCCGGTGCCTGTTCGCCCAGCAAACCGTCCAGCACGATCGCCATCCGGTCCAGGGCCACGCCGGCACCGTGCAGCTGCACCCGGATATCGGTGTAAAACTGCGCCGGCGTCATCGAGACGGCGGTACTGAAATGCTGGCGCCCCAGGATCGGTTCGGCGGCCGGCCCACTACGGCTGTTGGCGGGCGCCGGCGCCGCTTGCTGTTCGTTGCGCAAGACGCGGTCCCATTCAGTGAGCGTATACAGCCGCCCGGCTGGGGTGGCACCTGCCGCCAGCTGGACCGCGCCAAGTGCCAGGGCGCCATGCTTGTTCAGCCAGGTGAAGGGGGACAGGCGCGCTTCGATGTCCTCACCGTCCAGGCGCGGATAGAGATCGGCCCAATAACGCTCCAGCAAGCCCGTGATCAATTGCAGGCCGTCCACCAGGCCGGCCAGGCCGCGCTGGCGCAGCCAGGCTTCGGTCAGCCAGGCGGCCAACTGCAAATCCTTGCTGCGCTGCGCCAGCGCTTCGGCGCACAACTGCTCGACCAGCGCCCAGTCGGCGCGCTTTTGCGGTTGCTCCCAGATCCCTTGCGGCAAATTCGGGTCGTCCTCGCGGCGCGCTTCGCTGATCCGGGCGTAGACGCGGTCATGCCGCAGCCACTCGCCGCAGGGCTGGTCGGGGCTGACGGGGGCCAGCAGGCTGGCCGGGTCAAGAACGGTGGCGTGCATCACGGCCTCGCAATCAAACGTTGAAGTTCGTCGCCCGGCGCGCCGGCCGGGAAGGCGGGATAGGGCAGCACTTCCTTGTTTTGCGCCGGCATCACGGCCAGGCGCATGAAGACGCGGGTGCGCGCGCCGCCCTGCCCGGTCGGCAAGTCGAAGCGCAAGATGGCCGGGCGTGCGCCCCCGGCCGCGGGAAGGCTGTGACGCGCGAGCATCCGCAGCAAGGACCATGGCTCGTCGAAACGGAAAACGGCTTGCCTGCCCATCACCTTCAAGTAGCGGTCCGCGCCATCGTCGATGGGCAATTCCGCCACATTGTCGGCCCAGCGCAGCGTCAGCACCAGCGGCATGCCGGGACGCCACGGCAACTGCTGCTGCGCGCCTTTGGCGCTGCCATCCCAGGCGACTTTCTCATCCCCGCTTTGCAAGGACCAGGCGGCAATGCGGTTGCCGCCGATTTCGCCGGCCAGGGCGTTATTGCCATCCGCCTCGCCCGTGCTGCCGACGCGGAAGCGCACTGCCAGCAGGTAGCCGGCACTGTCGGCCCCTTCCGCCACCGGCAGCAGCGGGCCGAGGAAATGGCGCACCGCCGCCGTGGCCGCCATGAAGTCGCGTGCCCTGCCCGGCGCCATACGCTGGCTGTCCGGCGCCAGGCGGTCGTACAGTTGCAGGTAGGCTTGCACGTCTTCCACGGCCGCCGGCTCGCCATGCCTGGCGGCGTCGGCAAACGGGAAGCGGCCCGCCAGCGTGCGCCGGAACTGCTCGCGCAGGGCCAGGTAATCGCGCTCGGCATCGGCCCGCGCCAGGGCGCTGCAACGGCTGGCCAGCGCGGCAGCCAAGGCGCGCCGGCGTTCGCTGAACAAGTCGGCGCCAGCGGCCGCGCCGGGGGACGACGCCATGCGCACCTGGACCAGTGCGCCCCCTTCGCCGGACGGCAACTGCCCGGCCGCCTGGCACTTGCGGCCGTCGGCCGCGGCCAGCTCGCCGCGGATGTAGGCGTGCAATTGCGCCATGCGCGCATTGGGCTGCTTATCCTGGAAGCGTGCCAGGTCCGCCGTGATTTCGCTCCAGCGGCGGGCCGGCCCGCTGGACAGTTTGTCCTGCGCCGCTTCCAGCAGCCGCAGCAGGGGCTGCGCCAGCCGCACGGCATGTTCAATGCGGGCTTGCTGCGCCAGCAGGTAGTCTTCCAGTGCCTGCGGGTCGCCTCCGGCAAACGCTTGCGCAGCCGGATTGGGCGCCCCTTGCCACCAGTCGAAACCGCCATCGCGCGGCTGGTACAGTCCGCCTGTCACCAGGTCCCGTTCCAGCCAGCGCAAACCGTCGTTGGCCTGGGCCGCGATGACGGCGGCCAGTGTGCGGTGCTGGTCTTCCGCATCCAGGCTGGACAACATCTCGAGCAGCGCGGTGAGCAGCTTTTGCGCCTGGCCCAGGCGCTGATAGGTATCCGCTTCGCTGCTGCCGGGCGGCAGGCTGGCCCCGGCTGCGGCCAGCAGGTGGTCGGCCAGGCGCTGGCCGGTGTGGCGGCGCAGTTCGGGTTGGAACGGCAGCGGGAAGCTGGGGATCTCTTTGTCCAGGTAGGCGCGCGCCTCGCCCGCCTGCAACAGCGCCGCATTCAGTTTCTTCAAATCCCACAGGGGCCCCAGTCCGGGCCGGCCCAGGGCAAGCGGGGCGGCGGCTTCGGCCATGAAGGCTTGCTGGCCCAGGCGTTCCAGGCCGGCCTGCAGGTTCGCCAGGTCCGGCGTCAAGGCGAGGCGCCCGTCGTTGGCGCGCATCAGGATGGCATGCGTGCTGCCGCCCGGGTGGATCAGCTCCTTCTGCACCAGCCGCACATGCTCGGCACGCTGCCGCCGCGCCCAGTCCGCCGCGTCGGGGCCCAACAGGGTATTGGCCTGGACCTTGCGCAACAACTCGCCATAGGGCTTGCCGGCCGCGCTCTCCGCCTCGTCCAGCCAATGCACGGTCGGTGCCGCCAGCCAGCGGCCAAGCGACTGCAAGGCCGGGATCAGCCTTTGCTCTGCCTCGCTGTCGCCCAGGGCGCGCCCGCCGCGCAACTGGTCGGCCACGCTGCGCGCGGCGGCCAGTGCCGGGTGCTGGTTCACCATGCTGGCGAGGAATTGCTGGTGCTGCTGGTGGAAGGCGCACAGGATGCTGTTGTGCTGGCGGCGACGGTGCACGGCCGCGTTTTCCGGTGGGTTGGGTTTGTGCAGGGCCGCCTTCAGCAAGGGGCTGGTGCCGCGTGCCGGTTCGGCCGGCAAGTCGAAGGCATCGGTATAGACGGCGACCTGTACCAGATCGCGGTAGTCGCCCTGGTGCTGCTGGTGCAGGCTGTCGAGATGCCTGCGCGCTTGCTCGAACAAGCCGGCCTCGGCGACATAGCGCTCCAGGCGTTTGAAGGCCGCCGTGTCGGCCAGCACCGCATGCGGCGTCAGGTCGCCCTGTTCGCCGTTTGACCCGACCTGGCAGGCGGCGGCGTCGTCCAAGTCCTGGGTGACGGGCCGCAAGCCGGCCCCGGTCTGCTCCGCCACCACGCGGTTCATGCCTTTGTCCAGCGTCCGGTACACGATGTTTGACAAGCCCAGGCCAAACTGCGCTTCGATGCGCCTATCGAGATCCTGTGCGCCCGTCCAAGGCCAGGAAGCGGGAATCGCCAACTGCGACAGGCTGCCCCGGCTGGCCAGCATGGCGTCGATGATGTTCTGCGACGCCTCCTGGTAGCGCGGATAATCGAGATGCCCCAGCCGGGCGCGGTCGATGGTGCGCCGCTCCTGTTCCTGCGCAATGCCGGCAAGGGTGGTGGCCAGCCGCGACGCTTGCCGGTCCAGGGCAACGTGTCCCCACAGCAGTGCGCCACCCCATGCCAGCAGCAGCGTGGCGCAGGCGGCCGCCCAGCGCCGCACCTGCTTGTTGCGCGACACCAGTTGGCCGCCAAGCGGATATGCGAGGCCGCGTTCGGGGAAGACCTTGCGTGACAACAAGTCGCGGCCGAACCAGGACTGGCCGGCCGGCGCGTCGGCCGGGGCGGCGCCGGCGCACAGGTAGATGCCGCGCAGCATGGGCGCAACCCCATGCACGTCCTCGCCCAATAGCCGGCTGCCATATCGGCCGGCCGGCGCGGCCAGGCGGGCGATGGTGCCGGGCAATTGGAAGAACGCGTCGCTGTCGCCGATTGGCGCCCCGGCAGCCGCGAGCTCGGCTTGGAGGTTGGTCACGCTGCGGGTGGCTTCGCTGAACGCTTCCGTCAGCCAGGCGGGGCTGAAGGGCTGTTCCGGGTCATGGGGATTGGACCAGCCCAGCATGGCGCCGCGCAGCGCTTCGGGCAAGGCGGCGGCGAAATCGTGGAAGCCCTCCAATTGTCCGCACTGCGTGACCAGGATGTAGACCGGCAGGCGCAAACCGAAGCGCCGCTGCAGTTGGTCCAGGCGGCGCTGCGCCAGGTCTGCGCGCCGCTCCGCCTCCAGCGGCGGCCAGGCCAGCGCACCGTGCAAGGCGGCTGCCGGCACCGCCAGCAGGATGCTGTCGAGCGGACGGCGCGGGCGGCGCCGCTCCAATTCATCCGCCAGGGCCAGCCACGCCTCGCTGCCCTCCTCGGTCTCGAAGCCGAACGCGGCCATATCGGCGTCCAGCACCCAGCCCTCGGGGGTGGCCTGCCAACGCAGCACAGCCCCGCCGCTGGCGGCATCAGCCGGGCCGATCAACAGGGCCAAGGGCGCCTGGTAGGCCGGACTGCCTTCCTCCTCCCGCCCCGCAAACGCGGCACGCACTGCCGGCGCCAGGCTGGCCGCCGCGGCCACCGGTCCGCGATCCGCCGGTGGCGCCTCCCCTGAGGCACGCGCCAGGGCCCGCCGGCGTGCCAGGCGCAGCACGTACGAGGCCAACAGCAGGCTGAGCAGCAGTGCCAGCCCCACCGCGATCCATGCCAGGACCAGGCCAGCCGTCATTTGGCGCTTCCCCTCGATTGGGCTTCGACGCGGACCAGTTCCGCGCGCAAGGCTTGCGTGTCGCTGAGCCAAGCCACTTGCGACAAGAGCAGCAAGCCCAGCAGGAGCAGGATGAAGTAGCCGGCCCAGCGGCGCGGATTGGGCAGCAGGCGGGGCGCGAGGCCGGCCCGGGTATGCCGGTAGGGCTGCGGCAGATGCCGCACGGCCAGGTCGTCACCGGTACTGGCGCCCGTGCCGTCCATCGCGCTGTCCGGCCAGCGGCCGAAAGCGTGCCGGTACAGCTTGCGCCGCCATGCCAGCAAGTCGGTCTGGCCGCCCTCCTGGTTGCGGTAGCGTCCCTGGAACCCCATGGCCAGGGCCAGCAGGTACAGTTGCGCCATCTCGCGCTGGGTGCCGGGCTGGGCTTGCAGCAAGCCGCCGATGCGGTCGAAGATCCGTTCGCCCGCGCAACGGCTGCCGTATAGCTGGAATTCCAGCGGACAGGCGATCCATTGCTGGCGCTGCGGCCAGGCCGGTAAGGCGATCAGCGCTTCGTCGGCCAGCGCAACCTTCAGATACCGCGCCGATTCGGCCTGCTCCTGTCCCTGGCGTCCATGGACCTCGAGCAGTTGGGCGTGCTGCAAGTCGAGGGCGCTGCGCAAGGCATGCGTCAACTGGGCCGCGGCGGGGGGATCGTCTGCGCCGTCCGGCGCCGTCAGGACGGGAATCCCGTCCGGCGCCGACAGCCCGCGTTTGATACGGACCAGGGCGGCATGGAAGTCCAGCAATTGTCCCACCAGGTAGCTGTCATCCCTGTCCGCCTGGCTCATGGCTGGCGCTCCACGGCAAGCAGCAGCACGATTTCCGCCGGCGCCGGCAGGCCGGGCGCTTCCAGCACCAGATTCTGGCCGGCGCGCACCAGCGATGGCTCCGGCATGAGGGCGAACAGCACGGTGCCCGCCGTGCGCAAGCCATCGGCATCGATGGCCAGGCTTGGCGCGCTGGGGATTGCCAGCGGATCGCGTTCGGCGGCCAGCAGCACCAGCCCGCCCGCCGCGTCGATGCGGTAGCGTGCGGCCCCCCGCACGCGGCGCTCGCGGACGTCGTCCAGTTGCGGCTCGCTGGCGATGATGGCGCTGGCCATCCATTGCTCGGCCTGCTCCGGCGGCATGCCGCGCACCCCGACCAGGAGCACCGGCGGCGTATCGTTGGCGCTGCCAGCGACCAGTTGGCGCGTCGGCCAGCCGCCCAGCATGGCACTTTCGAGCAGCAGGCTGAAGTCCGCCATCCCGCGCTCGAAGGCCACTTCCGAACAGCGCCGCTCGATGGTGTCGAGCCGTGCATCGAGCAGGCCGAGCAGCTGGTCGAACGTCTTGCGCAAGTTGCGGTGCTGGTACGGCGGCGCTTCCGGTGCCGGTTCGGCCAGATTGCGCAGGATGGCCAGGTGGCCCAGGACCTGGGCCAGCGCCTGGTACAACTGGAGCGGCGTCAGCGCGTCCAGCGTCAAGGTGCCGCCCAGCTGCGGCAGGCCGGCGCTCAGGCAATGCAATTGCTCGCGCAATTCGAGCCGGCGCAAGCGGTCCTGGCATGCGGCCGCCACCGCTGCCAGTTGGCGTTCAGTCTCAGCCAGCCGGCGGTAGAGTGCCATGGCATCGGCGCGCAGCGATGGCCGGCCATCGGGCGGCGCGAACCCGACATCGAGCAATGGCGGCAGGTATGCTTCCACCTGCAACTGCTGCCGTTCGAACTTGAGCTGCAACAGCGGCAAGCTGGTTTCGGCGCCGGGCGACAGGTCGGCTTCGGCCACCAGGCGGGCATTGGGCTGGACGCGGCACAGGCCGGCGTCTTCCCGCTCCACGCTGCGCAAGCGCGCGCGGCCCGTCGCCTTGCCTTGCGCCGGCACCGCAAGGTGAATGGTGCAGTGCGCGCCCGGCGCCCGCAATGCTTCCAGCGTGGCATCTCCCGGCACCAGCTGCAAAGGCGCGCTGCCCGCGTCGTGGTGCACCAGCAGCCCGTCGGGCAGCACGGCTTCCAGTTGCTCCACTGCGACGACGCCTTGTGCCAGCTTGCCCGCCTGCAGTTCCAGGCGCCGCACCCCCCATGCGTACTGGAAGCCGCTGCGCACATGGTAGGTCACCAGCTCTTCATGGCGTTGCGTCAGCTGTTCGAAGTGGAGCGGCGCCAGCAACAGGCCGTCGTGCCAGAACATGCCTTCGGTGGGAATCGCTACCCGGTCGGTGCTGGTCGAATTCATGTCGCGGCGTCTCCTTGATGAGGTTGTTCTCAGGCCAAGCTGCTGCAATGCATCGGTGGCGGCGCGCGCGGCGGTGCCCTGCCCTTCTCTTGCGGCGCAACGGCCCAGCCCGCGCGTCCGATGGCGATCTGGCCGCCATCGCGCCAGGTTTCGATCCGGGCGCGGCGTTCGCCATCGGCCAGGCCGGCAAACACGAAGACTGCCAGCGCGCGCTGGCCGTCGAACAGGTGCGCCGGCAGCGTCATTTCGCTGGCGGGCGGGAATTCACAGCGGTACACGTGCAAGGAGTCCGGGTAGCTGGGGAGCAGCAATGGGCCTTGCGGGAACCATTTGATTTCCGGGGACATCAGGCGCTGTTCGAGGCCCGCGTCGGCGACCAGCACGATGTCGAGCACGACGGGGCTATTGCGATTGGCATCGGCCTCGGCCAGGACGCGGATCTGGCCCAGATGGAGTTTCGGTGGGCCGCCGAACAGGTTGTTGTACAGGGCGCAGCCTGACAATGCAAAGGCGAAAGCCAGAGCCGGACCCGCAGTGTGGAAACGCAATCGCATGGCACGCATCATCGGTGGAATCAACATTGCCTGATTGAAAAGGAGGGGCCTATTCTGCGCTTATTCTTTTGCGCAGAATCTCGCCAATTGTCACGGCTGAGTTAAATATGGCGCCCGTCCAACACTATCGAAAAGAGAGCCGCCGCGGTGCCCGCCGTGCGCCTGCGCCAGGGGCGCGGTGGTAGGCTAATCCGTCAAGCTGCCACAGGGAGGGGGCCGGCATGCTCACGCCAACCAGCGTCTTTATCATTGACGACAACGAAATGATGCGCTCGATGCTGCGGCTCGCGATCCATGAGGCAGGGATGGCATCGGTTGGCGAAGCCGGCTCCATCCAGAGTGCCCAACTGCGCTGCTCGCGTGCCGCACCCGACATCATCTTGCTGGACCTGGGGCTGCCGGATGGCAGTGGCCTCGAGTTGATCAGCGAATTGAAACAGCAATTGCCGAAGGCCTTCATCATTGTCGTCTCCGGGCATAACGACCAGAATGTCGTGCACGAAGCGGTGTCGCGCGGCGCGATGGGCTTTATCCTCAAGCCGTTCAGCATTGGCGCGATTTCCGATACGCTGCTCAATGCCAGGCGCAAGCTCGAACGCGCCAGGTTCGGCGCCTGAGCGCGGCGCCGTCCGGCTTAAGCCTTGCGGATGGTCAGGTGGGTTGCCGCGCCGCCCTGCTCGTGGCGCTCCAGGCGATACCCCAGGTCCAGCAAATCAAGGCCCGCGAACAGGTGCTCGCCCGCCCCCAACAGGATCGGCGATTGCGCCAGGTGGATGTCATCCACCAGCCCGCCACGCAGGTATTGCCGGATGGTGGCCACCCCGCCGCCGATACGCACGTCGCGTCCGCCTGCCGCCGCACGGGCCAGGCGCAAGGCTTCATGGATGCCGCCGGTGACGAAATGGAACACCGTGCCGCCCTCCATTTCAAGTGCCGGCCGCGCATGGTGGGTGAGGACGAAGACGGGCGTATGGTAAGGCGGGTTCGCGCCCCACCATCCGCGCCACTGCTCGTCCGGCCACGGCCCGCGTACCGGACCGAACATATTGCGGCCAAGTATCCAGGCGCCGATATTGGCCATGCCGCGCGCCGCATAGTCGTTATCGGTGCCCGTGGTCCCGCCTGTGGCGCCCAGCATCGACTGGAAGGTCCGGGTGGGGATCAGCCAATCGTGCAAACGTTCGCCGCTGATCCCAAGCGGGTTATCGATGCCCTGCTCCGGGCCGGCGCCGTAACCGTCCACACTGATGGAAAAACACTGTACGCGTACTTTGCCCATGTTGTCCTCACACTTTGCCGACTGCCGCTGAGGGCGCATTCGGTCTATACTGGCCTGCATGCCGAATCCATTTGTCCCAGTGGCAGCCGCATGGCTGGCACACCCGTTGGAAATGTTCCGGGCCTGGCAGGAGCTTGCCACCGTCGCCTGGGCCACCGGCATGCCCGCGCCCCTGGCGGAAGCTGCCGAAGGCGATGACCGCTTCTGCGACGAGGCCTGGCGCAGCAACCCCTTCTTCCACGGCTTGATGCAGCAGTACCTGGGCTTTACCCGGACCCTGGAGCGCCAAGTATATGACACCCCGGGGGTGGACGAACGCGAGGCACACAGCGCAGCGTTCTGGCTGCGCCACTGGTGCAATGCCATTGCCCCCAGCAATTTCCTGCTGACAAATCCGGTCGCGCTGCGGCGGGCCTTCGACAGCGGCGGGGCGAGCCTGCGGCGCGGCTTCGAAGAATGGCTGCGGGACTTGCTGGCGGGCGACTTGCGCATGGTCGATCCTGCCCACTTCGAAATCGGGCGCGACCTTGCCGCGACGCCGGGCCGGGTGGTGATGCGCAACCAGATGATGGAATTGATCCAGTACACGCCAGTGCAACCGGAAGTGTGGTCCATGCCGCTGGTGCTGGTGCCGCCCTGGATCAACAAGTACTATATTCTCGACCTGACCGCCCAGAACAGCGTGGTGCGGTTCCTGGTTGAACAGGGCTTCGACGTCTTCATCATCAGCTGGAAAAATCCCGGCGCAGCGATGGCCGGCGTGACGTTCGAGGACCACCTGTTCGACGGCATCCTGGCAGCGATCGAGACGGCGCGCACCATCGCCGGCGTACCGCAGGTGCATGCGCTTGGCTATTGCATCGGCGGTACGGCGCTGTCCGCCTTGATGGCGTGGCTGAACCGCCAGCACCGTGCTGCGCGCGATATCCCTGTCGCACACTGGACCTTGTTTGCCACCCTGGTCGATTTTTCGAAGCCGGGCGATATCGCCAGCTTCGTCACCGACGACAGCGCGGCATTCCTCGATGGCTTGATGGGCCGCCAAGGCTATCTGGATTCCTTGCAGATCGGCTGGAGCTTCCGCATGTTGCGCCCCAACACGCAAGTGTGGCGTTACGTCGTGCACAAGTACCTGCTTGGGGAACCGGCGCCTGCCCTGGCGCCGCTGGCCTGGAACGCCGACGGCACGCGCCAGCCGAGGGCCACGCATTCGTTCTGCGTGCGCGAACTGTACCTGGCGAACAAATTGGCCCATGCCGACGAACTCGAAATCCGCGGCCACAAACTTGACCTGGGTAGTATCCGCCAGCCTTTGTACGCGGTCGGTGCGGTGGCCGACCACATCACGCCATGGCGCAGCACTTACCGCAGCGCAGCCCTGGTCGGCGCTCCGGTGCGCTATGTGCTCACGGCTTCCGGCCACATCCTCGGCATCGTCAACCCGCCCGGTGGCAGCGCCAAGCAGCAATACTGGGCCGGCCCCCTGATTGCGGACCTCAACCCCAAGGACTGGCTGGCGATGCAAACGGCGACACCCGGCTCATGGTGGCAGGATTGGAGCGCGTGGCTGCATGAACGATGCGGCGGCATGCGGGCACCCGCCACGCAGGCACATCCCGACTTTCCCTGGCTGGGTGAGGCGCCAGGAAACTACGTTCGCGAGCGCTAGCCCTGGCCTTATAATTTCGGCCATGGACAAAGAACAGAAACAATTCCGGCGTCGCCTCTCACTGCTCGGCGCCATCACCCTCCTGGGTTTTCTCGCACTCGCCGCCCGCGTCACCTGGCTCCAGGCTTTGCAATGACACACCGTGCTTCGCTTTGGCGCCGCCTGCGGCCGGTGCTGGCCGTTGACGCGCCCTTGGCTGCCATCCTCGGCTTGCTGCTGGCCACCGGGCTGCTTACCTTGTACTCCGCTTCGGCGGACTTCCCCGGCCGTTTCGAACTCCAGCTGCGCAATGTGCTGATGGCGCTGGCACTGATGTGGGCCGCCGCGAACATCCCGCCGCCGCTGCTGATGCGCCATGCCGTGACCCTTTACTCCCTGGGCGTGGCCTTGTTGCTCGCGGTATTCCTGTTCGGAGTCACCAAGAAGGGCTCGACACGCTGGCTCAATATCGGCCACGACTTCCAGCCGTCCGAGATGATGAAGATCGCGATGCCGGTCATGCTGGCCTGGTATTTCCAACGCTTTGACGGCGCCAGAGGGTGGCAGGTATTCGTCGTCGCGGCGGTACTGTTGGCGATACCGGTGGGACTGATCGCCAGGCAGCCCGATTTTGGTACCGCCATGCTGGTGCTGGCGGCCGGTTTCTATGTCATTGTGCTGGCCGGCCTGTCGTGGAAAGCATTGGCGGCGCTGGCCGCCAGCGCTCTCGCGGCGGCACCGGTGGTGTGGCACCTGCTGCACGACTTCCAGCGGCAACGCGTCCTGACCTTCCTCGATCCGGGCGCCGATCCGATGGGCAAAGGCTTCCAGATCACGCAAGCGGTGACGGCCATCGGCTCCGGCGGCGTGACGGGGCGCGGCTGGATGGATGGTACCCAAGGCCACCTGGGCTTCATTCCTGAGCGGTCGACCGATTTCATCTTTTCCGTCTTCGCCGAAGAATTCGGCCTGGCCGGTGCGGCGCTGCTGTTGCTGATGTACGCTTTGCTGGTCCTGCGCGGATTGCAGATCTCCGCCGCCGCCACCACCAGGTTTTCGCGCCTGCTGGGCGGGGCGGTCACGATGATCCTGTTTACCTATGTCTTCATCAATATCGGCATGGTCAGTGGCGTGGTACCGGTGGTTGGCGTGCCGCTGCCCTTCTTCAGCTACGGCGGCACGGCGCTGGCGACGCTTGGCCTGGGTTGCGGCATCCTGATGGCGATCCGACGTCAAAGCGCCGCCAGCCATGTTACAAATGTCCAGAATTGGACAAACAAAGCCTTCCTGTCCAGGGTTTAACGTAAATGTTGTTGAAATGGTGACAGCCTTTTTCGCACTTGCGAAATTCGGTTGAACTGCCTGTCCCGTCCCTTCAAGATTGAGCCGCGGGCCGCACCAGGCCCTCCGAAAAACCCAATCACCGGATGGAGAGACGAATGAACTGGAAACACCTTGGCGGCTTTGCACTCGCTGCTTCCATTAGCATGGGCGCGTATGCGGCCGATGGCCTGACCGCCAGCATCAGCATGGACAAACGCGCGCTTGGTCCACGCGACGACGTGGTGGTACACGTCACGCTGACCAATACGTCGGCAGCGCCGCAATACATCCTGAAGTGGCATACGCCATTCGGCGACATCGAAGAATCCCTGTTCGACGTGACGCGCGACGGTGCCAAGGTGGCGTATGAAGGGATGCACGTCAAGCGCGCCGCGCCGACCGCAGCCGATTACTACGTGATCCAACCGGGCAAGTCGCACAAGGTGACGGTGGAACTGTCGCAGATGTATAACATGAGCATCTCGGGCGATTACACCATCCGCTACAGCACCAAGTCGCCCAAGCTGTTCAGCCATATCGATGCCGCCGGCAAGGCGATGGACAAGAAGCAGTCCGACACCCTGCAGTCCGATGCGTTGAGCGTGTCCATCGAAGGCACCCTGCCGCGCGGCAGCGTGGCCAAGGCACCGGAACAGCCGTCGCCAGGCGCCGCGGGCCTGAGCTACAGCAAATGCACCACGTCGCAGCAGGCGGACATCGCAAGCGCCGTTTCGGCCGCGCAAAGCATGTCGAACGATGGCGATGCCTACCTGGCGGCCAACAAGAGCGGCACCCGCTACACCAAGTGGTTCGGCACCTATGACGCCGGCCGCTACGCTACGGTGAAGGCGCACTTCGCGTCGATCAAGGACGCGTTCGCGACCAAGCCCATCACCGTCGATTGCGGCTGCAAGAAGACTTACTACGCTTACGTGTACCCGACCCAGCCTTACAAGATCTACGTCTGCAAGGCGTTCTGGAGCGCGCCGATGACCGGTACCGACTCCAAGGGCGGCACCCTGGTGCATGAAATGAGCCACTTCAACGTGGTGGCCGGTACCGACGACTGGGCTTATGGCCAGTCGGCCGCATCGAGCCTGGCGATCAGCGATCCGAACAAGGCGATCGACAACGCCGACTCGCATGAATATTTCGGCGAAAACACCCCTGCCCTGCAATAACTAGCGGCGCCGCTCAGCGTCCGGTATATTCGAAGCGTACCGGTCCCGCGCTGAGCGGCATTTCCTTCCCCTCCCCCAGGTAGTGGCCGGTGTAACTGATGGTGTACGCATGGCGTCCCGGCTTGAACGCATAGGCGCGCCCCAGGTCGATCTCGTTGCGGCGCCGCGCGCCAGGGGGCAGCACCAGGTAATCCTCGTCCGTCAATGGGCCGCGCTTCACCATGATGCCCTGATATTCCAGTGCTTCGCCGCTGGCGGCATCGCGCAGGTCGAACAGCTTGCCGAACATTTCCTGCTCCGTGGCGAGCGCCTGCAAGACCTTCACCGGGCGCCGGCCATGGTTGGCCAGATTAACCTGTACGATGGGCTGGGCATCGCCAGCTTCGACGGTGAGTTGGAGCTCGACCATCTGGGCCTCCCCGGACATGATGCCCGATGCTAGCAAGACTGCAAGATTGATTTTCACTCTAGTGCCGTTACACGTGAAACCTCGTGCTTAGCGCGTCTGTTCCAGCGCTTCGCCCACCACCTGCAGGAAATCGCCGATATTGAGCGGTTTCGTCAGGTAGCGGAAAAAGCCGGCTTCCAGCGCCGCTTGCACGTCGAGCGGCATGGCGTTGGCCGATAGGGCAATGATGGGAATATCGCGCGTGGCCGGGTGCTGGCGCAAGCGGCGCTGGGCTTCGCGCCCACTGATGCCGGGCAAGTTCATATCCATCAGGATGACATTGGGCCGGTAATCGTGCGCCATGGCCACGCCAGTATTGCCATCGGTCGCCGCCAGCAATTCCACTTCCAGGTGCAGCTTGACGATCTCCTGCACCAGCTTCAGGTTGGCCGGGTTATCTTCCACATACAGGAGCCGCGGTTTGCCATTCCGTGCCATGGTTGGCAGCGCCACCTCGTCCTGCGCGGGTTGGCGCTGCAGGGTCGGGGCTTCCGTCGATTCCATCTCGACGGTAAATGTGCTGCCCTGCCCCACCGCGCTGGTGACACCAATGGTCGCGTTCATCAGCTCGGCCAGCCGTTTGCTCAGCACCAGCCCGATGCCGCTGCCCTCTTCCGACCCGCCTTCCTGGCCCAGCCGGTTAAAGGGTTGGAACAAACCGGCCAACTGTTCGCCGCTGAGGCCGGGCCCATCGTCACGCACCGACAGCCAGGTCCGGCCCGCATCGCCGGTGCCGACCGCCACCCAGACATGGCCATGCTTGCTGTTGTACTTGACCGCATTGGTCAGCAAGTTGAGGACGATTTGCCGCAGGCGGATGCGGTCGGCTTTGACGAACAGGCCACGCGGTTCGGCCAGCGCGACGGTGACGCCGCGCGCCGTCGCCATGGCCTCGATCATCTTGCTGGCTTCATGCAGCAAGTCGTCCAAGGCCACTGGCTCCAGGGAAAGCGTGACGGCGCCCACTTCAATCTTGGCCAGATCCAGGGTTTCATTAATCAAATGCAGCAGGTGCTGTCCGGCTTGCACGATGTTGCCGGCAAAGGCGAAGCGCTGCGCCTGGCTCAATGGCAGGTTTTCATTGTGCAGCAGCTGGCCGAAGCCGAGGATGGCGTTCAGCGGGGTGCGCAATTCATGTGACATGCTGGCGAGGAAGCGATCCTTGGCCTTGCTGGCTTGCTCCAGTTCGAGTTTCTGTTCCAGCAGCTTGCGCTCGATCTGGCGGCGGCCGCTGATGTCGCGGATGGCACTGGACACCAGCAACTCGTCCTCCGTTTTCAAGGGGCTCAGGCTGATTTCCACCGGAAATTCGGAACCATCGCGGCGCATCGCATACAACTCGGTGCCGGCCCCCATCGCGCGCGGCTGGGCTTTCTCGAAAAAGCTGCTGCGCGCGGCCGGATGGCGCCCGGCAAAGCGCGCCGGTATCAGGATTTCAATGGGCTTGCCCAGCAACTCCTGGCGCTGGTAGCCGAACATTTGCTCGGTCTGCGTGTTGACCAGCACGATTTCGCCGCGCGCATTGACGATGACCATCGGATCGGGCGCCGATTCCAGCAACCCCCGGAATTTCTGCTCGGCTTTCTTGCGGTCGCCGATATCGCGGATGGCACTCATGACGATGGCGCCTTCTTCCATCTGGATCATGCTGAGGCTGATCTCCACCGGAAATTCCAGCCCATCCTTGCGCAAGCCATACAATTCCAGGCCGGCGCCCATGGTGCGTGTGCGCGGCTGCACGAAATACTGGGCGCGGTGCGACACATGGCCGCCCCGGAAGCGCTGCGGCAGCAGCACCTCGACCGGCTGGCCCAGCAGCTCGCGCGGGGCGAAGCCGAACAGCCGCTCAGCCTGGCTGTTGACCAGCACGATGCGGCCGGTGGAATTGGCCATGACGATGGCATCGGGCATCGATTCCAGCAAACCGCGGTAACGCGACTCCACCTGACGCGCATCGCGCAACGCCTTCGCATCGGTGATGTCATTCTGGCTGTGGATGATGTACTGGATCTCGCCCTGCTCACTGTACACCGGCTTGCAGGCGGCCCCCACATACACGGCCTGGCCATCTTTGCGGCGCCGCAAGTATTCGAAATCCGCGCCGAACTCCTGGCGCACAGGATGGTCCGGCATGCCGATCAGCTCGGCCAGCCGTTGGCCGCGTGCTTCCTCGGCGCTGTAGCCGTAAATGTGCGTGGCGCCCTTGGTCCAGAAAATCACCGTATCGTGGGCGTCCGTGGCGATGATCCCGCCAGGCGCTTCTTCCAGGATAAACTTGCCCAAGTCGCTTTGCATATTGTTGACTTTTGTTGAGAAAGTTACAAACGTTTCACAGGCGGAATCCATTGTAAGCGAATTCCGACAAAAAAAAAGACCGCCTGCCCGGCTGGGCGAGGCGGTCATGGCGCGGGGGTGCGCTCTTTAATTACCAGGAGGCTTTCAGCGTGTACGTCCCACTGGTGGCGCCAGTGCCGCCACTGTAGTAATACACCCTGGCGTACCACGTTACAGCAGTCGAGCCCGTGTTGGCGCGCGTTACGGTATCGGCTTGGCCGGTACCGTTCACGCTCTGGGCCAGCTGGGTGCCGGCACTGTTGTAGAGCTTGAGGTCGTAGTCGGACGATGCATTGGGCGTCATGGTGGCGGTCAGCGTCTTGCCGGCCGGTACCGTGATGGCGAAGTAATCGGAATCCGTGCTGGAACCCATATTGCCGCTGGCCGTGGTGCAGGACTGGCTGATCGGGTTGGCCGTGCCAATGGTGTTATTGCTTTCCGTCTCGCCCAGGTTCACCGGCGTGCAGGTCGCGGTCAGGATGTTCTGGGCTTCGAACTTGGCCTGGAACGTATTGGCATAGCTCAAGTCCGATGGGAACAGCGCTTTGGCCGCGTTCACGATCGCCGTGGCCATCGCCGGCATCTTGATGTTGGAGCCGAGGCCAAAGTGGGCTTCCAGGATGATCTTGTCGATGTTGGCGCGCGGCTTGCCGGCCGCGATCAGCGACACCATGGATTGGTACAGCGGCGCCGACCACAATTCGTCGGACTGGAACGTCACGCCGTTTTCAGTGACCGACTGGTGTGCGCCGTAAGTCTTGCTGCTGTTGTACTTTGCGTCAGTGCGGTTCAACATGCGGCCGGCCCAGCACGAACCGTGGCCATCCCAGCTGAATGCCCACTCCGGATGGTAGACACGGCCGTTCGGGGTGCTGTAGGAATACGAGGCGGCCCAGTAGTCGCCGAACCCTTCACCCATCGCACCGGTGTCGCCGCCGGACCAGCTGGAGTTGATGTTGTGCTGGATGCCATGACCGTATTCATGCAGGATGACGTCGGCATCTTCGCTGTCGTTGACGCAGCCGTGGCCGAATGCCAGGTAATCGGTGGCGCCGCCGTAGCTGTAATGCGAGTTGTCGTCGCCATTCAAGCCATCGGTATCGACGTCGAAGGAGCGCTCGATGATGCCCTTGGTGCCGGTAAAGCCCAGCGACTGCATATAGCGCTGGTTCTGGTCCAGGTGGAAGTACACATTGGTGTCGTCGAAGGCATTGTTGCCGCGCTTGGCGGTCCAGACGCCATTGGTGGTGGTGCTCGGGCCCGTGTTCGGCGCTTCAATGTTCTTGATGTTGACGTAAGGACCGGTCAGCTTGTAGACGCCGGACGTCACGGTCAGGTCGCGCAGCGTCTTGGTCGAGTAGGCGGCGTCGAAGGCGGATGCGGCCGAGGTATCGGTCAGCCCATCGGTGTTCAGCGCGGTGCGCGGATCGGGATCGAAGGCGTAACCGCTGCCATTGATCCCGGACGCGGCCAGGGTGGTGATGGTGCCGGCGCCGCCGGTCTTGCTGGTGCCGGCCGTGGCCTTGCCCTCGTCCTTCGCTTGCTGCGTCGCGGCCCGGCGGTCCAGCATCTGGCCCGGCGCCGCGGCACGGGCCGCGATGCTGCGTTCGCCGCCTTTGCTGGTGCGCGGCAGCGAGGTGCTGTAGGAATCGATCAGGCTGCCGTCGTGGGCATTCAAATACTGCACGAAGCCGCCGGTCGGCATTTCCGCTTCGATCGCGACTTTGCGCGCCAACTGCATGCCATCCTTGGTCGGGACCCACACCAGGGTGGTGGACGGCACGCTGACCAGCTTGTGCTGGACATTCATGTTCTTCCAGCCCTTGTCCAGCGCTTCGTCCTCGCTGATCTGGGCCTGGTTGTACAGCTGGTTGACGGCGTCCGCATCGACCTTGGCGGAAATGTGGCGCGTCTCGTTGAAGATCTTCTGCAGCTCGCCATTGCTGCCGATCGATACGATGATCTGGGCCCGGTCGACGGGCAGGCCGCGCAGCATTTGCTGGTAGGTGTAGTGCTTGGCGGTCAGCGATTCCTTGACCGACACCAGCACCAGGTTGTCCAGGCCGGCGGGCAGGCCGAAGCGCGCGGCGTTGGCTTTCAGCACGGCTTCCGCCGAGTTCGCCTTGGTGTTGGTGTAGAAGGTCAGGTTGCCGACCGTCGTGTCGGCGGCCTGGGCCAGGCTGGCACAAGCCAGCATGACCATCGCAGCGATGGTGGTACGGGATGTGTTGCGCATATCGTGAGTCTCTCCTGAAGCGGTTATTGGTGTAATTTTCGGGAGCCCCGCCGGGCTGGCAGTCAACAGCGTGGGGGCGAGTATAACGAGTAAAACTTCGTTGATTTAATTGGAACATTGATTAAAATCGCAAAAATGTCGCATTTGCATCGAGTCAAGACCGCACGCGCAACGTTAGAGGGAGGCCTCAGTGAAATTTAACTATTTGTTATTTTTTGCGGGCTGCCTGGTGCTGCCTGCCGGGCACGCCGTCCCGGACCAGGAACCGGAGGTCACGGCCCAGGTGGTCGACGTGCTGGAGGGGCTGGCCGACGGCAAGCCGGCGCAGGAACGCTTTACCGAACGCGGTGCCAGTTACCTAGCCGACCCCGGCCTCGCGGCCGCGATGAAAGGGTGCCGCCGGCCGTTCGAGCTGGAGCTGCTCTCGCGTACCGTGAATGGGGAAGACCGCCTGTATGTCTACCGTGCCAAATGCGCACCGCAGCCCGTGCGGATTGCCATCGATTTCAACAAGGCAGCACGCATTAACCGGCTGGAATTGGCGCCCGAGCGCTAACTTCACGTGGCGCTGGACTTGGCCTTGGGTGTGTGGTCAGATATGCATTAATCAGCCAGGAGAAGAGCATGGACGTCATTACGACAGCAGTGACGGCAGGTGCCGGCGAAGGCGGCGTCAGTGCGGCCTACCAGATGCTGAAATCCCGTTTGTCGGCGCAATCACCCACCGTCGCCGACGCAATCGCCGATGTGGAAGAGGACCCCGGTTCGCGCTCGCGCCAGTTCGCGCTCAGCGATGCCCTGGCGGCAGCCGGCCTGGCCGGCGACCGCTACCTGCGCGCTGCCGCCCGCAACCTGATCGATGAGGTGGAACGGCGCCGCGGCACCCGCGCGCCGGCCACTGCCCTGGAGGGAGCGCCCAACCATGGCGTCATGCGGGTGTACTTTGCCACCAACCGCGAGCTCAGCGGCGATCGCCATCCGGCACGCCTGTTTGGCAGTGCCCGCGGGCCGCTGCGCTTTGGCAGCTGCGAAGTGAGCATCCCGCGGGACCATCGGCTGGGCGAACTGGAATCGCCTTCCCTGCTGCGGCTGGAGTTCCGCCAGGATCCCGAGCAGCATGTGGTACTGCTGTCGGCCGAACTGGCTGACCGCGACGTTTACATGGCGCAGCTGCGCCAGGCGCTGGCGGGAGGGGCCACCCGCAGCGCCCTGCTGTTCATCCACGGCTACCGCACCACCTTCGAGGACGCGGCGCGGCGCACCGGCCAGTTGGCGTACGACCTGGGCTTCCAGGGCGTGCCGGTATTTTACAGTTGGCCCTCGCAAGGGAAGCTGTCCGGTTATATAGTGGATGAAGCGAACGTGGAATGGACCCAGGCCGACCTGGCGGCCTTCCTGGCCGACTTCCTCGAACAGTCGGACGCCGAACACATCTACCTGCTCGCGCACAGCATGGGCAACCGGGCCATGACCAAGGCAACGGCCAGCGTGCTCGCGGCGCGACCGGAACTGGCTGGCCGCATCCGGGAAGTGATCCTGGCGGCGCCCGACATCGATGCCGATGTGTTCCGGCAGCAGTTGGTGCCGGCGCTGGCCGCCGTGGCCAACCCGATGACGCTGTATGCTTCGTCCGAAGATAGCGCCATGCGGGCGTCGAAGGCGATCCATGGCTATGCGCGCGCCGGCGAGAGCGGCGCCGGGCTGGTGCTGGCGAAGGGAGTCGAAACGATTGACGCCAGCGGAGTCGATACGGGCTTCATCCGGCACGCCTATTTTGCCGAGCAGCGCTCGGCATTGAGCGATATGTTCTATCTGATCAACAAACATGCCCGGGCCGCCGAACGTTTCGGCTTGCAGGCGGTCGAAGGCGCGAGCGGACGGTACTGGACGTTCCGCGAATAGAGGAGAGCGGGTTTATGAGCTATGCGAGTGCGCCGGATGAAGCGATTTTTTGCGTCGACCGGCTGATGGACTATATGGGCCAGGATGAAAAAGCCCTGGCGACGGTGGTGAAAATTGTGCGCGACGGCATTGGCCCAGGCGTCGAACCGCTGAATATGGCCGGCGAGGCGATTCGCGACGGCAAGTTCATGGAAGCGCGCCGGCTCCTGCACAATTTGCGCGGCTCGATTGGCAATCTCGGGGCAAAACGCTTCGTGGCCGCCTCGCTGGCCCTGGAACTGGCCCTGCAAGAGGGCCGCGTTGTGGAAATCCCCCTCCTGTTCACCGTGCTGGAAGGGGAATTGAAGCTGGTGCACGACCATGCCGGGGCATGGCTGGACCAGCATAGCGGGCGCGCCGCCGCCCGCTAACGAATGGTTACATCTGTTACCCCAGCACGATTGATGCGGCGCAACACCCGCATGCTATGATCGGCAACAATAAGCTTTTGGCAGTCAAACCAAGGCGTGCGCCTTGATCGACCACTCTTCCATAGAATGGTGAAAGTTGTGCCATGTTTTGATTTTGGGCAACTTCTTGATATAATGCCATCCTTTCGGGGAACACTGGGAAATATGGAAATTTTCAACAAGGCGGGAGTGATTGTGACGTCCACCCTGGTCATGGTCGGCATGCTGATTGCCTGCCAGGTCAAGGAAAACGTCGAACCGCCTGCCCCCGTCGTCGAGGCTGTGGCGCAAAAGCTGGCCGAGCATGGCGGCGCTGCCGCCGAACGCCGTTTGCGCGAGTGGGCCGAGCAGGGCTCGCCGGTGGCGGCCCGCGAGCTGGGCTTGCGCTACACGCTGGACGCCGGCAAGCAAAAAGAAGCGATGCGCCTGCTGGAAAAGGCGGCCCGCGCCGGCGACCTGGTGTCGGCGGACTATCTCGCCAGCCGTTACCGCGCTAGTTCCACCGTGTCCAATAGCACTGCCGACCACGTCTGGCTCGTGCAGATGGGCGCGCCGCGCCACACGAAATAAGCCCCTCCCCGCCGATCGCGCAGCTGCGCCGGCCATTGCTGTCCCTGCTGGCGTCCGCCCGCCACCGCGCATCCTGAACACGCACACTTTTTGACAGGCCTCAAGCATCGGTTTGGTTCGCCGGGCAAGCCACCTCCCCATCCATATAATCAAAAAGACCGGAGCCGACAACCAGGGGAGCGCGGCATGGAGCATCTCGTCAGCCAATTGATGTCCTGCCTGAAAGGCATCTGGAAACATCGTTGGGCAGGTTTCTGCGCCGCCTGGCTGGTGGCGCTGGCGGGATGGGCCAAGGTCTATTCCCTGCCTGACGAATACCAGACCACAGCGCGGGTCTACGTCGATACGCAGAGCATCCTGAAACCGCTGATGGTGGGCATGACCACCATGCCCAACGTCGAACAGCAAGTGTCGATCATGAGCCGCACCCTCCTGAGCCGGCCCAATATCGAACGGGTGCTGCGCATGGTGGATCTCGACCTGCAGGCGGTATCGCTGCGCGAACGTGATGCGCTGGTCGACGATATGCTGAAACGCATACGCATCGGCGGGACCGGCAGCTATGACATCTATACGATCAGCTACAACCATTCGCAGCCGAAACAGGTGCGCGACGTGGTGCAGGCATTGCTGACCATCTTCGTCGAAGGCAGTTTCAAGGGTAAGAGAGGCGACTCGGACAAGGCCGTGCGCTTCATCGACGACCAGATCCGCGGCTATGAGGACAAGCTGACGTCGGCCGAGAACGCGGTAAAGGAATTTCGCCTGAAGCATAATTACCTGTTGCCGCGCGAAGGACAGGATTACGGCAGCAAGCTGATTGCGGCCAGCGAAGCATTGGCCGCCGCCCAGCTCGAACTGGCTGAAGCCGAGCAAGCCCGCAAGGCCATCGAGGCCCAGTTTGGCGGAGACGAGCCGGTGCTGGCCGCCGTCGGCGGCCCCGCCGAAGCGTCCGAACTGGACGGACGCATCAGCGCGCTCAACAAGAATCTCGATGGCCTGCGCCTGCAATTCACCGACCAGCATCCGGACGTGGTGGCCACCCTGCGCCTGCTGGCGCAGCTTGAGGAAAAGCGCCAGCAGGAGCGGCAACAGCACGCCGCGTCCAGCGATGCGGCGCGCCAATACAATCCTTTGTTCCACCAGATGAAGGTCGCGCTCGCCGAGTCGGAAGCACGGGTTGCGGCCCTGCGCGCGCGGGTCGAGGCCATGCAGCAGCGCCAGGCGCAGTTGCAGGATCAGCGCAATGCGGTACCTGAACTGGAAGGCCAGCTTGGCCAGTTGACGCGCGACTACCATATCAACAAAGAAAATTATGAGAAATTGATTGCGCGCCGCGAGTCGGCCAAGCTGTCGGGGGAATTGACGACCACCACGGAGATGATGAGTTTCAAGATCATCGATCCGCCCACCCTGCCCCAGCGCCCTATCGGGCCCAACCGCGCCCTGTACTACAGCCTGGTTCTGCTGTTCAGCTTGCTGGCGGGTGCCGCCGCGGCGCTGGGTCTGGCCGAATTGCGCCCCACCTTCCGCAGCCCCGCCGAATTGCGCGCCGCCACCGGCTTCCGCGTACTGGGCACGGTGGCGATGAATTGGACCGATGACGAAAAGCGCAAGCATTGGCGTGACCGCCTGGGCTTCGGCGCCGGCAGCGCCTGCCTGTTGCTGTGCTATAGCGGCGTCATGGCCTACACCCTGCTGTACCACTAGAGGAGTTGCCATGCAATTACCGCCCAGTTTGCTTGAAGTCGCACCACCGGCTGAACGGGGCTACGCCGACATCAACCTGGTGCGCATGCGCCAACGCGGCATGGTCACGCACGAGAGCGGCCGGACGTCGGTGGCGGAGGATTTCCGCATCGTCAAGCGCGCCTTGCTCAATGATGCGCGCGCAGCGGGCGCCAACGCCATCCCACATGGCAACCTGATCGTGGTCACCAGCGCCTTGCCGGGTGAAGGCAAGACGTATTGCGCAATCAACCTCGCCATGAGCATTTCGATGGAAAGGGATGCGCGCGCCTTGCTGGTGGACGCCGACGTGGCGCGGCCGTCCGTGCTCAGGGTCCTGGGCTTGCAGGCGGAGCGGGGCTTGATGAACGTGCTGCTCGATGGCAGCGTGGAACTGTCGGATGTCATCATGCGCACCAACGTGCCCTCGCTGACGCTGCTGCCCGCCGGGACCGCCAGCCGGCACGCGACGGAATTGCTGGCCAGCCGCAACATGAGCCGGCTGCTCGAAGAGTTGGCCAGCCGTTATCCGGACCGCATCATCGTGTTCGACTCCCCGCCCCTCCTGCTGACCACTGAAGCGAGCGTCCTGGTCTCGCAAATGGGGCAGGTCGTGATGGTGGTCGAGGCGGAAACCACCACCCAGGCGGCGGTCCAGGCGGCCCTGCAGCGCATAGAACATTGCCGCCACGTCAACCTGATCTACAACAAATCGCGCGCCTTCCCCGGCGCCGAGTATTACGGTTACTACGAATGATGCATAGCGTGGCCATCGGCGTCTTGTTGCTGCTCTGTGCGTATATCCTGCACAAGGTGCGCCATATGCATTTGCTGGTGCACACGATGCGGGATGACGCGCGCCAGCAGAATGCCTCGCTGTTCCGGCAGTTGGAAGCATTGCAGGGGCTCTACGTCAGCCTGGGCTTGCGGCGCGCCCTGCCACTGACGCGCGGCTGGGCCGCATCGCCGGATTTCCTGCAGGAGCTGGCCGCCCACGCGCTGGACGAAAAGCCGCTGTGCGTCGTGGAATGCAGCAGCGGGACCTCCACCCTGGTGCTGGCGCGCTGCATGCAGATCAATGGCGCTGGCCAGGTGGTCAGCCTGGAGCACGATCCCGTCTATGCACGACGCACGCGGCGCCAGCTGCAACTGCACGGACTGGCCGATTGGGCCAAGGTGATCGATGCGCCCCTGCGTGCCCAGGCGTTCGGCAGCCGCGAATACCTCTGGTACGATTGCAGCCGTTTGCGGCTCGGCCAGGCGATCGACATGCTGATCATCGACGGTCCGCCGCAAGCGGTCGGCGAACTGGCCCGCTATCCCGCCGGGCCGGCCCTGTTCCCGCGGCTCGCGCCGGGAGCCGCCATCTTCCTCGACGATGCGGCCCGGCCGGGCGAGCGCGCGGCCTTGCAGCGCTGGACTGAAGAATTCACACAACTCGAAGTCGCTTCCCTGCCTTGCGAGAAAGGGGCGGCCATGCTGCGCTATCGGCCGCCAGTATGAGCAATGGCGATGCGGTGCGCTCGCTCCGCCTCGTAAGGGTGCGTCTGCAGGTAGCTGGTGCGCGAAGCGCGCAGCTGGGCGATCCGCGCCGCCACGGTGGCGGGCGCCAATTCGGTGCCGAAGCCATCCACGGCTGCTGGGCCGCCCGCCAGTCGCGCCAGGATGGCGTCGCCTACCGTTTCCCGATAGTGCGACGTCTCCCAGTAATGCCGCATTTCCGCGCGGTCGCCGCTGCGCGGCACCGGCTCGCCCGTTATAGCGTTGAAGCCGGAAAAATCATAGACCCGCACATCGCATCCCGCCGCCCTCAGCTTCTGGCCCATGCCCGCCAGCCGCTGCAGCCACTGTTCGTACTGCGGGCCCCTGCCTGACCAATACAGCGCATCGATCGTCATGGCGTGTGTCGGGTTGACATACAAACGCCATTCGACCGCGCAGTCATTGCGCAGGGCCAGTTCGAGGGCTTCGAACGTGCCCTCGACCGGGCCTTCACCACGCAGGAATTCGCGTGTGCGCGGCCCGACGACTTCAGCGGTACCGCCCCAGCCTTCGATGCGGTGACGGATGCAGGCGCCATCGCGTTGGCCAAACCGCGCCAGGCTGGGCCGGCAGACCGCCGCTGCACGCCCGGCCAGCAAGTCCAGCGATGCACGCGACATGTCGACGCTGACCGAACGTTGCAAGTCCATCAGCACGCGGCGGGCCAGATAGCGTCCATCCTGCGCCAGCAAGCCGCTTTCCAGTTCGGTATTGCCGACGGAAAGCGTGAACGAAGGCGCGTCGATGCCCCAGACAACCCGGCGCAAGGGGCCCAGTTCGCGCGCATGCCCCAGCATGCGCAAGGCATCGCCGACGGTCGCCCCGGACAGTGCGGCATTGAATACGCGCTCGGCACCTCGCGCGGCGACAGGCAAGCCGAGTTCGGTGCGCGAATTGCCGAGATAGATGGTCTCGGGGCGGTAGACCGCCATCGCATACGTCTTGCCCCAGGCGTTCAGCTTTTCCACTGGCTGGCGCAAGCGTTGCAGCTGCGGTGTCCCCCACTGGTGGATCAGGAAAGGATCGAGCACGTAATTGGTGGCAGCCACCCCGCCCACCAGCAGCAGCGGCAGGCCGGCGGCGACGCAAAGGTAGGTTTTCATCAATTATGCTCCGAGAAACCCCGTCCTTCAGGGCGGGAAGTGAAAGGAGCCGACAGCGAATTGCGCAGCAATTCGGGCCCTGTAAAAAGCCATGCCGAAGCTGTCGTTCCCCTTGAGATTAGCGAAATACTGTATAAGCTTACAGTATGATTATCGTCTACCGTTACCGTGTGAAGTCGCTGACCGGGACGTT
>CAMLRG010000052.1 GCA_946482335.1 uncultured Duganella sp. | reverse complement strand
GCTTTTCTTTAACTGAAAACGGGAAACCGGGTGTGTGACCCTGGGGGACAGACACCGCCGTACCGGTTTTACATGTTGCGGCGGTACTGACCGCCAACTTCGAACAGCGCCGTGGTGATCTGCCCCAGCGAACAAACGCGGGCCGCGTCCATCAACTTGGCGAACACGTTCTCGTTGTCGATAGCCGCTTTCTGCAACGCAGCCAGGGCTGCCGGCGCCTTGTCGGCATTGCGCGCGTGGAACTCGGCCAGGCGCGTCAACTGCGATTGTTTTTCATCGTCGGTCGAACGTGCCAGCTCGATCGTTGCCGGCGCTTCCGAACCTTTCGGGTTGCGGAAGGTGTTCACGCCGATGATCGGCAGCGAGCCGTCGTGCTTCTTGTGCTCGTACAGCAGCGACTCTTCCTGGATCTTGCCGCGCTGGTAGCCGGTTTCCATCGCGCCCAGCACGCCGCCGCGTTCCGCGATGCGCTCGAATTCCTGCAGCACGGCTTCCTCCACCAGGTCGGTCAGTTCTTCGATGATGAAGGCGCCCTGGTTCGGGTTCTCGTTCTTCGCCAGGCCCCATTCGCGGTTGATGATCAGCTGGATCGCCAGTGCGCGGCGGACGGATTCGTCGGTCGGCGTGGTGATCGCCTCGTCGTAGGCGTTGGTGTGCAGCGAGTTGCAGTTGTCGTAGATCGCGATCAGCGCCTGCAGCGTGGTGCGGATGTCGTTGAAGTCGATTTCCTGCGCGTGCAGCGAGCGGCCGGAAGTCTGGATGTGGTACTTCAGCTTCTGCGAGCGGTCGTTGGCGCCGTACTTTTCCTTCATGGTGACGGCCCAGATGCGGCGCGCCACGCGGCCCAGCACCGTGTATTCCGGATCCATGCCGTTGGAGAAGAAGAACGACAGGTTCGGCGCAAAATCGTCGATGTGCATGCCGCGCGCCAGGTAGGCTTCCACGAAGGTGAAGCCGTTGGACAGCGTGAAGGCCAGCTGCGAGATCGGGTTCGCTCCCGCTTCGGCGATGTGGTAGCCCGAGATCGACACCGAGTAGAAATTGCGCACCTGGTGGTGCACGAAGTATTCCTGGATGTCGCCCATCACCTTCAGCGAGAATTCGGTCGAGAAGATGCAGGTATTCTGGCCCTGGTCTTCCTTCAGGATGTCGGCCTGCACGGTGCCGCGCACGTTCATCAGCACCCAGTCCTTGATCTTCTGGTACTCGTCTTCGGACGGCTGGCGCTTGTTCTCGGCCACGAATTTCTCGATCTGCTGGTCGATGGCGGTGTTCATGAACATCGCCAGGATGGCAGGGGCCGGGCCGTTGATGGTCATCGACACCGAAGTGCTCGGGTTGCACAAGTCGAAGCCGTCGTACAACACCTTCATGTCGTCCAGTGTTGCAATGGAGACGCCGGAGTTGCCGATCTTGCCGTAGATGTCCGGACGGATGGCCGGGTCGGCACCGTACAGGGTGACCGAGTCGAAGGCAGTCGACAGGCGCTTGGCGTCCATGCCGGTGGAGACCAGCTTGAAGCGGCGGTTGGTGCGGAAGGCATCGCCTTCGCCGGCGAACATGCGGGTCGGGTCTTCGCCCTCGCGCTTGAAGGCGAACACACCGGCGGTGAACGGGTAGGAGCCCGGCACGTTCTCCAGCATCAGCCAGCGCAGCAGCTCGCCGTGGTCTTCGTATTTCGGCAGCGCGACCTTGCGGATCTTGGTGCCGGACAGGGTGTGCTGTACCAGGCCGGTGCGGATTTCCTTGTCGCGGATCTTCACGACATATTCGTCGCCGGCATAGGCTTGCTGCATGTCCGGCCATTGGGCCAGCAGCTTCTTGGCTGCGCCGTCCATGGCGTGGTCGCGCTCGATGATCAGGTCATCGAAGTCCGCCACCGACTTGCCCGCGACAGCCATCATGCGCTTCGATTCCTGCAGCTGCTGGCGTTCGCGCGCCAGCTTGGCCTGCGCCTGCGCCTTCTTGTGGTAGCCACGCACGGTGTCGGAAATTTCGGCCAGGTAACGCGCACGGGCCGGCGGCACGATCACGTTCTTGCCGGAGCTGAAGCGCACGTCGGTCAATGGCAGCACGCCTTTCGAGGTCTTCAAGCCTTTGGCGGCCAGCGCCGGCAGCAAGCCCTGGTACAGCGCTGTCACGCCGTCGTCGTTGAAGCGCGAAGCCTGGGTGCCGAAGACCGGCATTTCCTCCGGGCGCTTGGAGAACAGTTCGCGGTTGCGCTGGTATTGCTTGGCCACGTCGCGCAGCGCATCCTGCGCGCCTTTGCGGTCGAACTTGTTGATCGCGATGAAGTCGGCGAAGTCCAGCATGTCGATCTTTTCCAGCTGTGATGCCGCGCCGAATTCCGGCGTCATCACGTACATGGAAACGTCGACGTGCGGCACGATCGCGGCGTCGCCCTGGCCGATGCCGGAGGTTTCCACGATCACCAGGTCAAAGCCCGCCACCTTGCAGGCGGCGATCACGTCAGGCAGGGCCTGGGAAATTTCGGAACCGGCTTCGCGGGTGGCCAGCGAACGCATGAAGACGCGGGTCTTGCCATTCCACGGGTTGATCGCGTTCATGCGGATACGGTCGCCCAGCAGCGCACCGCCCGATTTGCGGCGCGACGGGTCGATCGAAATCACGGCGATGTTCAGCGCGTCGCCCTGGTCCAGGCGGATGCGGCGGATCAGTTCATCGGTCAGCGAGGATTTGCCGGCGCCGCCGGTGCCGGTGATGCCCAGCGTCGGGGCGGTGGCCGCCTTGGCTGCCGCAGCCAGTTCCGCGCGCAGCTTGTCGGAGGCTTGGCCGTTCTCGAGGGCGGTGATCAGTTGGGCCAGCGGGCGGTGGCGTGACTCGATCTCGCCGTCGCGGATGGCGTCCAACTGGGTGGGGGAGTAGGTGGACAGGTCCACATCGCATTGCTGCACCATCCACTGGATCATGCCGACCAGGCCCATACGCTGGCCGTCTTCGGGGGAGAAGATGCGGGTCACGCCATAGTCGTGCAAGTCCTTGATTTCGCTGGGGACGATCACGCCGCCGCCGCCGCCGAACACCTTGATGTGCGAGCCGCCGCGCTGGCGCAGCAGGTCGATCATGTACTTGAAATATTCGACGTGGCCGCCCTGGTAGGAGGAGATGGCGATGCCCTGCACGTCTTCGGTCAGGGCTGCGGTGACGACTTCGTCCACCGAACGGTTGTGGCCCAGGTGGATCACTTCCGCGCCCTGCGATTGCAGGATGCGGCGCATGATGTTGATCGAGGCATCGTGGCCATCGAACAGGGACGCGGCGGTGACAAAACGCACTTTGTTCGCGGTCTTGGCCTGTTCTGGCTCAGCGGCAAGTTTCTTGGCGTTGGCGAGATCGTTCATTCTTGTTCCTTGGAACGGTGGGAATTTTCATTATATGACGTTTACGTTAACGTCAAGTCAAGCAAAACCGGTAAACCGGTGTCTGACCCACAGGGTCAGACACCCGTCCAGCGGCCGTCGCGTCATCGGTGTCTGACCCTGCGGGTCAGACACCGGGGTACCGGTTTAAGCAGCGTGCGCGTGTGAGCCGCTCTTGAACGCAGCCATCATCTTGCCCTTAGCCATCTTGTACTCCGCCACAGCCTTTTCCTTCACATGGCCAAAGCCACGGACCTTCTCCGGCAGGTTGGCAATCGCCACCGCCTGCTCGTGGTTAGCAGCCGACAGCCCAGCCAGCAGCTCAGCAACGACAGCACGGAACTCGGTGATCAAGGCCCGCTCCATCTTGCGCTCCTCGGTATAACCGAAGATATCGAACGCCCCACCGCGCAGCCCCTTGCATTTGGCCAGCAGCGTGAACGCCTTCCACATCCACGAACCATATTCCGCCTTGACCAGATGGCCCTTGGCATCCTTTTTCGCGAACAGTGGCGGCGCCAGGTTGAACTTCAGCGAGAAATCACCCTCAAACTGGGACTTCAGCTGTTCCACGAAGCGGCCATCGGTGTACAGGCGCGCCACCTCATATTCATCTTTATACGCCATCAGCTTGAACAGCGATTTCGCCACCGCCGTCGACAGCTTGTTGCCCAAGCCCAGCGCAGACTCCCGGGTACGCACTTGCTGCACCAGCTCCTCGTAGGCGGCCGCATATGCCGCATCCTGGTAGCCGGTCAGGAACTCCACGCGCTTCTTGATGATGTTTTCCAGCGACTGTGGCATCTGCACCACGACCGCCTGGGTCGGCGTCGCCACCTTTTCCACGCGCTTGAAGTCCACCGCGGCGCGGCGGCCCCACAGGAAGGAGCGCTTGTTCGATTCCACCGCCACGCCATTCAGCTCGATGGCACGCAGCAGGGCCGCCTCGCTCAGCGGGATACGGCCTTTCTGCCATGCGTAACCCATCATGAACAGGTTGGAGGCGATCGAGTCGCCCATCAGCGCCGTCGCCAGCTTGGTCGCGTTGATGAAGTCCACCGCCTGCGCGCCGCCGACCGATTCCGTGATCAGCGCTTCCACGCTTTCGGCCGGGTATTGCCAGTCGGCGTTCTGCGCGAAGGTGCCTGGCGGCTGCTCGTGCTGGTTGACGATGGCGAAGGTGCGGCCCGGGCGCATCTTCGACACGGCGTCGTAAGCACCGGAAGTGAGCATGTCGCAGCCCAGGATCAGGTCAGCTTCGCCGGTGGCGATACGCTGTGCGCGCAGGTGGGCCGGCGACTTGGCGACCTTCACGTGCGAGGTGACGGAGCCGTTCTTCTGCGACATGCCGGTCATGTCCAGCACCGAGGCGCCTTTGCCTTCCAGGTGCGCGGCCATGCCCATCAGCGCGCCGACGGTAATCACGCCGGTGCCGCCGATCCCGTTGATCAGGATGTTGTACGGCTGCTCGATGCTCGGCAGGACTGGCGCTGGGATATCGCCCCAGTCGTCGGTCTTCGCGGTGCCGGTCTTGGTCTTCTTCAGCGTGCCGCCTTCCACGGTCACGAAGGATGGGCAGAAGCCCTTGGTGCAGCTGTAGTCCTTGTTGCAGGACGACTGGTCGATGGCGCGCTTGCGGCCAAACTCGGTTTCCTTCGGCAGGATCGACACGCAGTTGGACTGGATGCCGCAATCGCCGCAACCTTCGCACACGGCTTCGTTGATGACCATGCGCTTGTTCGGGTCGGGAAACTCACCCTTCTTGCGGCGGCGGCGCTTCTCGGCGGCGCAAGTCTGGTCGTAGATGATGACGGTGCAGCCCGGCAGCTCGCGCAGTTCGCGCTGCACGGCATCCATCTCTTTGCGGTCGTGCAGCGAAACGATATTCGGCAGGGCCGAACGGTCGGTGTAGCGCGACAGGTCTTCGGTCACCAGCGCGATGCGCTTGATGCCCTCGGCCGCCATCTGCTGCGCGATCATCGGCACGGAAACAGTGCCGTCCACCGGCTGGCCGCCGGTCATGGCCACGGCGTCGTTGTACAGGATCTTGTAGGTGATGTTGACCTTGGCCGCCACGGCGGCGCGGATCGCCAGGTAACCCGAGTGGAAGTAGGTGCCGTCGCCCAGGTTCTGGAACACGTGCGGCACTTTGCTGAATGCTGCCTGGCCGATCCAGGGCGTGCCTTCGCCGCCCATATGGGTGGTGAGCTTGTTCATTTCAGGGTAGATCGAGGTCGCCATCACGTGGCAGCCGATGCCGGCCAGTGCGAAGGAGCCTTCCGGCACCTTGGTCGACGTATTGTGCGGGCAGCCGGAGCAGTAGAAGGCCGGACGGAACGGCGTTTCGATGGCCTTCTTCAGCACCGCATCCTTCGCTTCGAGGAAAGTCAGGCGGGCCTTGATCTGGTCCTGGATGCTGGTGTCGGCGATGTAGCGGGCGATACGGCCAGCGATGACGCGCGCCACTTGCGACACGGAGAAGTCGGCCTTCGGCGGCAGCAGCCATTCGCCGCGCGGCGCAACCCACTCGCCCTTGTCGTCGAACTTGCCGATGATGTGCGGACGCACGTCGTCGCGCCAGTTGTACAGCTGTTCCTTCAGCTGGTATTCGACGAACTGGCGCTTCTCTTCCACCACCAGGATTTCGTCCAGGCCTTGTGCGAATTCGCGCACCGAGTCCGGTTCCAGCGGCCATGGCATGGAAACCTTGAACAGGCGCAGGCCGACCTTGGCCGCCATGTCCTCGTCGATGCCCAGTTCTTCCAGCGCTTCCAGCACGTCCAGGTAGGACTTGCCGGAGGCGATGATGCCCAGCTTGGCGTCCTTGGAATCGATGGTGGTGTGATTCAGTTTGTTCTCGCGGGCGTAGGCCAGGGCCGCGTAGATCTTGTAGTCCTGCATCAGCGCTTCCTGGTTGCGCGCCTGCTGGCCCAGCGGGATGCTGGACAGGCGCGCATTCAGGCCGCCTTCCGGCATCTGGAAATCCTGCGGGATCTTCACTTCGACGCGGAACGGATCGGCATCGATGGAAGCGCTCGACTCCACGGTGTCGGCCAGCGCCTTGAAGGCGACGGCGCAACCGGAGAAGCGCGACATGGCCCAGCCGTGGATGCCGAGGTCGATGTATTCCTGCACATTGCAGGGATACAGCACCGGGATCATGCAGGCCGAGAAGATATGGTCCGACTGGTGCGGCAGGGTGGAGGAATAGGCGCCGTGGTCGTCGCCCGCCACCAGCAGGATGCCGCCGTGCTTCGAGGTGCCGGCATGGTTCATATGCTTGAAGACGTCGCCGCAGCGGTCCACGCCCGGGCCCTTGCCGTACCACATGGCGAACACGCCGTCATACTTGGCCGGGCCGATCAGGTCAACTTGCTGCGAACCCCAGACCGCGGTGGCCGCCAAGTCCTCGTTCACCCCCGGCACGAATTGCACATTGTGCTTTGCGAGGTGCTTCTGCGCCTTCCACAGCGTTTCATCCAGCCCGCCCAGCGGCGAACCGCGGTAGCCCGAAATGAAGCCGCCGGTGTTCAGGCCGGCGCGCGCATCGCGCATCTGTTGCATCATTGGCAAGCGCACCAGCGCCTGGATGCCGGAGAGGAAGACTTTGCCGGCGGTGGAAGTGTATTTGTCGTCGAGGCTGACGTCATTCAGGACAGGCGCGTGGCGGCCTGGTGCCGTGGTATCGGGCATGGGGGCTGTCTCCAAAATCATGATTCGGTGCTGTGCCTGGCATCGGTGGGCGCCGGGTAAGCGCGTCCTTGCCTAAGTCACAATGGCTGCGGGTATGCAGGCCTTTTCAATCGCCCAGTTTACGGTTTACTTTACGTATACGGAAATACGGTTTGGGGATGGGGGTATAAGGAAAAATGATAGCTCGACGAGGATTTCTTGCCGCGACGGCAGGGTTATTGGCCTGTCCAGGGTTCGCCCTGGCCGGGGTGGCGCACAAGATGCGGCTGGTGACCAGCCACTTGCCCTCGCTGGTGCATGAAGGCGGACGGCCGGGCGGATTGCAGGCACTGGTGGCCGAATTGTGCAAACGCGCCGGCCTCCAGCCGGCGACCCAATTCGTGCCCTGGCCGCGTGCCCAATTCCTGGCCATGAAAATGCCCGCGACCGCCATCTATCCGCTGACGCGCCTGGCGGAGCGCGAACGGCAATACCGCTGGCTGGTGCCCCTGTATGAAGAGCATTACGTGCTGCTCGCTGTGCGCGGCAAGCTGTTCCCGCTCGAGCAGATGAAGGACAAGCGCATTGCACTATTGCGCGGCGCGGCCCAGGCGGCAATCCTGAAAGAACAAGGGTTTACCCGCTTTGTCGAAGCCAGCTCGATCGACGAAGTGCATCGCTTCCTGCTGGGTGGCATGGCAGACGCCGCATTTGGCGAACGGCGCATCATCGCCGCCTCGCTGAAGGGACACGCCGCCGACGCCGGCGAATTCGAAACCAGCGCCCCGGTACGCACGACGACAGCGTGGCTGGCGGGCTCCCTGGACTTCGACGACGCCGATACCGCCTTGTTCCAGCGCGCACTGGAATCGATGCAATCCGACGGTACGCAGCGCCGCATTCTCGCCCAGTACCAGTTGCTCTGACAGCTCGGTCCGTTAGCTGAGGAGGCGGGCGCCAGGCCAGGTGCCGCGCTGGCAAAGGTCGGCGGCGACTTGCTGGGTCAGGACGGCAATGGCGCTGGCGGCGTTGGTCAACGGGATGTTGCGCGAGGCGCACAGCACCACCGTGCGGCTGATGGCCGGGCTGTTGATGCGCACGCTGCGCATCTGGCGTTGTTCGATCTCGGGCAGCACCGGCGCCACCGGCAGGATGGTCGCGCCCATGCCGGCCATGATCGCGGATTTCAGGATCGCGATCGAATTGATTTCGATGACGTTGCCGATCACCAGCCCGGCGGCGCGTGCCATCGCTTCGATGCGCGGCCGCACACCATGCTGCAAGCCCGGCAGGATCAGGGTGGTGTTCAAGGCTTGCTGCAGCGTGATGGTGTCGCGGTCGCTGAACCATACCGCGTCCTGGCGGCAGATGAAGCGCAATTCTTCCTCAGCCAGCGGGGTGGTGGAGAACGGGGTCAACTGGCCATCGTCGAACAGTACGGCAAGGTTGACGCGGCCGCTTTTCAGCTGTTCCGCCAGGTTGCCGGTCAATTCTTCGGTCAATTGCAGCGTAATGTCGGGATATTGTTCGCGCGCCGCGGTCAGCAGCGGCAGCGCAAGCGCGCCGGAAATGCTGTGCGGCAGTCCCATGGTCACGCTGCCCGAAGGCCGTGCGGATTGGGTGACGGCGGAGCGCGCGTCGGCCACCTGCTTCAGGATCGCTTGCGCGTGATCGTAAAACACTTTGCCGGCATCGGTGCTGACCACGCCTTGCGCACTGCGATGCAGCAGTTGGGCGCCCAGTTCTTCTTCCAGCTGGCGCAGTTGCTGGGTCAGGGCCGGCTGGGCCACATGCAGTACCAGTGCCGCTCGCGACAATGATCCATGGTCGACAATGGCGACGAAGTAACGCAGTTGGCGAAGTTCCATATTCCACTAGGATAACATTGGTGTTGTTATTCTAACGTTTTTCGCCACTTTGCCTCGGTGGCCAGCCCGATGCACGTCCTGGCGCCGGCGGGGTTCGGGCCTTAGAAGAATTCGGCGGTGTCGTTGGATTCGACGGTCTGCAGCAGGCCGCCGCTGACCAGTTCGTCGTAATGGCAAGCCATGTTGCGGCCGTGGCTCTTGGCGTAGTACAGGGCCTGGTCGGCGCGGCCGAGGATGATCACCGGCGCTTCATACGCGCTGATGCTGACGAAGCCGACGCTGACGGTGACGCGCCCCACTTGCGGGAACTCGTGCTGTTCCACATTCATGCGGAAGCGTTCGATGATTTTCTTGGCGTTTTCCAGCGTGGAAGAACGCAGCAGCACGACAAACTCTTCGCCGCCAAAACGGAACACCCGGTCTTGGGCGCGGAACGACGATTGCAGCAGGTTGGCGATCAGGATCAGCACTTCGTCGCCGTACAGGTGGCCGAACTTGTCGTTCACGGCCTTGAAATGGTCGACGTCGACCACCGCCAGCCATTGCTTTTCCTGCTCATGCGGCGTGCGGCGTTCCAGCCCGTCCGGCGGCACCGCCAGCGCATCGTGCTCGACCGAGGCTTGCAGCATCTTGGCCAACTGGTCGTCGAAGGTCTTGCGGTTCAGCAAGCCGGTCAGCGAATCGCGTTCGCTATAGTCCAGCAAGTTCTGGAAATTGCGGTACACGCTGACAATGCCGCCAATGATGTGGATGGTATCGCTGGTGTACGGGGTGGGGTTGACGATTTCCAGGCAAGTATCGGCCTTGTCGCCCATCCAGATCGGCAGCCACAGCGTGTGCTGGCCGTCTGGTGTCATGTAATCGGCATTCGATTCATGGTGGGCCAGGCAGCGCGCCAGGGCCGGGAAGTTGCTCACTGGCTCGCCCGGCGAGCCGGGGTCGGCATTCTCTTCCATGCGCGCAGGCAGGCCGCGCTCGATCACCGCGCGCGGACGCACGTACAGCTGGCCTCGTACATTGACGATGCTCAGCACACGTGCCTGCGTGGCAGACGCCAGTTCCGCTACCGCCGAGATCACCGAGATGTCGAGCATCGTGTGATCGCGGTGGCCGGTCATGTCCACCATATGTTTCAGAAGGGAATCCATGTGAGTGTCCGATAACTAGGCGCTCAGTGGCAAAGCAAAGGGGCTTTCTAAAGGATAGCTGACCAGCATAAATCTTTTTTGCATTCTCGGCAATTAACTTTGCACAGTTTCACGCAAAAAGCGATTTCGTTGCAACACAGTTTCGCTGGCTTCAGTTTGACATAGAACAGCGTGCGGCGAAGAAAAGTTCTGTGCGGAAAGCTTGCGCGAAATCAACTTGCCAGTAGGAATGGCTCCTATAGTGAAGTCAATGATGTGCTGCACAGGCGTCAGAGTTTTCCTAGCAAAGGAGATCATCATGAAAGCACTTTCTGCAGTGAGGCGTTTCATCAGGGATGAGAGGGGCGTGACGGCTATCGAGTACGGCCTGATCGCGTCGGTCATCGCAATTGCAGTCGCTACCGCGCTGGACCCTGTCCAGACTGCGCTGGAAGCGGTGTTCAGTTCGGTGGAAACCGCTTTGGCGCCGTAACCAGTCGGCCGGCCACCCGGCGGCGGCCGGGCTGCCGGCCATTTCTCCCATGAGCGGACTCGAACTCATCCTGCTGTGCCTGGTCTTCCAGGCCGCGGCATCGGACCTGGCCTGGCGCCGGATCCCCAACGTGCTGGTGCTGGCGGGCTTGCTGCTGGCGCTGGCGCTCCACTGGCGCCTGGGCGGCGGGACTGCGCTGCTGGCGCAAGGCGTGGCCGGCGCGGGCGTGGGCTTCCTGCTGTTCCTGCCCATGTATGCGCTGGGCGGCATGGCGGCCGGCGACGTCAAGCTGGTGGCGATGGCCGGCAGTTTTGTCGGCCCGTGGCAAGCGCTGCAGCTCGCCTTGTTGAGCGCACTGGCCGGCGGCGTGCTGGCCCTGTGCTGCCTGCAACTGGCGCGCTGGCGCGGCAGCAAGGCGGACGGCATGCCGTATGCGGTCGCCATCGCTGCCGGGACCATCGCCACCGTCGCATTGGCGCATCGCTGACATTTGCTCCGCCTCAATATCCACCTGGAAACCCATCGCTATCATCGTTTCCTACAGGAGGTCACCATGATCGATTTCGCAGACGACGAGCAGCCACTGTTGCCGCCCCCGCCGCGCACCGTGCGCGACACCGGACTCGAACCGGCCATGCTCGCCGAGCTGGCCGGCAAGGCCTTGCTGGGCGCGGGCAAGTGCCATCTGTCGGTGCTCACCGGCCGCCTGCGGCTGTCGATCAATGTCTTGCGCGAAGTGCTGGACGGCCTGCAGCGCGAGCAATTGGTGGAAGTGGCGTGGCGCGGCGATTCCGAGATCGACGTGCAATACCAGCTGACCGGCATCGGCCGCCAGCGCGCCGCCGAATGGCTGGAACGGCAACCGTATGTGGGCCCGGCGCCGGTGGCGCTGGATGCCTGGCGCGCCCAGTTGCAGCGCCAGGCGGTGCAATTGCCGCCGGTGCTGGCGGCCGACGTGGCAGCCCTGTTCGCCGACGATTGCCTGCCGCCGCGCATCCACGAACTGGTGGGCGCCGCCATGCACGCGGGCCGCTCGGTCTGCCTGTACGGGCCTTCCGGCAGCGGCAAGAGCACCCTGGCGCGCAAGCTCGGGCGCCTGTTGCAGGGCGTGGTGGCAGTGCCCTATGCGGTGACGGTGGGCAGCGCCATCATCCAGTTGTACGACGCCACCGTGCACCTGGCACCGCCCGCCTTGCCGGGCCGGCCTGCCAGCGCACGCAATGGCGACACGCGCTGGCTGCTGTGCCAGCGTCCCGTGGTGCAGCTGGGCGCGGAACTGGAGGGCGCCATGCTCGAACTGCGCCACGACCCTGCAGGCGGCTGCTTCATCGCGCCACCCCAGTTGAAGGCTTGCCACGGTTTGCTGATCGTCGATGACCTGGGGCGCCAGCGCTTGCCGGCCGGGGCGCTGCTGAACCGCCTGAGCCAATTGCTCGACTCGGGTACCGACCAGCTTTCGCTGCCAGGTGGCCACGCATTCAGCGTGCCCTGCCAGGCGGTGCTGGCCTTTGCCACCAACCTGGCGCCGCAATCCCTGCTGGACGGCGCTGCGCTGCGCCGCATCGGCTACAAGGTGGCGCTGGGGCCGCTGCCGGAAGCCAGCTACCGCAGCCTGTTGCGCCAGCAATGCCGGGCGCGCGGCATCGACGCCGACGAGGCGGCGCTGTCTTACCTGGTCGGTGAGCTGCATCGCGACAGCGGGCAGCCCTTGCTGGCCAGCCTGCCGCGCGAAATCGTGGCCCGCGTGGCCGAATTCGCCGGCTTTGCCGGCACCGTGCCCAGCCTGAACCCGGCCACCCTGAACCAGGCCTGGTCCAGCATGTTTGCCGACGGTGCCGCATGAAAGGCCGGCGCGCATTCCTGATGCTGGGGCTGGCCGTGGTGCTGGGGCTGGCCGCGGTGCTGCTGGCATCGCGCTGGCTGCTGCGCCAGGCCGCACCGTCCACGGTGCGCATCGCGGTGGCGGCCGCCGACGTCGGCCTGGGGCAGCGCCTGGCGCCGGACATGGTGACGCTGGCCGACTGGCCTGGCGGCAGCCTGCCGGCCGGCGCGCAGCGCGAGCTGGCAGCCTTGCATGGCCGTGTGCTGAAAGCCAGCGTGCAGCGCGGCGAGCCGGTGACGGAAGCCAAGCTGGCCCCGGCCGGTACCCTCGGCGGCTTGTCGGCCCTGATCACGGAAGGCAAGCGCGCCATCACCGTGCGCGTCAACGATGTGGTGGGCGTGGCCGGCTTTGCCTTGCCGGGCAATTTCGTCGACATCCTGATCCATGCGCCGGGGCAGGGCGGCAATGGCGGCGACGCGGCGCTGTCGAAGATCGTGCTGGAACGCATCCTGGTGCTGGCGGTGGCGCAGGAAGTGGCGCGCGACGACACCAAGCCGCGCGTGGTCAATGCCGTCACGCTGGAAGTGACGCCGGTGCAGGCGGAACAGCTGGACCTGGCGCGCAGCGTCGGCACCTTGTCGCTGGTGTTGCGCAACCAGGTCGACCCGCGGCCCGCCGACACCGCAGGCGCCACGCGGCATAGCGTGCTGGGGGCGGCCGCACCGCCAGTGGCAGTGGTGCCGGCAGCGGCAGCCGGCGCAGCGCAGCGTCCCGCCGCGCCCCTGGTGGCGCGCGCCGCGGCGGTGCCCGCACGCCCTGGCAGCGAAGCGGCGCGCTATTGCATCGGCGTCATCGACGGCAACCGTAGCAGTAAGGAATGCCTGTGAGGAGGCGCCATGCGATCCGCATCCCTTTGCCTGACGGCCGTGCTGGCCCTGGTTGCCCCATCGGCCCATAGCGACAACCTGCGCTGCAGCGGCGCACCCGCCGCGCCAGGCAAGCTGGCGCTGGAACTCGGCAAATCCACCCTGATGCGCCTGCCCGAAGCAGTGACCGGGCGCAGCATCGGCAACCCGCATGTGCTGCAGGCCACGCTGGTGGCGCCCGACACGCTGTATCTGGTGGGCGCCGAGATCGGCAGCACCAACCTGATCGTGCAAGGCAAGGGCGGCGCGTGCAGCGTGGTGGAAGTGGCGGTCGGGCTGGACGTTTCGCCGCTGCGCGCCACCCTGGCGGAATTGCTGCCGCAGGAGCGCGCCATCAAGGTCAGCGCCGCCGCCGATGCCATCGCCTTGAGCGGCAGCGTAAGCGATGGCGCCACCCTGGCCCAGGTGCTGGACCTGGCGCAAGCGTTCTTGCGCCAGGCGCCGCAACCGCTGGCGCGCAAGGAGGGCGCGCCGCCGCACCCGGCGCCGCCCGGCGCGCGCCTGGTCAACCTGCTGGCGGTCAGCGCGCCGCAGCAAGTCAGGCTGGAAGTGAAAGTGGCGGAAGTATCGAAGACCCTGCTCGACCGGCTGGAAGCGGGCCTGTCGCTGCGCCACGCCAGCGGCAGCTGGACGGCCATGGTGCTGGCCGACTTCCTGAGCGGTACGCTGCGCAGCGGACTGACGCTGTCGAAGTTCAATGGCACCGGTGTGCAGGTCGATGCGGAGCGGCAGGATGGCCTGGTGCGCATCCTGGCCGAGCCGACCGTGATGGCGATGAGCGGCCAGGAAGGCAGCTTCCTGGCCGGCGGCAAGGTGATGGTGCCGGTGGCGCAGGACAATAACCGCATCACGCTGGAGGAAAAGGAATTCGGCGTCGGCCTGAAATTCACCCCGACGGTGCTGGCGGGCGGCCGCATCAACCTGAAAGTGGCGCCCGAAGTGTCGGAGCTGTCGCGCGACGGCATCGGTGTCACGAGCGGCGGCTTCTCCGGCCGCGCCATATTCCCCTTGATCACCACGCGCCGCGCCAGCACCACGGTGCAGCTGCAGGATGGCCAGAGTTTTGCCATCGGTGGCCTGATCCGCAGCACGCAGGTCAACAATATCAAGGGCGTGCCGCTGCTCAGCGAGATCCCGGTGCTGGGCGCACTGTTCCGCAGCACGGATTTCCAGAACGACCGCAGCGAACTGCTGTTCGTGATCACCGCCCGCCTGGTCAAGCCGGAAGGCGAGGGCGGCGGCCTCGATGGCGCGGCGGCGGCGGCGGCGCAGGCGCGCTACCGCAAATCCTTCAGCGAGCCGGTGCCGGAGATGGGAGAGCGGAAATGAAGGCGCGCGGCACGCAGGGCGGTGCGATCGCCATCATCGCCGCGCTATCGCTGCCGGTGCTGATCGGCGTATGCGGCCTGGCGCTGGAGCTGTCACTGGCCTTCCAGCGCCAGGCGCAGCTGCAGCAGCTGGCCGATAGCGTGGCCTTGAGCGCCGCCCAGCAGCTCGACGGCACGGCGGCCGGTATCGCGGCGGCGCACGCGCGTGCGCTGGCCGCCGCGATCGGCCGCGACGTGCGCGGCGTTGGCAATATCGTCCTCGGCACCGATGCCCTGTCCTTTGCCGGCACTGCCGCGGGGCCCTGGCTGACCTACGGCGCGGCGAGCGCCAACCCCGGCAACCTGCGTTTTGTGCGCGCCGACATGGGGACGCTGGACGCCAGCTTCACCACCTTGCCGCAAGCGTTCGGCCGCCTGCTGGGGGCGGCGGGCGCCACCACCGTCAGCGCGCAAGCCGTGGCGGGACCGAACGGCCTGCGCGTGCTGCCGCTGGCCATTTGCGCAGCAAGCACCACAGCCGTGGCGCTGCGCGCCAACGGTGGAGGCGTGAATGAGCGGGTCGATTACGGTTTCCGCTGGGGTGTCGGCTATAACCTGCTGGCACTGAATCCCGCCTCCGGCGCCGCAGCCGGCGAATCCTTCCTGGTCGATCCATTGAGCCCGCCGGGCAGCCCCGCGCTGGCATCGAATACCACCGACAGCCAGGTGGCGCCGTTCATGTGCGCCGGCAAGCTGGCCTATACGGCGATGACCGGGTGGCTGCATTTGCGCCGCAACGTCGGCTTCAACTTATGGACGCACCTCAACTCCCGGTTCAACGACTATGGTGGCGCCTTCCCCTGCGACCCCTACACCGCGCCCCCGGATGCCAACGTACGCGAATACTTTGGCGCGCAAGCGAACTGGATGAACAGCAATCCCCCGCAAGCCACGGCGGCATCCAGCACGCCTGCCGCAGGCAAGCCCTTGATGACCATTGCCGACGATCCGCCGCCATTGCCGTCCGTCGCCCCGGCGCAATATGGCACGCTGTGGGCGTACGGACCGGCAAGGCAATTCACCACCGGGAATCTGGGCACCGGCAGCTGGTCCAGGCTGTACCCTGCCACGCCGGCCCTGTCCGCGCCCGCCTGGCCCACCAATGCCCCCTACGGCAATGCCAATTACACCACCCCGCCTGCCGATAATGCCCCAGGGCGCAGGGAGCGCCGCGTGTTATACGTGCCGCTGCTGTCCTGTCCCATCCCCGCCGGCATCAACGTCGATGGGGAGGTGCTGGCGGTGGCGCGCTTCCTGCTGACGGCAAAGGCATCGGCCACGGTCGTGCCGGCCGAATTCGCCGGCATCCTCAGCGCCAGGGAATTGGCCGCGCTGGCCACCGACGTGGAGTTGCTGCGATGAGGCGCCGCCGCTGCCAGGGCATTGCTGCGATCGAGGCCGCGTTATGCATGTGGCTGCTGGCGGTACTGCTGGTCGCCTGCCTGTCGATGGGCCGCCTGGCATTGGGCGGCGCCGCGCTGGACCGCGCCGCCAGCAATGCCGCACGTTACCTGGCCACGGTGCCGGTCGACAGCCTGCACGACGCGGCGCGGCTGGCGGTGGCCGAGGCGGTGGCGCGCGCCATGATCGAGGAGACCCTGGCCAGCGCCGGGATCGAGGCGATGGCGCCGCAAGTGCGCATCACCTGCGGCGCCGTGTATTGCGTCGACCTGCCGCCGGCCACCACGCCAACCAGGATCGGCGTGGTCGCCACCATCCAGTACCAGGACGATATGTTCGCCAGCAATGTGCCCACGCAATTGTCCGTGCAGGCGGAGGTGGGCCGTGGCAATTGAGACCCACCGCCAGCATGGCGTGACCAGCGTCGAGTTCGGGCTGGTGATCATGCTGTTCCTCACGTTCTGCATCGCCATCATCGAATACGGACGCGCCATGTTCTTGTGGAATGCGCTGCCGGAAGTGGCGCGCCGTGCAGCGCGCGCGGCGGCCATCACGGATTTCAACGACGCGGCCGCGCTGCAGGCCCTGCGCGCGGCCGCCCTGCTAAGCAACACGGGAACCCTGCCGATGGCCTCCAATGTGAGCAGCGCCAATCTGCGCATCGACTACCTGTGGCAGGACGCGGCCGGCAATATCGCGGCGGTGCCCGCAATGCCGGGCTGCCCGCTGGCCAACCGCATCAATTGCACGCGCGATCCGCACGGACCCGGCTGCGTACGCTTCGTGCGCGTGCGCCTGTGCGGCAACGCCGGCGGCGCCGGCTGCACGGCACTGGCTTACCAGCCCATCACGCCCCTGATTCCGGTGCCGGCGTCGCTGCCGCCGGCCAGTGTGACGGTGCCGGCCGAATCGCTGGGCTATGCGCCGGGCCAGCCGCCTTGCCCCTGAACCTGCACTGCCATGAAAGGGAGGATCCATGAAAGCGCTTTTGATCGGCAATGACGAGCGGCTGGAGGCGGAGCTGGCGGCGCAGGGTTCGGCACGCCTGCCGGCGTTGCTGTTGACGGCATCGCGCCGCGACCTGCGCGATGCGCTGGAGAGCCTGCTGCCACAACCGCCGGAACTGGTGCTGCTCGATGCCAGCGAGCTGGAACCGGCGCAGGCCGAGCTGCTCGAGCCGCTGGCGCGCCAATATCCGGACGCCTCCTTCATCCTGCTCACGCGCGCGCCGCAGCACGAGCTGCTGATCCGCGCCATGCGGGTCGGCATGCGCGAAGTGCTGCATCTGCCGCTGATCCACCGCGCCTTGCACGAAGCGCTGGACCGCATCGAGATCGAGCGCGGCGTGACGGCGGTGCGCGAAGGCAAGGCGCTGGCCTTCATGTCCTGCAAGGGCGGCAGCGGCGCCACCTTCCTTGCCACCAATTTCGGTTATGCGCTGGCGGCGCTGGCGGGGCGCAAGGTGCTGCTGCTCGACCTGCACGGCCAGTTCGGCGACGCCACGCTGTACGTGTCGGACCAGAAGCCGGCCATGACCCTGTCCGACATTTGCAGCCAGATCGGGCGCCTCGACGCGCCTTTCCTGGAATCGTGCCTGGTGCACGTAGCGCCCGGCTATGGCTTGCTGGCCGCGGCCGACGACCCGGCCCTGGCCATGCAGATGAAGCCGGAGCACATCGACGCCATCCTGCGCGTGGCGCGCCAGCATTACGACTACATATTGCTCGACGTGGGACGCCAGATCGACGCCTTGTCGCTGCGCGCGCTGGACCAGGCCGACGCCATCTATCCGGTGCTGCAACTGGCCTTGCCCGACATCCGCGACGGGCGCCGCCTGCTCGACATCTTCCGTTCGCTGGGCTACCCGGCCGAACGCACGCGCCTGATCGTCAACCGCTACGAGAAGGGCGGCAAGCTGCGCCTGGCCGACCTGGAGCAGGCATTGGGCGCCGACGTGCTGCACACGGTGCCCAACGATTACCTGTCCGCCACCGATTCGGTCAACCAGGGCATCCCGCTGCTGCAGCTGTCGCGCAGCAGTCCGGTGGCGCGCAGCCTGGCGGAGCTGGTGGAAGCGGTGACCGAGCGCCGCCTGCCTGAAAGCAAAGGCTTGTTCGACCGCCTGTTCGGCCGCGCCGAGACTTCAATGGGAGACTGACATGAGCTTGCGAGAACGCCTGGCCCTGGGCGACGATGGCCGCGCGGCAGTCAATGCGCCGGCCAGCGCGCCGGCGATGGCCGACAGTGCTTACCAGGAGCTGAAAAAGTCCATGCACCAGATGATCCTGGAGCGCATCGACCTGGAGCGGCTGAAGCGCTTGACGCCGGAACAGTTCAAGCACGAACTGGCGCTGCTGGTGGCGCGCATCGTCGACGACGAGCGCATCGTGCTGAACCAGGGCGAGCGCCACAAGCTGGTGCTCGATATCCAGAACGAGATGCTGGGTTTCGGGCCGCTGGAGCCGCTGCTGGCCGATCCCGGCGTGTCGGACATCCTGGTCAACACCCACGCCCGGGTCTACGTGGAGCGCACCGGCCGGCTGGAGCTGACCGGCATCACCTTCCACGACAACACGCACCTGATGAAGATCATCGAAAAGATCGTGTCGCGCGTGGGGCGGCGCGTCGACGAATCGAGCCCGATGGTCGACGCCCGCCTGCCGGATGGCTCGCGCGTCAACGCCATCATCCCGCCGCTGGCGGTGGACGGGCCGATCCTGTCGATCCGCCGCTTCTCGGCGCAGCCGCTGTCGATGGAGAAGCTGCTGGATTTCAAGAGCCTGACGCCGCCGATGGCCGAAGTGCTGAAGGCGCTGGGCCAGGCGCGCCTGAACGTGCTGATTTCCGGCGGCACCGGCAGCGGCAAGACCACGCTGCTCAATGTGCTGTCCGGCTTCATCCCGGCCAGCGAGCGCATCGTCACCATCGAGGACGCGGCGGAACTGCAACTGCGCCAGCCCCATATCGTGCGGCTGGAAACGCGGCTGCCCAACGTCGAGGGCAAGGGCGAAGTGACGCAGCGCGCACTGGTGCGCAATGCGCTGCGCATGCGGCCCGACCGCATCATCCTGGGCGAAGTGCGCGGCGCCGAAGCGATCGACATGCTGCAAGCCATGAACACCGGCCACGAAGGCTCCTTCGCCACCATCCATGCCAATTCGCCGCGCGACGCCTTGTCGCGGCTGGAAAGCATGGTCGGCATGGCCGGCGCCAACCTGACGCCGCGCACCGCGCGCCAGCAGATCTGTTCCGCCATCACGGTGGTGATGCAGCTGTCGCGCCTGACCGACGGCACGCGCAAGCTGGTCAGCCTGCAGGAAGTGACCGGGATGGAGGGCGATACCGTGGCCATGCACGAAATTTTCCACTTCGAGCAAACCGGGGTGGATGCACAGGGCAAGGTGCAGGGCCACTTCTATGCCACCGGGGTGCGGCCGCGCTTTGCGGAACGCTTGCGCATGTTCGGCGTACCGGTGCCGGACAGCGTTTTCGACCCAGGCCGGGTGTACGAATAGGAGGCGCGCCATGGACTTCGCCTGGACCGGCTTTTCCGTCTTGCTGTTCGCCGCGGTGACCTGCCTGTTCGAAGGTGCCTGGCTGTGGTGGAGCAGCAACCATGGCAGCGATGCGCGCCGTATCGCGCGCCGGCTGCGCCTGATGTCCGGCCGCACCGATGGTGCGGGCAGCGCCATCAGCATCCTCAAGGAACGCCGCTACGCCAAAGCGCCCGGGATCGACCGCATGCTGCGCACCATTCCGCACATCGTCGCCCTGGACCGTCTGCTGCTCCAGTCGGGCTTGCGCTGGCAAGTGTCGCGCTTCCTGCTGCTGCAAGCCGGCGCCGCGCTGGCTGCCGTGCTGCTGCCTGCCGTGCTGCGCCTGCCGCCGCTGCCTGCCGCCATTGCCGGCCTGCTGTGCCTCTGCACACCGGTCGCCGTGCTGCTGCGGGCGCGTGCCGCCCGCGTGCGCCGCATCGAGTCGCAACTGCCGGAGATGGCCGACTTCCTGGCGCGCGCGTTGCGGGCCGGCCATTCCTTCGCCAACGTGATGCAGATGGCCGGCGACGAAGTGGCCGATCCGTTGGGCAGCGAATTCCGCGCCACTTACGAGGAGGTCAATTTCGGCGTCACCATGCAGGATGCGCTGCACAACCTGGCGGCGCGGGTGCCGCTGACCGACTTGCGCTACCTGGTGATCGCAGTACTGATCCAGCGCGAGTCGGGCGGCAACCTGGCGGAACTGCTCGACAACGTGTCGCGCATGACGCGCGCACGGCTGCAACTGCTGGCGCAGGTGCGCGTCATGTCGGCGGAAGGGCGCATGTCGGCCTGGGTCCTGGCCTTGATGCCGGTTGGCCTGATGGCGGCGATGCAGGTGACCAACCCGAAATACAGCGCCCTCCTGTGGCAGGACCCGGGCGGGCAGCGCTTGCTGTGGTACGCCGCCTGCGCCGTGGTGGCCGGCATGCTGTGGATGCGCCAAGTGGTCAGGGTGCGCGTATGAGTGCCGCCGACATCCTGTTCCTGCTGCTGGTGTTCGGCGTAGTGGCCGGCCTGGCGTGGTGGGCGATGGCGCTGCTGTCGAGCGGCACGCTGCGCGAACGGCTGAAATCGTTCACCGGGACGGCCGACGCCACGCCTGCCCCGGGGCAGGGGGAATGGATCGAGAAGGTGGCCCGGGTGGCGGAACCGTTCAGCCGCCTGTCGCTGCCGGAACAAGGCTGGGAACAGTCGGCATTGCGCACGCGCTTCATGAACGCCGGCTGGCGCCACCCGGCCGCGCCAAAGCTGTACTTCGCCGCGAAAACCCTGTTGTCCCTGGGCTTGCCGGCAGTGGCGGCGCTGCTGGCCGCGGGGCGCAGCGGGAACCTGCTGCTGCTGCTCCTGGCCAGCGCCGGCATCGGCTATTACCTGCCCAATGGCGTGCTGTCGCGCCGCGCTGAAGCGCGCCAGCGTGACATCTTCGAGAGCTTGCCCGATGCGCTGGACTTGCTGACCATTTGCGTCGAGGCAGGCTTGAGCATGGAGCGTGCACTGGCCAAGGTCGCCGGCGAAATCCACATCAAGAGCGTGGCGCTGGCACAGGAGCTGCAATTGGTCCTGATGGAGATGCGGGCCGGTTTCTCCAAGGAGCGTGCGCTGCGCAACCTGGCCCTGCGCAGCGGGGTGGAAGATGTGGATGCGCTGGTGGCGATGCTGGTGCAGGCAGAGCGTTTCGGCACCAGCATGGGCGAGTCCCTGCGCGTACATGCCGACAACCTGCGGCGCAAGCGGGCCATGGTGGCGCAGGAAGCTGCCGCCAAGGTGGCCCTGAAGCTGCTGTTCCCGCTGATCTTCTGCATTTTCCCGGCCTTGATGGTGGTGCTGCTGGGGCCTGCCTCGATACAGATGAAATCAATGCTGCTGCCTGCCGTGCAGCGCGCACATTAGGAGGTTGCCATGCGCAAGATCATCATTGCCGCCTGTGTCGGGACGGTGGCTGCCTGCAGCCTGCCCACTGCGCCGCCCGCACCGTCCGCGCCCGACATGGCGCCGCTGCGCGGGGCCGCAGCGCCGGCCGCCCTGGCCGGCGAGGGCCGTTACGCCGAGGCGATCGCACTGCTCGAGCAGGCGGCGCGGCGCCAGCCCGGCGCGGCACTGCTGGGCGACCTTGGCTACGCATACTACCTGGACGGGCAACTGGGGGCGGCGCAAACGGCACTGGAGCGCGCCTGCCTGCAGGAGCCGTCCAACGCGCTTGCTTGGGAACGGCTGGCGGCGCTGCTGGAAGCCAAGGGGGAAACGGGCCGCGCGCTCGAAGCCATGCGCCACGCGCGCATATTGCGCGAGGCGGCGGCGGCCGTGCCGGCTGCCGGCACGGCCCCGGCGGCGGCCGCGAACGCGGCAGCGGGCACGGATTTGTGGCCGGCCGGCATGGCGCGGGTGGAAGTGCGCCAGGCCGGGGCGGGGCTGGTGGAAGTGGCCCGCGTGGCGCCACCGGCGGCAACCCGCCTTGAGGTCAGTAACGGCAACGGCATCCGCGGCATGGCCGCTGCCGTTGCGCGGCGCCTGCGGGCCGAAGGCATGGAAGTGGTGCGCTTGACCAACACCATCCCATTCGACGTCGAGGAAACGCGCATCGAAGTGCGCGGCAGCGGCGCGCCACTACTGCGCATCGTGCTTGGCAAGGATATGGCGCAGGCGGCACCGCAAATGAAAAAAGCCGCCCGCGGGTAGCAGGCGGCAAGCACCGTGAAAGAATCACGAGTTGGTGGGAAAACTTTAATTCCAGGACACGCTGCCCAGTCCGCGGGCCGTGGATTGGCGGTTGGCGGGCTTGCCGTACACCGTTGCCGAACCCAGGCCGCTCAGGCGCAGGTTGGCGGAAGTCTTTGCGTTGAAGGTGGCACTGCCAAGGCCGGTCATGTCGGCGTCCACGCTCTCGCTTTGCAGCTGCTTCGCATCGAGGCTGCCGATGCCGCCCAGCTTGGCGTACAGTTGCTTGCTCTGGCCGGAGATCGAAATCTGGCCGGCGCCTTTCAGGTTCAGGTCGACCACGTCGGCCTGGGTCTCGCTGACGGTCATGCTGCCGACGCCGGTCAGGCGTGCATCGACCTTCTTGAAACGCGAGGCCACGGTCACGGAGCCTGCGCCTTCCAGGGAGAGGCGAACTTCATCGCCGTCGAATCCCTTCACTTCAGCCGAGCCCACGCCGGCGGAAACCAGCTCGCGCAGCTGCGGCAGCGACAGTTCCGCTTTCAGGTTGCGGCTGCCCATATGGATGCCGCGCATGCTCTCGGTACCGATGCGGATGGTGTCGCCGTTCTGCGTCACCGTAATCTTTTGCAGGTAGCGCTTGTCGCCGGAGACCACCATCGCCGGGGCGCCTTGCTTCAGCTTCAGGTCCACCACGCCGTCGAGGACGACTTTCACGGGACGGCCTTCGACGCTGCGCGCTTCGGTGATGATTTCGTCCGCGTGGGCAGCGCCTGCGGTGAGCAGTACTGCGGTCATCATCGTGGCGGTGAAGAACTTGTTCATGTCGTGGCTCCGTGAAGTGGCTTTGCTGGTCGCGTTACAGTGCGGCTTTTTCGGCTGCGGTCAGGCGCTTGGCGGTGACGGTCACCACTGGCATCGCGCTGGCTTCGGCTTTGGCGACGACCGGTGCAGGTGCGCTGTGCTTGAGCGGGCTGGCGGCGGTTGCCAGGCCGGTCGCGCCGACCACGGCGACAGCTGCGAGGAAGATGAATTCCATGTTTTTGGCGATGTTCATTTTGCTCTCCATTCGGTTGGGTTAAGTTCATTTCGCGTTTCGTTGATTGAACTATAGATATGTGCGGTGTCCAGCACTACCGGTGTGCGACGAAATGCAGAAATGGCGACCTGAAATGCAGGAAACCCGGTGTGACGAAGCTGGCCGCCCGGGTGACGGGCGTCCTGGGCCACCCCGGCGGGGACCGGTATACTGCCCAGCCATGAGAACCTTGCATTTCCTACGTATCCTGGGCGTCAGCCTGCTGGTGTGGAGCGTCATCTGCGTGACTGGCGCGCTATCGTCTTATGGCGCGCTGCTGCACCGGGGCGCCGACGCCTCCTATCCGGAGGTGCTGTTCGACTGGGCCAGCTCCCACACACTGATGGTGGTGTTCAGTGCCATGCTGTACGTCGCGCTGGAGCGCTGGCCGCAGGTGCTCGCCACCCAGCGCGGGATCGCCCGTTGCTACCTGCTGGTGCTGGTGCTTTTCCTGCCGCTGGAATGCCTGTTCGTCTCGCTGCTGCACGAGCGCAGCCTGTTCGCGATCTTCCTTGAGCTGACCTGGACCACTTTTACCTTCGTGACGGTCGCCGGCATCCGCATCTGGCAGCTGCAGCGGGCGCGCGAGACCGACAACCTGACCCTGCGCCTGGAACTGGAGCAGCAGCGCCTGGCTGCCCTGAGGGGCCAGCTGGAGCCCCACTTCCTGTTCAATGCCCTGAACGCGGTGAGCGCCATGGTACGCATGGACGACAAGGCGGCCACATTGAGCGCGATCAGCCGCCTGAGCGGCTTGCTGCGCTATGCCCAGGCGGCCAGCTCGCGCGAATGGGTGACCCTGGCGGAGGAATTGCAGTTCGTGCGCGATTACCTGTCGCTGCAGGCGATGCGCTATGGCGACCGCTTGCGGGTGGACATCGAGGGCGACAGCGGCGCCGTGCTGGCGGCCGATTGCCCGCCCCTGCTGCTGCAGCCCCTGGTGGAGAATGCGCTGCGCCACGACCTCGATTGCCACGACGGTGCTGGCGAGATCGTGCTGCGCTTCGCGGAGCGGGACGGCATGCTGCACATCCATATCAGCAATCCGGTGCGCGAGGTGCCCCCCAATCCCGGCATGGGCATGGGCCTGCGCAATATCGAAGCCCGGCTGCGCATAGCGTGCGGCAACGGTGCCCGCTTGCGCACCGAGCGCGCCGCCGGCCGCTTTGTCGCTGAAATCAATATGCCGATGTATTTCGCCTCATGAAGATCCGCGCCCTGATCGTCGACGACGAGGAACCCGGCCGCATCAACCTGCGCTACGGACTGGCGCCCCATGCGGGCTGGGAGCTGGTGGGCGAATGCGCCAGCGCGGCGGCGGCGCGCGGCATGCTCGACGCGCAAGCGGTGGACGTGGTGTTCCTCGATATCCAGATGCCGCAGGAATCCGGCCTGGCGCTGGCGCGCGACCTGGCGCAGCGCGAAGAGCCGCCACTGGTGATCTTCGCTACGGCCTACAACGAACACGCCATCGAAGCCTTCGAGGTGCACGCGCTGGACTACCTGCTCAAGCCTTTCGACGACCAGCGGCTGGAGCAGGCGCTGCAACGCGCCGCCGCCATGCTCGAGCAACGCCAGCGCGCCGCGTATGGGCGTGCGATGCGCGCCTTCGCGGCCCCGGCGCAGGCCTGGCTGCAGCAGCTGAACGTGCGCTCGGTCGGCCGTATCGAATGCGTGCAAGTGGATGAAGTGCTGTGGATCGAGGCGGCCGGCAATTACGTCGAGCTGCGCCTGGCGCAGCGGCGCGTGCTGCATCGGGTGCCGCTGGGCCGGCTGGAGCAGCACCTGGACCCGTCTTGCTTCCTGCGCGTGCACCGCCGCGCGCTGGTACGCGCCAGCGAAGTGGCGGCGCTGGAGCGCGACGCGGAAGGGGGCAGCCAATTGCTGCTGCGCTGCGGCGACCGGGTGCCGGTGAGCGAGCGCCACCTGCCGGCGGTGAAAGTCCTGCTGGGCGCCTGAAGCCTAGACCAGCGCGGCGATGGCCGTGCCCATTTCGGTGGTGCTGGCGTTGCCGCCCATGTCCGGGGTGCGCGGCCCCTGCACCAGCACGGTCTCGATGGCGCGCATGATGGCGTCGTGCGCCCGCGTGTAGCGTTCGTCGCCGTTGCCCAGGAAATCCAGCATCATGGCGCCGGACCAGATCATGCCAACCGGGTTGGCGATATGCTTGCCGTAGATATCGGGCGCCGAACCATGCACCGGCTCGAACAGCGAAGGCAGGGTGCGTTCCGGGTTCAGGTTGGCCGACGGCGCGATGCCGATGGTGCCGGCGCAGGCCGGGCCCAGGTCGCTCAGGATGTCGCCGAACAGGTTCGATCCCACCACCACGTCGAAGCGCTCGGGGCTCAGCACGAAGCGCGCCGCCAGGATGTCGACGTGGTACTGGTCCCAGCGCACGTCGGGATACTGCCCGGCCATGGCCCGCACCCGCTCATCCCAGTACGGCATGCTGATCGCGATGCCATTCGACTTGGTGGCGGAGGTGAGGTGCTTCTTCGGGCGCGACTGCGCCAGCTCGAAGGCGAACTGCAGGATGCGGTCCACGCCCTTGCGCGTGAAGACGGCTTCCTGCAGCACGGTTTCGCGCTCGGTATGCTCGAACAGCCGGCCGCCGGCCGCCGAATATTCGCCCTCGGTATTCTCGCGCACCACGTAAAAGTCGATATCGCCCGGCTGCTTGCCCGCCAGCGGGCAGGGCACGCCCGGCATCAGGCGCACCGGCCGCAGGTTCACGTACTGGTCGAACTCGCGGCGGAACTTGATCAGCGAGCCCCACAGCGAAATGTGGTCCGGCACCGCGTCCGGCCAGCCCACGGCGCCGAAGTAGATCGCGTCGAAGCCTTTCAGCTGGTCGAACCAGTCGTGCGGCATCATTTGCCCGTGCTGCAGGTAGTAATCGCAATTGGCCCATTCGAAGGTGGCGAATTCGAGCGCCAGGCCGAAGCGCGCCGCCGCGGCCTGCACCACGCGCAATCCCTCCGGCATGACTTCCTTGCCGATGCCGTCGCCGGCGATGACGGCGATGCGGTGGACGGTCACGCCGCCTCCGCTTCCTCGACCGGTGCGCTGCGCATCCATTGCACCAGCGGCCAGGCATCCTTGAAGGCGCCGGCGATGGCCGGCAGCAGTTCTTCGGGTTTGTTCAGCGGCAGTTTCAATTCCTGGAACACGAAGAAGCTTTTCAGCTTGATGAATTCGATATGCTCGTGCTGCGGATCGAAGCCTTTTGGCGGCCGCTGCAGCTTGTGCTCTTCGGTGATGGAGCCGTAGCGCGCCTTCAGCGCCTTGTTGGCCAGGGCTTTCTTGAAGCCGGCGGCATCGTTGACCATATGGTTGCGCAACGCCTTCAGGCGGTGCGGCGGCGGGAGATATTCGCCGGCGCCAATGCCCAGCACGCCCTGCGGCGTGATTTCGAAATACCAGGTCGGTCCGCCGGCCATGCTGGGGCGGCGCATATCGTTCGGCGCAATGGCAGCCGAGAAGTGCGTCTTGTAGGGGCGCTTGTCGTGGGCGAAGCGCACGTCGCGGTTGATGCGGAACATGGCTTTCTTCGGGTTGCAGAACTTGACCTGGGCGTCGAACTTGCCCAGTTCCCCGATCACCTGGGTCACCAGTTCCAGGAATTCCTCGCGCAGGATGTCGTAGCGCGGCTTGTTCATCACGAACCAGGGGCGGTTATTGTTGTCGGACAGTTCGCCCAGGTAGCGGGTCAGGTCGCGCAGGTGCATGGTGGCTTATTTCTTGGCGATGGGGCGCTTGCCCACGGTGAGTTGGAGGTCGCTTTCGCGGCTCTTGCGCAGGATGCGCATGGTCGACTGGCCGCCCGGCGAGAGCTGGGCGATCAGGTTCAGCATTTCATTGGTGTCCTTGACCGGCTTGCCGTCCACCGACAGCAGGATGTCGCCGGGCCGCATGCCCGCCTTGTCGGCCGGCCCGTTGCGCACCACGCCGGCGATGATGGCGCCCGAATCGCGCTCCAGCCCGAAGCTGTGCGCCAGCTCCGGCGTGATTTCCTGCGATTCGACGCCGATCCAGCCGCGCACCACATGGCCATCCTTGATGATGGCGTCGAGCACCGTGCGCGCCGTGCTGACCGGAATGGCGAAGCCGATGCCGACCGAGCCCCCGGTCTGGGAATAGATCGCGGAATTGATGCCCAGCAGGTTGCCCTGGGTGTCGATCAGGGCGCCGCCCGAATTGCCGAAATTGATCGCGGCATCGGTCTGGATGAAGTTCTCGAAGTGGTTGATGTGCAGGTTATTGCGGCCCAGGGCGGAAATGATGCCCATGGTGACTGTCTGGCCGACACCGAAGGGGTTGCCGATGGCCAGCACCACGTCGCCCACCTTGGCCTGTTCCACCTGGCCCAGCGCCACCACCGGCAGCTTGTCGAGCTTGACCTGCACCACCGCCAGGTCGGTTTCCGGGTCGGTGCCGACCAGCTTGGCGGCGGCCTTGCGGCCATCGGGCAGCACCACCTGGATTTCGTCGGCCGCTTCCACCACGTGGTAATTGGTCAGGATATAGCCTTCCGGGCTGACGATCACGCCCGAGCCCAGGCTGTTCTGGTCGTCGTCCTCGTCGCGGTCGCCGAAGAAGCGCTTGAAGAAGGGGTCGCGCGACAGCGGATGGCGCTTGCGTACCGCCTTGGTGGTGAGGATATTGACGACCGCCGGCATGGCGCGGCCGGCGGCCGCCCGGTAGGAACCGGGGGAGGGCGGCAGGCCGGCGTCCAGCGCCGCCGCGCCGCGGCCGGCGGACAAGGCCGTCGGCGCGCCAGCCGGCGCCGCCGGCCGCTGCACGGCCGCATACACAAAATACAGTGCCAATGCGATGGTCACCGTTTGTGCAAACAATAACCAGAGTTTTCGCATGGCGTGTTGCTACAAAGAGGAGGTTAACTCCTATTTTCGCAAAGAATCGCGGATTTCGCGCAAAAGCACGATATCTTCCGCCGGCGGGGCAGGCTCGGCCGGCGCGGCCGCCGGCGCCTGGTCGCGGCGCAATTTGGCCACCAGGCGTACCATCTGGAAGATCACGAAGGCCAGGATGATGAAGTTCAGCAGGATGGTGAAGAAGTTGCCGTAGGCAATGACCGCGCCCAGCTTCTTCGCCTCGGCCAGGCTCAGGTTGGCGGCCTGGCCATTGAGCGGGACGTAATAGTTGGCGAAATCGAGGCCGCCCAGCAGCATCCCGATCGGCGGCATGATCACGTCGGCCACCAGCGAATCGACAATCTTGCCGAAAGCGGCACCGATGATCACCCCGACCGCCAGGTCGATCACGTTGCCCTTCATGGCAAATTCTTTAAATTCTTGCAACATCGCCATAGCAGGTTCTTTCAAAAAGTTCATGGATTTGCATCAACTTTGCGGGAATTTCATGGAACGCGCAAGGGGGCGCTACGTGGGGGCGGATTGGCCCATTGCAAGGTTTTGCTTTAATTCGTGTCTTCACTCCTTTATAATTTAAGGTTGCTAGAAGCTTTGTTAACGTTCTAATAAAGATTTCAGATTTTTGACTGATTGGGGTTTGTATGAGTATCGAAAAGCAGGTCGATTCCAGCCGTCGCGGTCTGCTCGTCGCCACGTGTGCGGCGGGTGGTGTGGTCGGTTTGGGCGCAACTGGCGCCCTGGTAAGCACGTTCCAGCCTTCCGAGCGCGCGAAGGCAGCGGGTGCACCGGTGGAAGTGGACATCTCCACGCTGCAGCCCGGCGAAATGAAAACCGTCGAATGGCGTGGTAAGCCGGTCTGGATCCTGAAGCGTACGCCGGACATGGTGGAATCGCTGAAGAAGACCGAGCCGGAAGTGGCGGACCCGAAGTCCGAGCGTACTCCCGACATGCTGACGCCGGAATACGCCCGCAACCAGTACCGCTCCATCAAGCCGGAAATCCTGGTCGCCGTGGGGATCTGCTCCCACCTGGGCTGCTCCCCGTCGAGCAAGTTCACCCCGGGCGCGCAGCCATCGCTGCCGGACGACTGGGCAGGCGGCTTCCTGTGCCCATGCCACGGTTCCACCTTCGACATGGCCGGCCGCGTATTCAAGAACAAGCCAGCACCGGACAACCTGGAAGTGCCGCGCCATATGTACCTGGGCGATGCCAAGCTGGTCATCGGTAAAGACGAGAAAGGCGAGGCATAATCCATGGCCGCATTCAAGGAAACCAAATTCCCTGCCGACGCACCAGCCGCACAGAAAGCCCTGGGCTGGGTCGACGACCGCTTCCCGCTGACCAAGCTGTGGAACGACCAATGGGGCAAGTACTACGCCCCGAAAAACTTCAACTTCTGGTACATCTTCGGTTCCCTGGCCATGCTGGTCCTGGTGCTGCAGATCGTCACCGGCATCTTCCTGACCATGCACTACAAGCCGGATGCCGGCCTGGCCTTCGCATCGGTCGAATACATCATGCGCGAAGTCCCATGGGGCTGGCTGGTGCGTTACATGCACTCGACCGGCGCCTCGGCCTTCTTCATCATCGTGTACCTGCACATGACCCGCGGCCTGATGTACGGTTCCTACCGCAAGCCACGTGAACTGATCTGGCTGTTCGGTTTCGCCATCTTCCTGTGCCTGATGGCCGAAGCCTTCTTCGGCTACCTGCTGCCATGGGGCCAGATGTCGTACTGGGGCGCCCAGGTGATCGTCAACCTGTTCGGCGCGATCCCGCTGATCGGCCCTGACCTGTCGCTGTGGAT
>CAMLRG010000051.1 GCA_946482335.1 uncultured Duganella sp. | reverse complement strand
TCCTGTCGTTCATCGTCTGGGCGCACCACATGTTCACCACCGGCATGCCGGTGACCTCGCAGCTGTTCTTCATGTACGCCACCATGTTGATCTCCGTGCCGACCGGCGTGAAGGTCTTCAACTGGATCGCGACCATGTGGAAGGGCTCGATGACCTTCGAAACCCCGATGCTGTTCTCGGTCGGCTTCATCTTCGTGTTCACCATGGGCGGCTTCACCGGCCTGATGCTGGCAGTGACCCCGGTCGACATCCAGCTGCAGGACACCTACTACGTGGTGGCGCACTTCCACTACGTGCTGGTGGCAGGTTCCCTGTTCGCCCTGTTCGCAGGCTTCTACTACTGGGCGCCGAAGTGGACCGGCCACATGGTCAACGAAACCATGGGCAAGGCCCACTTCTGGCTGTCGATGATCACCTTCAACATCACCTTCTTCCCGATGCACTTCCTGGGACTGGCAGGTATGCCGCGCCGCTACGCCGACTACCAGGCGCAGTTCACCGACTTCAACACGATCGCCTCCATCGGCGCCTTCGGTTTCGGTCTGTCGCAGGCATTCTTCCTGTTCGCCGTGGTGCTGCCGACCATCCGCGGCGGCAAGAAGGCGGAAGCCAAGCCTTGGGAAGGTGCGGAAGGCCTGGAATGGACCGTGCCGTCGCCGGCGCCGTTCCACACCTTCGAAGTGCCACCGACTGTCAAGTAATACCCCCGGGGCGGCGCGCCAGCGCCGCCCCAAGTGAAGGAAGCAGCAAATGTCTGATCCGAAGAAGCCGAACAACATGCGCCTGGCCCTGATCCTGGGTTCCGTGGCACTGGTGTTCTTCGCGGCCGTGATCGCGAAACGCTGGATCCTGGGTGCCTGAATGAGCACCCGGGAATCCAACCGCAAGATGCTCGGCAAGCTGCTGGTCATCGCGGTGATGATGTTCGGATTCGGTTATGCGCTGATTCCGGTGTACAAGCATCTGTGCGAGGTGCTCGGCATTAATGTGCTGACGCAGCGCGACGGCGCAGCCGACCCGGCCAATACCCAGGTCGACAAGAGCCGCAGCATTACCGTGGAGCTGGACAGCAACGTGCAGGGCACGCTGCGTTTCCGCCCCACGCAGAACAGCATTACCGTGCACCCGGGGGAAATGGTCACCGTGGTGTACGAAGTGGTGAACAGCTTGCCGCGCGAGGTGAAAGCCCAGGCGATCCCAAGCTATACGCCGCAAAGCGTCACGCCGCACTTCAGGAAAGTGGAATGCTTCTGCTTCAAGGAGCAGACCCTGAAGGCGAACGAGGCGCGGCAAATGCCGGTGATGTTCTACATCGATCCGGCCGTGCCAAAGGATATTAAGGTGATGACGATGTCCTACACCTTCTTCGAAACCGGAATGGCGGGCAAGTCGTGAAGTCCTTCCTGTATTCGATGAAAGCAGTGCTGTGGTCGTTCATCGGCCTGCGCCGCAAGGGCGATTTTGACCAGGACGAGCAGAAACTGAGCATCGCCCACGTCATCATCGCCGCTGTGCTGGGCGCGGCCATGTTGATCGGCTTGCTGGTATCGATCGTCAAATTTGTGGTTCTACAGTAAAATTTTGCAGGATTTTAGGGAGAAGAAGATGAGCTCTAACAACGCCGCGGCACCGTACTACTTCGTGCCTGGTCCATCCAAGTGGCCCATGCTGGCAGGTATTTCCCTGCTGGTGACCATGACCGGCGCCTCCGCCTGGGTCAACGATGCCTCCTGGGGCATGGTGGTCTGCCTGGCCGGTATCGCCATGACCCTGGCCGTGCTGTACTGCTGGTTCGGCGACGCCATTTCCGAATCGGAAAAAGGCTTGTACTCCAAGCGGATCGACGTATCGTACCGCTGGTCGATGGGCTGGTTCATTTTCTCCGAAGTGATGTTCTTCGGCGCCTTCTTCGGCGCGCTGTACTATGCCCGTTCGATCACCTTCCCCTGGCTGGCCGACCTGGACCACAAGCTGATCTGGCCTGACTTCACCGGCGCCTGGACGTCCAGCGTCGGCCCTGCCGGCACCGTGGACAGCTACACCCCGATGGGCCCGTTCCCGATCCCGACCATCAATACCGCGCTGCTGCTGGCGTCGGGCATGACCCTGACCATTTCCCACCACGCGCTGCAAGCGGCCAACCGCTCCAAAGCCATCTTCTGGCTGGCCGCCACCGTGCTGCTGGGTGCCGTGTTCATGGGCTTCCAGGCTTACGAATACATCCATGCGTACAGCGATCTGAACCTGAAACTCACCTCGGGCATCTACGGTTCGACCTTCTTCATGCTGACCGGCTTCCACGGCTTCCACGTGACCATGGGCGCGATCATGCTGGCGGTCGTGCTGTACCGCCTGATCCGCGGCGACATGAGCGCCGAGCACCATTTCGCCTTCGAAGGCGCGGCCTGGTACTGGCACTTCGTCGACGTGGTCTGGCTGGGCCTGTACGTCGTCGTGTACTGGATGTAAGACGCGGGTATAATCACCCCGCAATAAAATAGCCGCATCTGCACAGAGCGCGACCTAGGGCGCGTTCTGGCTGATGCGGCTTTTTTGCATTTGGCGCGAAACTATCGGATGCCGGTTGGCTTGATGTAGCCCATCTTGGCCAGCACCAGGATGGTGATGAACAGGAAGATCGAGAAGCCGACGCGCAGCGCAAAGGCGCGCACCATTTTCGGGTTGGCCGATTTGCTGCGCATCATGCTGATGAAGGCCGACGCCAAACTGCCGATGATCAGCACGAAGGCTACGGCGACAAAGTATTTCATGGTAATTAAGCACTGACTAAGGAAGATAAGGTTTCATTGTATGTCATTCCGCTTCCGCCTGATCCCATTCCTGGCCACCCTGGTGCTGGTCGCCATCGGCGTTGGCGCCGGGCGCTGGCAGGATGGCCGCGCCGCGCAAAAGCTGGCGCGCGAGGCGCGGCTGGCCGCAGGCAACGCCGCCGCGCCGCTGGCGCTGGGCGCCGCGCCGGTTGCTGCGGCCGAGGTGGAATGGCGCCGTGTGCGCCTGCAGGGCGAGTGGGTGGCCGGCTGGCCGGTCTACCTGGATAACCGCCCGCACGCGGGACGCCCCGGCTTTTACCTGCTGATGCCTTTGCGCCTGGCCGGCAGCGACATGCACGTGCTGGTGGCGCGCGGATGGCTGCCGCGCGACATGGCGGACCGCAGCAAGCTGGCGCAGTACGCCACGCCGGCCGGTCCGGTCGTGGTCGAAGGCATCGCGCGCCTGGCGCCTGGCCATGTCATGCAGCTGGGCGAGGCGCCCAGGCTGGCGCCCGGCGCGATCGTGCAGAACGCGGATGCGGCGGCGCTGGCCGCGGCGACGGGCTGGCGCTTCCAGCCCATCGTGGTGGAGCAGACCACGCCGGACGGCGCTGGGCAGGGTGCGGCGGAAGCGCTGGTGCGCGACTGGCCGGCGCCCGCGCTGGGCGCCGACAAGCATAAAGGTTACGCCTTCCAGTGGTATGCGCTGGCGGCTATGGCAGTCCTATTCTTTGTATTCACTGGGTTGAGAAAAAGTGGAAAACGCTAATCAAGTCGAGAACCAGCGCCGCCGCGGCCGCTGGAGCATGTTCGCGGTGCTGCTGGTGTGCGCGGCGCCCATCATCGCCTCCTACATCACCTATTACTTCATCAAGCCGGAAGGCCGCACCAACTACGGCGACCTGATCGACCCGCGCCAGTATCCGATCCCGGCGATGGCCAGCACCACGGTCGACGGCAAGCCGCAGACCCTGGCGGAGTTCAAGGGCAAATGGGTCATGCTGAAAGTGGGCGGTTCGGCCTGCGACCAGAAATGCCAGGACATGCTGTTCATGATGCGCCAGCTGCGCACCATGCAAGGCAAGGAAGCCGACCGCATCGAGCGCGTGTGGCTGATCACCGATAACGAACCGCTGGAAACCTTCATGCTGCGCGTAAACGACGGCACCCGCTTCCTGCGCGCGCCGGCAGAGGCGGTGCACAAGTGGCTGCCGCTGGAGCAGGGCGGCAAGGTGGACGAGCATATCTACCTGATCGACCCGCTGGGGAACCTGATGATGCGCTTCCCGAAAGACGCCGACCCGTCCAAGGTGAAGAAGGATATCGGCAAGCTGCTCAAGGCTTCGGCCATCGGCTAAGGCGGCGCCATGGACCGCAATTCCCTTGCCCATATGGCGATCACGGCGCTGCTGATCGCGTCGCTGCCGCTGTCCGTGGTGTGGATTTCGAAGGACACCAACAAGTACCGCAAGCTGGTGTGGATCGCCGTCTTCCTGACCTTCGACCTGATCGTGTTCGGCGCCTTCACCCGCCTGACCGACTCGGGCCTGGGCTGCCCGGACTGGCCAGGCTGCTATGGCGAAGCCAATCCCTTCATCGCGCATGAACAGATCCGCGCCGCCGAATCGCTGATGCCGACCGGGCCGGTCACCATGCTCAAGGCCTGGATCGAGATGATCCACCGCTACCTGGCGATGGGCATCGGCGTGCTGATCGTGGCCATGATGGGGGTGGCATGGTGGCGCTGGGCCGGCCGCCGGCGTGCGGCGCCGGGCGTGGCGGCACCGGGCTTTTCCACCTTCCTGTTTTTCTTCGTCTGCCTGCAGGGCGCGTTCGGCGCCTGGACCGTGACGCAGAAGCTGCAGCCCATCTTCGTCACCGGTCACCTGGTGCTCGGCATGTCCCTGCTGGCCTTGCTGGCCTGGTTCGGCGGGCGCCTCGACCAGCTGCACGCGCCGCTGCCGCGCGCTGCGCCCCGGCAGGCTGCGCGCCTGGGCCGGATCCGCCTGCTGGCCGCGCTCTCCGGTGCGGTGCTGCTGGTGCAGCTGGCCCTGGGCGCCTGGGTCAGCTCCAACTATGCGACCCTGGCTTGCATGGAATTCCCGACCTGCGCCGGCGCCTGGGTGCCGGAAATGGATTTCGCGCACGGCTTCCACCTGTGGCGCGACCTGGGCAAGACGGCCGCCGGCCACTACCTGCCGTTCTCCGCGCTGACCGCGATCCATTGGGTGCACCGCAATTTCGCCGCCGTGGTGGTGCTGGCGCTGGGCCTGACGGCATGGCAGGCGTGGCGCGTGGAGGGGCTGGCCAGGCATGCGCGCTGGCTGGCGGCAGTCCTGGCGCTGCAGGCTTTCAGCGGCGTGGCGACCATTTATTTCAGCTTCCCGCTGACCATCGCGGTGGTCCATAACGCGGGTGCGACCGGCCTGGTGCTGCTGCTGACCATGATAAACTACAGGGCTAAGTATCTTGCTGCGCCCGCCTATCAACACGAATGAAATCCTCGACCTCCCGCATCGCCCAGTACTGGGCGCTGACCAAGCCGCGCGTGACGCAGCTGGCCGTGTTTTGTGCCGTCATCGGCATGTTCCTGGCGACCGACGGCCTGCCCGACTGGCGCGTGGTGATCGCCGCGACTGCCGGCATCTGGCTGCTGTCCGGCGCCGCGTTTGCGGTGAACTGCCTGGCCGAGCGCGAAATTGACGCGCGCATGGCGCGTACCGCGCGCCGTCCGATGGCGATGGGCGACATCACGGTGCCGCAGACCGTGGTGTTCTCGCTGGTGATCGGCGGCGCCGGCATGTGGATCCTGCATGAGCTGGTCAATCCCCTGACCATGTGGCTGACCTTCGTCACCTTCGTCGGCTACGCGGTGATCTACACCATGATCCTGAAGCCGGCCACCCCGCAAAACATCGTGATCGGCGGCCTGTCCGGCGCCATGCCGCCGGCCCTGGGCTGGGCCGCGGTGGCCAACGACGTGCCGATGCAAGCCTGGCTGCTGGTGCTGATCATCTTCGTCTGGACCCCGCCGCACTTCTGGGCGCTGGCGATGTACCGCCGCGCCGACTACGAGCGTTCGGGCCTGCCGATGCTGCCGGTCACCCACGGCATGGGGTTCACCGCCTTCCACGTCTGGCTGTACTCGATCATCCTGGCCGCCACCACGCTGCTGCCGTTCGCCGTGAAGATGAGCGGCTTGATCTACCTGGCCTGCGCGGTGGTGCTGAACGCGGTATTCCTGTACTACGGCTGGCGCATCTACAAGCATTACAGCGACATCGTGGCGCGCAAGGCCTTCACCTGGTCCATCATCTACCTGTCGCTGCTGTTCGCGGCGCTGCTGGTCGACCACTACATCAAGATCTGAGATGATGAAAAAACTCTTTGCGGCACTGTGCATGCTGGCCGCGCTGGCAGGCCTGTCGGCTTGCGGCGAAAAGCAGCTCAAGTTCGAGAACACCGACCTCACCGGCCTCGGTTACGGCAAGGGCTTCGCGCTGAACGACCATACCGGCAAACCGGTCACGCTCGACAGCTACAAGGGCAAGGTGGTGGTGCTGTTCTTCGGCTTCACCCATTGCCCCGACGTGTGCCCGACCACCATGGCGGAAATGTCGTCCGTGATGAAGGAGCTGGGCCCGGACGCCGACAAGGTGCAGGTGCTGTTCGCCACCCTCGACCCGGAGCGCGACACCATGGAACTGCTGGCGCAATACGTGCCGGGCTTCGACCCGCGCTTCGTCGGCCTGTATGGCACATCGGAGCAGGTCGACGCGACCGCCAAGGAGTTCAAGGTGTTCTACCGCAAGGTGCCGGGCAAGACGGCCGGCAGCTACACCATCGACCATACGGCCGGCAGCTATGTCTTCGACAAGAACGGCAAGATCCGCCTGTTCCTGCGCCACGGCGGCGGCACCGCGCCGATCGTGCACGACCTGAAATTGCTGATTGGCGCTTAAGCCCGGCCTAAGCTGAAACTTTGATAAGCTGTCGGGCATGGAGAAACGATTTCAGCCCTATAGCCGCCTTGCCGCCATCGTCTTCCTTGTTGTTGGCTGCCTGGTCGTCCTGCGTCCCTTCCTGGCCGGCATCCTGTTTGCCGCCGCCATCGCAATCTCATCCTGGCCTCTGTACCTGCGCCTGCTGGCCCGCCTGAAAGGGCGGCGCACGCTGGCGGCGGCCGTGATGACGGTATCGCTGATCATGGTGATCGTGCTGCCGCTGTCGCTGGTGACCTGGAACATTGCCGACAGCGTGACCCACTTCTACCACGGCGCGCGCGAAGCGTTCGACGCGGGCAGCTTCGAGCCGCCGGCCTGGCTGCGCCAATTGCCGCTGGTGGGCGAATCGATCGATGCCTACCTGCGCCAGATCATGAGCAGCAGGGAAGAACTGGTGGCGGTGGCCAAAAAATATGTGGAACCGGCCCGCACCATCCTGCTGAACAGCGGCATCGTGCTGGGCGCCGGCGTGGCGCAGGTCAGCCTGGCCGCCTTCGTCGCCTTCTTCCTGTACCGCGACGGCCACAATATCGTGGCGGCGCTGGAAGTCGGGATGGACAAGATCATGGGTGAGCACGCGGTGGAAGTGGCCGAAACCGTCAGCCGGACCGTGACCGGCGTCATGTACGGCATGCTGGGCACCGCGCTGGCGCAGGCGGCGGTGGCGGCCATCGGTTTCCTGATTGCCGGCGTGCCGGCGGTGGCGCTGCTGTCGGTGGCCACCTTCATCTTCTCGCTGGTGCCGGTGGGCCCGCCGCTGATCTGGGGCGGCTCGGCGATCTGGCTGTTCGCGCAAGGCGAAACTGGCTGGGGCATCTTCATGCTGGTCTACGGCATGGTCATGATCAGCGGCGTCGACAATGTGGTCAAGCCGATCCTGATCTCGCGCGGTTCCAGCCTGCCGTTCGCCCTGGTGCTGCTGGGCGTACTGGGCGGGGTGCTGGCGTTCGGCTTTGTCGGCCTGTTCATCGGCCCGACCCTGTTGGCGGTGGCGCTGGGCCTGCTGCGCAACTGGACCAAGGTCAAGCCGGTCGTGTAGCCTTAATCCTGTTCGTCGGAATCGGGCGGCAGGTTGCGCGGGATGACCTTGACCAGCAGGATGCGCGGGCCATTCATCTTTTTCACCACCAGGTCGAAGGCATCGAACTCGACGCGCTGGCCCTGTTTCGGGATATCGCCGATCTTGAGCATGATCAGGCCGCCGACCGATTCGACTTCGCCCAGGCCCAGTTCTTCATTTTCGATGTCGACGCCCAAGGTGCGCTCGAGCGAGAAGATCGGCAGGCTGGCCTTGCCGATCAGCGAACCGTCCGGCTGCTTCAGCCAATCGTTCTCGTTGAGGCGGAACTCGTCGTGGATTTCGCCGACCATGGCGCCCAGCAGGTTGTCCAGCGTCAGGAAGCCGACCGGGCGCTTGCCCTTCTCGCCGATCAGGGCGAAATGCGGCGCCCCATCCTTGAAACGGCGGAACAGTTCCAGGGCCGGGGTGCGGGCCGAGATGGTTTCCACCGGGCGCAGGAAGCCCGACAGGTTCTTGATGTCCTTGCGCGACTGCAGGGCGAAGAACAGGTCCTTCAAGTGCACCACGCCCAGCACGGTGTCGCCTTCTTCATCGAAGTAGGGATAGCGGCTGAAGCGGTTGCGCACCACGGTGTCGAGGTTTTCATCGATCGAGCGGTCGGCGTGCAGGGCGATCACTTCATTGATCGGGCGCATCAGGTCGGCCACGCGCAACTGTGAAAAGTCCAGCGAATTGGCCAGGATGTTGCGTTCATCCTTGTTGAACGCTTCGCCCGGCTGGCTGGTGCGCAGGATCAGCTTCAATTCTTCGGTCGAATAGTGCGATTCATGGCCGCCGGCATCGCCCAGGCCGGCCAGGCGCAGCACCCAGTTGGCGCTCTGGTTGAGCAGCCAGATGGCCGGGTACATGGTCCAGTAGAACGCGTACAGCGGGATCGCGCTCCACAGCGCCACCGCTTCCGGCAGGCGGATGGCCAGCGATTTCGGCGCCAGCTCGCCCACCACGATGTGCAGGAAGGAAATGGTGACGAAGGCGAACACGAAGGATATGCCGTGCACGATCTCCGGCGCGGTAATGCCGATCAAGGTGAGCAGCGGTTCCAGCAGCCGGGCAAAGGCGGGTTCGCCGATCCAGCCCAGGCCGAGCGAAGCGAGCGTGATGCCCAGCTGGCAGGCGGACAGGTAGGCATCCAGGTGGCCGTGGACCTTGGCGAGGATGCGGCCGCGCAGGCCCTGGGTCTTGGCGATGGCACGCACGCGGGTGCGGCGCAGGGTGACGATGCTGAATTCGGCGGCCACGTAAAAGCCGTTCAGTGCTACGAGGAAGAGTGCGAAGATTACTAGTAAAAGGTTGTCCATATGCGCCCTAAGGCGGGGAGTCGAAAACCTCTATCTTAGCCGACCCGGGCCCCGCCTCGCGCATTTCTTGCAATTTCTTGATGGAAATTCAAGCTTGCGGCGCCAGGCCGCTGGCTTTGCAAATGGCCAGCAAGCGCAGGGCCAGCGCAGCATCGCTGGCGGCACGCTCGCGCTGCAGGGCCAGCAGGGCGCGTTGCGCCTGCAGTAGCGGCAGCTGGTCGCTCAGGCCGCGCCGGGAGCGCGTGCCGGCCAGCTCCAGCGTGCTGCGGGCGCTGGCCTCGCGCGCGGCCAGGGCTTGCCGGCGCTGGCGTTCGGCGGCGTAGGCGGACAGGGCGTCGTCCATTTCATGCCAGGCTTTCAGCACGGTTTGCTGGAAGGCGATGGCGGCTTCCTGCTGCTCCAGTTCGCGCAGTTCGACGGTGGCGCGGCGGCGGCCATTGTCGAAGATTGGCAGCTGCAGGCTGGGGCCGAGCGACCACTGGCGGCTGCCCCAGTCGCCGAAGCTGCCGGCAGCCAGGGACTCGAAGCCGAGCGAGAGGCCCAGTGTGATGCGCGGGTAGAGGTCGGCCATGGCGACGCCAATGCGTGCCGTTGCCGCCTGCAGGCGCGCCTCGGCCGCCTGGATGTCGGGGCGGTGGCGCATCACTTCCCCGGTACGCCCAGCGCGAGGTCGGGCCCGCGCCACGCCGCTGCAGCGCCGGTGGCGGCGTCGGGCTGCGGCGGCGCGAGCTGCGCTTGCAGTGCGCCAGGGGGCTGCGCCAGCAGCATGGTCAGCCGGTTGAAGGCTGCGGCTTCGGCTTCGAACTGCAGCGGCAAGCGCCCCTCCAGTTCTGCCAGCGCCGCCTGCTGCTGCTCGACGTCCAGCACTGTGGCCAGCCCGCCGCGCTGGCGTGCCGACGTGAGCGCCGACATGTCGCGCAGGGTGGCCAGTTCGGCCTGCAGCAGCGCCTGCTGGCGCTGTGCCAGGCGCAGTTCGTAATAATTGCGTGCCACCTCGACCTGCACCGCCAGCTGCACGTCGCGCAGCACCGAGCTGGCTTCCGCCATCCCGGCATCGGCCGCCTCTACGCTGCGCCGTACCCGGCCCCACAGGTCGAGCTCCCAGCTGGCGTCCAGCCCGGCCTGGTACAGCGTGAAAGGATCGCTGAGCTTTTCGACCAGTACGTCGCGGTTGGCGGGATTGATGGCATCGACCATGCGCGTACCGGCGCCCGATTCGGATTGGCGCTGCCGCGACGCGCCGGCATGCGCCGCCACTTGCGGACCCTGGCCGCTGGCGACGACATTGCGCGCCATGCGGCTCTGTGCGAAACGCAGCGCAGCGCTGCGCACGTCGAAGCTGGCGGCCAGCGCCTGCTTCTGCAGGCTGGCCAGCACCGGATCGTCAACGCGCGCGAAGGATTGCGGGGAGCCGGCCGCCAGCCCGGTATCGCGCAGGGCGGCCGCGCCGCCGTGCCAATCGCCATAGGCGGCGGGCGCCTTGACTTCGGGCGCATGGAAATCCGGGCCGACGGCGCAAGCGGCCAGCGACAGGCAAAACATGGAAATGAGTGAGCGTTTCATGATGTTTCCGTTTCAGGCAAGGCGATGGCGGAACAGCCAGGCCGCCAATGGCAGGGTAATCAGCGCAATCAGGAGCAGCGGCACCATATTCGGCCACAGCGTCCACAATCCCGCGCCTTCAAGGTAGATTCGCTGCACCATATCGATGGCAAAGCGCAGCGGGTTCGCCATGGTGGCAATCTGCAGCGCCTGCGGCATATTGCGCACCGGCGTGGTCAGGCCGGACAGCAGCATCATCGGCATCACCATCACGAAGGTGTACAGCATGGCCTGCTGCATATTCAGCGACACGGCGGAAATCGACAGCCCGATGCCCACGCTGGCCACGGTGAACAGCGTCAGCGCGGCATACAGCGACAGCACTGACCCGGCCATCGGCACGCCGAACCACAGGCTGGTGACCAGCAGGATCAGGGACGATTGCAGCAGGCCGATCATGACCGGCGGCAGCGCCTTGCCGACCATGATGTCGAGCGGGGTAAGCGGCGTGACCAGCAGCTGGTCAAAGGTACCCTGTTCCCGTTCGCGCGCCACGGACAGGGCGGTCAGCAGCAGGGTTTGCAGCATGCTGAGCGCCGCGATCATGCCCGGCATCAGGTACCAGCGCGTTTCCAGGTTGGGATTGAACCAGGCACGCGATTCGATGCGCAGCGGGGGCACGGCGCCGCCGTGCCTTTCGCGCCACTGGCGGTTGAAGTCCGCCACCACGGCGCCCAGGTAAGCGCCCGCCGAACCGGCGGTATTGGAGTTGCGGCCATCCAGCACCACTTGCAGCGGTGCCGCATCGCCCGCATACAGCCGGCGTTCGAAATCGGCCGGGATGCTGATGGCGAGCAGGGCGCGTTGGCGATCGATCGCTTCGCGCAGTTCTTCCTGCGTATCGAAGGCGACGGTGTGCCGGAAGGTGCCGCTGGCATCGAGTTTGGCCAGCAGCTCGGCCGAGGCGGCGCTGCGGCTGGCGTCATGCACCGCGTACGGCACGTGCGTCAGGTCGTAGGTGGCCGCGTAGCCGAACAGCAGGCTTTGCACGATGGCCGGCACCACCAGGATGGCGCGGCTCTTGGGGTCTTTGAGCACCGCCAGGAATTCCTTGCGGACGATGACGGCGATGCGGCGGAAGAAAGCAATCATGGCTGCCTCAGTCCAGTCGTTTTCGGGTGACCGCGCGTGCTATGCCCAGCAGCAGCACGGCGTAGGCGGCGAGGATGGCGCAGTTGCGCAGGATGAGCGGCCAGACGTTCCCGGCCAGGAACAGGGTCTTGACCAGCTCCATGAAATAGGTGGCGGGCAGCACGCGCCCCACGGCCTGCACCACCAGCGGCACGTTGCGCAGGTCGAACAGGAAGCCGGACAGCATCAGCGAGGGCATGAAGCTGCTGACCAGGGCGATCTGGCTGGCCAGGAACTGGTTCTTGGTGGCCGAGGAAATCAGCAGGCCAATGCCGACGGCGACGAGCAGGTACAGCATGGAGGCGAACACGATCACCAGCAGCGATCCGTGCATCGGTACGTGGAACAGGAAGCGCGCGGCGGCCAGGCAGAGGAACAATCCCAGCATCCCGACGCAGAAGTAGGGGATGATCTTTGCCAGCAGGATTTCCTCCGGGCGCACCGGTGTCACGAACAGCGCCTCCAGCGTGCCGCGTTCCCATTCGCGCGCCATCACCAGGGCGGTGAGGAAGGCGCCGACCAGGGTCATGATCAGCACGATCAGGCCGGGCACCAGGTACCAGGTGCTGGTGTTGGCGCTGTTGTACCACATGCGCTGCTCGAGCTGCACCGCGCCGCTGGCGGGCAGCGCCGGGCCGCGTGCGGCGCTGCCCAGCCGCTCGGCGCGGCGTGCGCTCCATTGCTGCAGCGCGCCGCTGGCGTAGTTCATGATGATGCTGGCGCGGTTGGCCTCCGCGCCATGCACGATCACCTGCACGGCGGCGCTGCCGGCGCCGACGTCGCGCGTGAAGGTGGCGGGAATGCGCACGATGGCATCGACGCGGCGCTCCCGCATCAGGGCTTCGGCATCGTGCATCGAAGCGACCGGCATGGGCGCGAAGACGGGTGACAGGCTCAGGCCGGCCGCGGCGTCGTGGGCGGTGGGCGAGCTGTCCTCCATGACGATGGCGACGGGGGCGTTCTTGACGTCCAGCGACAGGCCATAGCCGAAAATCAGGATCAGGACGATGGGCAGGGCGATGCCGATCGCCAGATTCGATGCGTCGCGCAGCAGCTGGCGGAATTCCTTGCGGACAAGTGCGGCCAGGCGCCTGGGGAAGGCGCGGTTCATGGGTGGCCTCCGTTGCGGTGCTGTTCGACGATGGCGATGAAGGCGTCTTCCATATTGCCGGCGCCACCGGCCTGGGTGCGCACTTCGAGCGGGGTGCCGATGGCGAGCAGCTTGCCGGCATCCTGGATGACGATGCGGTCGCAGTACTCGGCTTCTTCCATGAAGTGGGTGGTGACGACGATGGTGACGCCCTGGTTAGACAGGGTGGTGATGCGGCGCCAGAACTCGCGCCGCGCCAGCGGGTCGGCGCCGCTGGTGGGTTCGTCCAGGAACAGCACCTCGGGCTCGTGCAGCAGACCGGTGGCCATCGCCAGGCGCTGCTTGAAGCCGCCGGGCAGTTGGCCGCTTGGCTTGTCCTCCTGCCCGCGCAGGTCGAATTGCTCCAGCACCTGGCTGGTGCGCTGCTGCAGCCGCTTGCCGTACAGGCCGTAGGCGCCGCCGAAGAAGTCCAGGTTTTCAGCGACGGTCAGGTTGCCGTACAGGGCGAATTTCTGCGACACGTAGCCAACCCTGGCGCGCGCCTGGGCACGGGCGTGGCGCAGGTTGACGCCTGCCACTTGGAGGAAGCCGGAGCTGGCCGGCAGCAGGCCGCACAGCATGCGGAAGGTGGTGGTCTTGCCCGCGCCGTTAGGGCCCAGCAGGCCGAAGATCTCGCCGCGTGCGACGCTGAAGCTGGTGCTGGCCACGGCCGTGAAATCGCCGAACTTGCGCACCAGGTCGCGCACCTCGATCATCGCCTCTGCGTGCCCGCCCCGCGCCGCCGCCACGCCGCCGCCCGGCGCGCCCGCCGTACCGCGCACGTCGGCCACGCCGCCTGCACCGGCCGCGCCGCCTGCATTGCCAGCGCCGGCCACACCGCCTGCGCCGTATTCGTCGGCGGAGGCATGCCGGAGTGCGTCGCTGTCGCGCGCCGCGTCCGCGCGGCCGTGCGCGGCTGCGACGGGTGCCGCGCGCAGCAGCATCATGAAGCCATCTTCCACGCGCGCCTCAGCGGGCGAGGGCTGCGCGCCGTTCAGCAGCTGCGCCAGCGCGCCGTCGGCAGCATCGGCACGGCGGATAAACCGCACCTGACCGCCCTCGGGCACCGCATCCACCACCAAGGCCCGCGCATCGATCAGCCGCGCCTGCAGCGAACGCGCCGAGTCGCCGGCGCCCGGCGCCGCGACGTAGCACAGGCCATCCGCCCGCGCCCGCAGTTCGGCCGGCGCGCCGGAAGCCAGCAGCCGTCCCTCATGCATGACAAACACCTGCTGGCAGCGCTCCGCCTCGTCCATATAGGAGGTACTGACGATCACCGACAACTGCTCGGTCTCCACCAGCTCCTGCACAATGGCCCACAACTCGCGCCGCGACAGGGGATCGACCCCCACCGTCGGCTCATCGAGCAGCAGCAGGTCGGGCAAGCGCACCAGCGTGCAGGCCAAGCCCAGTTTCTGCTTCATGCCGCCCGACAGCTTGCCCGCCGGCCGCGCCGTAAAGCGCGCCAGGTCCGTCATATGCAGCAGCCGTGCGAACCGTTCGCGCCGCACGTCCTGCGGCACGCCATGCAGGTCGGCATACAGGTCCATGTTCTCCTGTACGCTCAAGTCTTCGTACAGGCCAAAGCGCTGCGGCATATAGCTGATGCGGTCCTGCACCCGCTGCGGCTGCGCAGCCACGTCGATACCCAGCACCGACAGCGAGCCCGCACTGGGCGCCAGTAAGCCGGCCGCCATGCGCAGCAAGGTGGTCTTGCCGGCGCCGTCCGGACCCACCAGCGCCGTCAGGGCGCCGGCCCGCACGTCGAGCGACACGCCATCCAGCGCTATGGTCGGCGCCGCGGCCTCCTTGCTGGTGAAGTGGCGCGACAAACCGCGCCCGCTGAGCACGACGTTTTCCATGATTACTGCCCGAGAGCGATGCGCACCGTGGCCGGCATGCCCATGCGCAGCACGTCGGCCTTGTCTTCGGCCAGCACCCGCACCTCGTACACCAGCGCCGTGCGCAAGTCTTCGGTCTGTACCGTTTTCGGCGTGAATTCCGCCACCGAGGAGATGTAGCCCACCTTGCCCGCCAGTACCTTGCCCGGCTGGCTGTCAATGCTGATGGCCGCCGCCATGCCGGGCTTGACGCGCCCGAGGTCCGACTCGCGCACATAGGTCCTGACCCACTTCGGATCGGCCATCGCCAGCGTATAGACAGGGCGCTGCGGCGAGGCCATGTCGCCCGGCTCCATCAGGCGCGCCCGCACCACGGCATTGAGCGGCGCCTTCAGCGTCGCCTCGCCCAACTGATGCCGCAGCAGCGCGATGGCCGCCTGGGCCGCATCGGACTGTGCCTGCGCCTGTGCGATATCCTCGCGCCGCGGGCCATGCCGGGCTAGTTCCTGCCCTTGGCGCGCCTGTTCAAGCTGGGCCTGCGCCGCCTTGGCACGGGCGCGCGCCGCATCGACGTCCTGCTGGCTGACGGCGCGGCCGCTGCTGTCCTGCTGCACCGCCAGCACGCGTTCGAGCTGCTGGCGCGCCAGGTCGGCCTCGGCCTGCGCGGCTGCGGTGCGGGCGCGCGATTGCGCCACTTCCTCCGGCCGCGTGCCGGCCTTCAGCCGCGCCAGCGCCTGTTGCAGCGCCGCCGCCTGCGCTTCGGCCTCCGCTAGCCGCAGGCGCAGGCCGCGCGTGTCCAGCTCTGCCAGCACTTCGCCAGCCTTTACCCGCTGGCCTTCCTCGGCAAATACACCGGCTACCCGCTCGCTGGCAGAAAAGGCCAGCGCCACCTGGCGCAGGTCCACATTCCCGTACAGCACGAGTTCCTTATCATTCGCCGCCGGGCGGCTCCAGTACCAGACGCCGGCACCGACCAGCGTTGTGGCCAGCATGGCAATTCCAACAGATTTCTTGTTCATGGCGAACCTCCTGCGGAAATTCTACATCAAATTCAAATTTGGATTTGAATTTATTTTCGACGTACAATGCAAGCCATGGGAAATACTGACAAACAGGCTAGGGGACGCAGCAGCCGGGGCAGCCGCCAGGATGGCGACGCCACGCGCCAGACTTTGCTCGACGTGGCAGGGCAGGTGTTTGCGGAGCGCGGCTTCGCCGACGCCACCAGCAAGGAAATCTGCGCCCGCGCCGGTACCAATATCGCTGCGGTCAATTATCACTTCGGCAGCCGCGGCGCGCTTTATGAGGCGGTGCTGGTGGAAGCCCACCACCATTTGCTCAAGCTGGACGAAATGCAGGAAATCGCCGCACGCGAGTTGCCGCCGCGCGACAAGCTGCGCGTGATCCTGCGCGGCATCGTGCAGCGCGCCACCGGCCCGCTGGCCCATTGGGGGGCGCGCGTCGTCATCCGCGAGCTGATGTCGCCCACCGAGCACGCCCCTGCGCTGGTGCAGAAAGCCATCGCCCCCAAAGCCATGCTGATGGTAGGGCTGGTAGCGCAGATCACCGGCCTGCCGCCCACCACGCCGGGCCTGCAGCGCTCCCTGTTCCTGCTGATGTCGCCCTGCCTGGCCCTGCTGGTGGCGCCGCGCGAAATGCGCTCCAACCTGTTTCCGGCCTTAAGCAACGACGTCGACGCCCTGGTCGACGATATGATGGCTTACGCCAGCGCCGGCCTGGCGGCTATCGCGGCGAAGTATTCAGCATCCGCTCCACCACCGGGTGGCTGATGCGCCGCTCGCTGGAAATCGCATAGAACTGCTCGCGCAGTTCGGGCGCCGGGCCCACCGGCAGGGCGCCGAACTGCTCCAGCATGTCGCCCGCCAGCGCCGCCGGCGCGAAGAACAGCCCCATGCCGTTGCGGCCGAAGGTGTTCAGCATCGCGCTGTCCTCGAATTCCCCCACCACGTCGGGCCGCACGCCCTGTTCCAGCAGCCAGGCATCGATGCGCCCACGCAGGGCCGTGTTGCGGGTCGGCAGCAGCAGCGGGGCGCCATTCAGGCCGGCTGGGAAATCCTTGCCGTACTTGCGCGCCAGGACGCGTGTGCCGAACAGCTGCATTTCGCTTTCGCCCAGCAGGTGGCTGAACACGCGCAGCGAGGCGCTGGCGCGCACCGGACGGTCGGTCAGCACCACGTCCAGCTTGTGCAGCGCCAGTTCGGCCAGCAGCGCGTCGAACTCGCCCTCGGTGCACACCAGCCGCACCGCCCGCTCGGGCGGCAGCGCGGCCTCCAGGTAGTGCGCCGCGATCAGCTTGGGCATGGAGTCGGATATGCCGACCGCCAGCCGCACCTTGCCCGCATCGACTTCCTCCAGCGCCTCCTGCATGCGGTCGCCCAGCTGGAAAATCTGCTCGGCATAGGTGAGCGCCACCCGCCCGGCCTCGGTCGGCACCAGGCGGCGCCCCTGCTGGGTCAGCAGTGACTTGCCGATCGACTGCTCCAGGGCGGCAATCTGCGTGCTCACGGTCTGGATGGCCAGGCCCAGGCGGTCGGCGGCCCGCGTCACGCTGCCCTCGGCGGCGACCGTGCGGAAGAAGTAGAGGTGACGGAAGTTCAGGCCAGTAGTTTTCATGCTTCGGTTTTCCGGAAGTAATACTTCGATTATCTTCTATTTTTAAATGGGCTGGCAGACCTTAGACTTGCCGAACCAAACAACGAGAAAGGGAAAAACCGATGAAGCACTTCAGGGTCTCATTCCTGGTCTCCTTCATCTGTCTTGCGGCAGCAGGGTGGTGGGGATACCAACAAACCGGCATCAGCGGCGCCCTGGCGGCCCTGTGGATCGCCTTAATCCTGAGCGTGATGGAAGTTTCGCTCTCCTTCGATAACGCCGTGGTCAATGCCTCCGTCCTGAAAACCTGGGACGCGTTCTGGCAAAAGCTGTTCCTCGGTGTCGGCATCATCATCGCGGTATTCGGCATGCGGCTGGTGTTCCCGCTGGTAATCGTGGCGGTGGCGGCAGACCTCAGCATTCCCGACGTCTGGACGCTGGCACTGAACGACCCGAAAGCCTTCTCGACCCACCTGACCAACCACCACGCGGAAGTGGCGGCATTCGGCGGCATGTTCCTGCTGATGGTGTTCCTGAATTTCATCTTCGACCATGAAAAGCAGATGCACTGGCTGGGCCACGTCGAGCGCAAGCTGGGCGCGCTGGGCAAGGTGTCGTCGATTGCCATCATGATTTCCATGGGCGTGCTGCTGGGGAGCCTCAGCATCGTCGACGAAGCGCAGAAATTCATCGTGCTGGTGGCCGGCATGTGGGGCTTGCTGATCTACGTCGGCGTGGACGCGCTGTCCACCTGGCTGGAGAAGGAAGAAGAAGGCGGCGTGAATGCCGGCGACCTGGTCAAGCGCGGCGGCGTGGGCGGCTTCCTGTACCTGGAAGTGCTGGACGCATCGTTCTCCTTCGACGGCGTGATCGGCGCGTTTGCCATCACCAGCGACGTCGTGATCATCATGCTGGGCCTGGCGATCGGCGCCATGTTCGTACGCTCGATGACGGTCTACCTGGTGCACAAGGGCACGCTCGAAGAGTACGTCTACCTGGAGCACGGCGCGCACTATGCGATCGGCATCCTGGCGGTGATCATGTTGGCCAGCATGAAGTTCCATATACCGGAAGTGATTACCGGCCTGATTGGTGTGGCATTCATCGTGGCTTCCCTGTGGTCCTCGATCCGCCATAAGAAACTTGAAATGAACGCTTGAGAACCATGACGACTTTCACTGTGACCGGGGATATCGATCCCTTCCTGCAAGTGTCGATGAAGCAGGGCGAACGCATCTTCTGCGAATCGAATGCGATGGTGATGATGGATGCCGCGCTTGAGCTGAAAGGCAAGATGCGGGGCGGCCTGGGCGGCGCGCTGATGCGCTCCCTGGCGAACGGCGAATCGTTCTTCCAGCAAAACATCGAAGCCAGCGGCGGCGACGGCAGCTGCCTGCTGTCGCCCAACCTGCCGGGCGCCATGCGCGTGCTGGACGTGGGCGAGCGCCAGTACATGATCAGCGACGGCGCCTTCGTTGCCGCCAGCAGCGGAATCGATCTGCGCGTGCGCACCCAGAACGTGGGCAATGCGCTGTTCGGCCAGAGCGGCGGCTTCTTCGTCACCGAATCGACCGGCCAGGGCCAACTGGTGGTGTCCGGCTTTGGCGCGTTGCATGAAGTCGAGGTCGAGCCGGGCCGGGAAGTGGTGATCGATAACGCCCACGTGGTGGCCTGGGATAGCGCGCTGCGCTATGAGCTGGCGGTGGCAACCCGCTCGGGCGGCGGCCTGCTGGGGAGCCTGGTGAATTCCGTGACCAGCGGCGAAGGCATGGTGCTGCGCTTCTCCGGGCGCGGCAAAGTGCTGATCTGCTCGCGCAACCGCGCAGCCTTCGTGGCCTGGATGATGTCGCACCAGAGCCAGTAATGAATTGACGCGCTTTGCGCTCCGTTTAACGCCCCCATGGCGTTCTTCCTTGCGGTGGTCCTGTTTTCAGGCCACCGCTTTTTTTTACTGCAGCACCAGCATGCCGCCGTTGTACAGGGCGTGCGCCAGCATGGGGGCCAGCAGCGATTTGCTGCGCTGCGCGGCATAGGCGGTGCAAAGGCCCAGTACGAACACCGGCGCCATGGCCAGCGGGGGATGGATGACGGCGAACAGCGCTGCGCTGGCGGCCATCGCAGGCCAGCCTGGCAGCGAGCGGCGCAAGCCGCCGAAAAGCTGGCCGCGGAAGATGAATTCTTCGAATATGGGTGCGGCCAGTACGGCCAGCGGCACCAGCCAGACCAGCGCGGCGCGCGCTGGCGCGGGCGGCATGGCGCCGGCATGGCGCAGGACGGCCAGCCATAAGGCGCCGGCAGCCAGGGCTGGCAGCGCCATCAGCAGCCCCCAGCCGAGCGCACTGCGCCAGGCGTCGTGCCAGGCGCCATGCCATAGGCGCGGCACGCCCGTCGTGCCGCTGCGCCAGTACAGCAGGCGCGCCAGTGCATATACCAGCGCGCCGGCGATGGCAAAGGAGGCTGCCAGCTCCGGGATCGCGACAGTCCTGCCGGCCAGGTGCATTGCCCCTGCCACCAGCAATTGCAGCAGGAAGAACAGGATCGCGGCCATGATGCCGTCCGATGCGGAGACGCGCGGCGGCGGGGTGGCGGTCGGGTCGAGCAGGTAGGGCAGGGCGTCGCGGGCGCGCTGCCACAGCGACAGGGCAAGTGCGGCCAGCAGGACGATCGCCGCCAGGCGCACATGCCATGCGCGCGTGTTCAGGGCATAGGTGTACAGCGAGGACAGGATCAGGTAGGCGTACGCGAATGTGGGCCGCACGCGCGTGTGCGCATCCTGCGCCAGCGGATCGCAGGCCCACACGCCCAGCGCTACCGCAATGGTGGCGAAGATCGGGATGCCGGCCAGGACCAGGACGGCTTGCGCCAGCAGGCGGCCATCGGCCGTCACGCCGAACCAGAGGCCCATGCCGAATACCGCCAGCGGATAAGCCATTGCCAGCAGTGACCACAGTTGCGCCTTCTGCGCCAGCATGCTGCCGATGCTGTGCGGGTAGGTGTACAGCATCCACAGCGATTGCCCTTCGGTGTTGATGGTCTGGAAGGCGGACAGCATCAGCACGTAGGCGCCCAGGCCGAAGGCAACCGAGGACAGCAAGGCGGGGTTGCCGAGGAACTGGCCCATATTCTCCACCTGGCCATTCAATACCAGCTGGCTGCCGAAAATCACAATGGGAATCAGCAGGCTTTGCACCAGGAAGTTGCGGTCCCGGCTCAGCAGCCGCAGCTCGCGCCGCTGCAGCGCTGTGCCGGGCGCCCAGCCGGCAACGATGCCGGCGAACTTGGCGCCGATCCTGGCGCCGGCCGTGGTGCCGGTTGCGCCAGTTGCCGCGCGCTCCGTGGCGCGGCCGGTCTCGCGCGCACCGGTGGCGACCACACCGTCCGCCAGCAAGGCGCGCAGCAGGCGCAGGCCGAGCCATACCAGCAGCGCCGTCTGCCCCGCCAGGAGTGCGCCATAGCCCAGCGCCTGCAGGCTGCCGCGCGCCTGCAGTGCCTGCAATGCCAGGCCGGGAGGCGTCCACAGGGCCCATGCCGGAAAGTGGGCGGCCCAGCCCAAGGTGAGCGTGGCGGTCGGCATGGAAAACGAAATGGCGAGGTACATCAGCGGCAAGCTGGCGACCGAAGCGATGGCTTGCAGGTTGCGCAGCTGTGAAGGGGCAAGGCGCAACCGCAAGCCGGTATCGGCCACCGTGCGCAGCGTGGCGGCGCATGCCAGCAGGGGCAGGGTGGCGGCAGCCGCCAGCAGCGGCGCGCTCCACCGCTGTCCCGCGTGCCAGGCGATCGCCACGCACACCGGCCACAGCGCCAGGATGCCGGACGGGTTGGCCAGCGTGCGCTCCGCGATGCGCGCCAGCAGCAGGGTGCGCCGCGGCAGGGGCAAAGTGACCAGCCATTCGAGGTCCCAGTCGGGCCGCGCCATTTCCTTGCTGCCCAGCGGCATCAGGAAAGCGATGCCGAACAGCAGGCAAAGCTGCATGGCGGCTGCCCGCATCAGCACCGGATGAAAAGGGGCGCTGCGCAATTCCCGGCTGGCCTGTTCCGGCCCCGGGCCTGGCCCGGCCTGGTGGCCGGTGGCCAGGCACTGGCTGCCGGTCGGCAGGCGGCACTGCATGTTCAGCAGCGACGTGCTGGCGGTATTGAGGAAGGCAAACAGCATGAAGCCTGCGAGCAGGCTGGAAATGAGCCAGCGCACATTCTTTTTGCCGCTGGTGGCGGGGCGGCTGGCACCCGTTGGCGCCTTGCGCAAGCGCAGCGCATTGCCCATGTTCAGGAGCCGCAACAAGCGCAGGCGCGCCAGCAGCCAGAATGCACGCGGGGCGCTGGGCAGGTCCCTCATGCGCTCAGGCGGTCTTCGTCGGTGAGTTCGAGGAACAGCTCTTCCAGCGTGCTGTTGGCGCTGCTGACGCCGCGCAATTCATCCAGCGAACCGGTTGCCACCAGCGCGCCGCGGTTGATGATGCCGACGCGGTTGCACATGCGCTGTGCCATATCGAGCAAGTGGGTCGAAACGAAAATGGTTTTGCCGGCGCCAGCGCTGGCCACCAGCCGGTCCTGCACTTCGCGCGCCGCGCGCGGGTCGAGGCCGTTGATCGGCTCGTCCAGGATCAGGACGGCGGGATCGTGCACCAGGGCGCAGGCCAGGCCCAGCTTCTTCTTCATGCCCATCGAATAATTGACGGCGAATTCCTCGCTGACTTCCTGCAGGCCGAACTCCTGCAGCAGCCGGGCGGCGCGCTCGATGGCAGCCTGGCGCGGCATGCCGTGCATCTCCGCCACAAATTGCAGGATCTCGCGGCCGCGCAGGAAATCGTAAAAGATCGGATTGTCGGGCAGGTAACCGACATGGCGTTTGACCAGGGCCGCATCGGCCTGGCAATCGAGGCCGCCCACCAGCACGCGGCCGGCGCTCGGCACCAGGATGCCCATCATCATGCGGATGGTGGTGGTCTTGCCGGCACCGTTCGGTCCGAGGAAGCCGAACACTTCGCCGCGCCGCACCGTCAGCGTCAGCGGCTGCACGGCGGCAAACCCGCCGTATTGTTTGGCCAGCCCCTGGAATTCGATCATGGCCGCAAGCTCATGCCGATGCGTTCCGTGCGCGGCTTCCAGTTGCCCAGGATATCGGCCGACACCAGGATGCGCTCGGCACGGCCGATCAGCAATTCGCGCGGCACGAAGCCGATGTAGCGCGAATCATGGCTGTTGTTGCGGTTATCGCCCAGCATCAGGTAGCTGCCGGCCGGTACCGTGACCGGGCCGAAGTCGCGCCGGGCATCGACTTGCGGCAGCACCTGGATGCTGTAGCTGGCGCTGGCATTGTGTTCCTGCAGTTGCAGCGCCTGCAGGTCGCCGACCTGTTCGATATGTTCCACCGCATTGCCCAGCACAGCGTACTCGGAGGGCTTGCCGTTGATGACCAGGCGTTCGTTGCGGATTTCGACGCGGTCGCCCGGCAGTGCCGCCACGCGCTTGATCAGGCGCGTGCCATCCTTCGGCGAGGAAAAGGTCACGATGTCGCCGCGCTGCGGCTCGCCGAGCTGGCGCAGCGAAATGTCGGTCAGCGGCACCTTCAGGTCGTAGGCGACGCGGTTGACGAACACCACGTCGCCTTCCAGCAGGTTGGGGTGCATCGAGGCGGACGGGATCGGGTTCCAGTCGGCGATGGCGGTGCGGAATACGCCCAGTGTCAGCAGGAAGACGATGAAGCCCTTGTTTTCGCGGATGAATTTTTTCATGGCCGGATGCCTCCGATGAGTTCAGGAAACCGCATCATCTTATCAAAACCTTAAGCGCTGCTTAGACCGAAGGCCGCCAGCATCTGGCGTTGGCCTTTGGGCGGCAGCTGCAGTGCGCGGCTGTCGAGATCCTGTTCCACCCAGCCGCGCTGCAGCGCCAGTTGCAACAGGGCGGCACCCAGCGCGCCGCCCAGGTGGGGCTTGCGCTCGCTCCAGTCCAGGCAAGGGCAGGCGAAGCGGCGCCGCAGCTTGCGCAGCGCGGCCAGGTCCAGGCCAAGCTGCGCGAAGCGCTGTTCGCCTTGCGCGCTCAAGCCGTACGCGTCGCCGTCGGCGGCCAGCCAGCCCTGGGCGGCAAAGTGGTCGTGCAGCCGTACCGCCACCGTGCCCGCCATGTGGTCGTAACAAGTGCGCGCATGGCGCAGGCGGTCGGGCGTATTGGGCTTGAACTCGTCGCGCGGCAAGCCCGCCACCACCAGCAAGGCTTCCAGTGCGGCGGCCACCTCCTGGCTGGCGAGTTTGTAGTAGCGGTGCTTGCCTTGCGCCAGCTGCAGCAGCAGTTGCTCGTCCTTCAGGCGCGCCAAATGGGCGCTGGCAGTGGAGGGGCTCACTTCCCCCACCACCGACAGTTCGGTGGCGGTGCGGGCACGCCCGTCCAGCAGGGAGCACAGCATGCGGGCGCGGGCAGGTTCGGCGATGGCGCCGGCGATATGGGCGAGCTTGGAATCCATAGTTCGATGCAGGGCGAATTGTCGTTGCGGTTTTTTCAGGATACTGCAATTTCTTGATCGATGCCGGAGGAATGGGATGCAGGATTTGATATGGGATACGGGGCGGGGCATGTGGCTCGCCGAAGGGGCAGCCTTGGTCGAGCAAGTGCTCAGCCATCCTGCGCTGCGCGTGCGGCCGTTGTCCGAACCGGTGCCGGCGGCCATTGCCGGCGGCAGCGCCGGCGCAGTGTTTGGCGCGCTGGTGCGCATGAACGAAGGGGAGCGCCATGCCGCGCCCAAGCTTGCCCTGCAGCGCGCGCTGGCGCAAGCGGCGCCCCCGGCCCTGGCGCGGCAGCGGGCGCAAACCGTGGCCGCGCGCCTGCTGGCTGACGGCCGCACGTGGGGCACGTGGACGTTCGAGGCGCCGGTCAGCACGGTCGCCAGCCTGCTCGGCTTTGCCGACGCGCAGTTGCCCGCGCTGGCGCGCTGGATGGGTGATTTCGTGGCCTGCCTGTCCCCATTGGGCAGTGCGCAGCAAATCGAAGCGGCGCATGCGGCAAGCCTGCGCCTGCTGGCCGCCATGCGCGAGCTGCTGCAAGCTGCACCATCGGGCTCCCTGGCTGCCGCCGTGGCGCTGGAGGCTGGCGCTGCCGGCTGGCGCAACGACCATGCCATCCTCGCCAACCTGGTCGGCCTGTTGTCGCAGACGTACGAGGCCAGCGCCGGCCTGCTGGGCAATTGCCTGGTCGCGCTGCAGCATGGCGCCAGCCCTGCCGATCCCGATGCGCTGGTGGCGCAGGTGATGCTCACCGACCCGCCCATCGTCAACACGCGCCGTTTCGCCGCCGAGGCTTGCACGGTCGGCGGCGTGACAGTGGCGGCAGGGCAGGCGATACTCGTGATGCTGGGCAGCGCGCAGCGTGGCTTCGGCCACGGGCGGCACGCTTGCCCGGGCCAGCAGCTTGCGCAGCAGGTCGCCGCCGGCTGTGTCGAAGCGCTGCGCGGCACGCCGCTGCCGCAGCTGACCTGGACTTACCGCGCATCGGCGAATGCGCGCATACCGGAGTTCCACCAATGATTGCCGTGATTTTCGAAGTGACGCCGGCCGCGGGCCGCAAGGAAGCCTACCTGGATATCGCCGCCGCCTTGCGGCCGACGCTGGAGCGGATCGACGGTTTCATCAGCGTTGAACGCTTCCAGAGCCTGGCGAATCCGGACAAGATGCTGTCGCTGTCGTTCTTCCGCGACGAAGCGGCGGTGCAGGAATGGCGCCGGGTGGAAGCGCACCGCGCCGCCCAGCAAGCCGGGCGCGAACGCCTGTTCGCCGATTACCGCCTGCGCATTGCCAGCGTGGTGCGCGACTATGGCTTGCATGAGCGCGCCGAAGCGCCGGTCGACAGCCGCCAACGGCACGGTTGACGCGGCACGCTGTGCGGCGTGTTTAATGGCCGCGCTTTTGCACCAGGGCGCTGCCCACGCCGTGGCGTTTGCCTTCGCTGACCGCGGTCACCGTGCCGTCGGCATTGAAGACGATGGCATTGGCGGCGCCGATTTCCTCTGCCGCCGGATCCCAGCGCTGGCCGAAGCGTTCCAGTGCGCGCGCCTGCGGGCTGCCGGCGAAGCCCGGCTCGATGGACGTCGCCTGGCCGTTGCGCTCCGAAATGCGCGGCGCATTGAGCGCGGCCGGCATGTCCATGCCCAGGTCGATATGGTTGAAGATGGTTTGCAGTACGGTGGTCACGATGGTCGCGCCGCCCGGACTGCCGACGGTAAAGGCCGGCTTGCCGTTGCGGAAGGCGATGGTCGGTGACATGCTGCTGCGCGGACGCTTGCCCGCTTCCGGCACGTTGGGATGGGGGCCGGTGAAATCGAAGTCCGTCATCTCGTTATTCAGGATGAAGCCATAGCCCGGCACCGTGATGCCGCTGCCGCCCCATGATTCGATGGTGAAGGTATAGGCCACGATATTGCCATCCTTGTCCGACACCGCCAGGTGCGTGGTGTGGGCGCTTTCGGAAAGCAGCTTCGCTTTGGCAGCGGGGGAAGGGCGCAGCGGCACGCTCGGGTCTTGCTGGAACAGGTAAGGGTCGCCGGGCTGTGCGTTATGGCGCGCTTGGGTCGGATCGATCAGTTCGCGGCGCCGCGCCGCGTATTCCTTGCTGACCAGGCCCGCCACCGGTGCGTCGACAAATTCCGGATCGGCCAGGTAGGCGTTGCGGTCGGCAAAGGCCAGGCGCACGGCCTCCATGTACAAGTGTTCCGCCTTCTCGCGCGGCATGGACTTCAGGTCGAAACCCTCCAGGATGTTCAACGCTTCTGCGATCGTCACCCCGCCGCTGCTGGGCAGCGGCATGCCCACCAGTTCGTAGCCGCGGTAGGTGGAGCGCACCGGCTGGCGCCAGCGCGACTCGTAATTGGCGAGGTCCGCCAGCGACATCGTGCCGGCGCGCACCGCCACCCCGGCCGCGGCGGGCGGACGGTTGACAGAATCGACGATGGCCTGCGCCAGCTTGCCGGAATAGAAGGCTTTCACGCCGTCGCTGGAGAGCAGGCGGTAGGTCTTGGCCAGGTCGGGATTGCGCAGCAAGGTGCCGGCCGGCAGAGGCTTGCCATCCTTCATGTAGCGCGCGGCGGTGTCCGGGAACAGTGCGAACTTCTTTTCGTTTTCCTTCACCAGCCCGACGAAATTGTCGTTCAGGCGGAAACCGTCCTGCGCGACCTTGATCGCCGGCGCCAGCACCTGCTTGAACGACATGGTGCCGTAACGGTCCAGCGCATCGTGCCAGCCGCGCACCGTGCCCGGCACGCCCACCGCCATGCCGCTGGCAATGGCGCTGCCATAATCGACCGCCTTGCCCGCGGGCGCAAAGGCATCGGCGCGGAACGCGGCCGGCGCCACTTCGCGGTGGTCGAGCGTGATGACGCGGCGTTCCTTGGCCAGGTAGATCACCATGAAGCCGCCGCCGCCCACGCCGCAGCTGAACGGGTCGGTGACGCCCAGGGTGGCGGCCGCTGCCACCGCCGCGTCGACCGCGTTGCCGCCCTTGTCCAGGATGGCCAATGCCGCCTTCGACGCCGGCTCGCTGATGGTGGCCACGGCGCCGCCGGTGCCGGTGGCGACCGGTGTCTTGGCCCAGGCCGGCATACTGAACGCCAGCGCGATAATGATGGTGGAAGTCAGTCGTCGTGGCTGGGCGGTTGGCGTCATGGGCAGCTATGTCGGTTGGGAAATATTTATCCGCAAGCTTACCCGATAATCCGGCGCCGGTGCCTTCAGGGGCGGCGGTTCGGCCGGCTCCAGGCCTTGCAAGGTGAACGTCAAGCCGTTGCGGCTGACCGAACTGGCAGCGCCCGGCATGTCATGCGCCAGCAGGAAGTGGGATTTGCCCTGCTTGTCGGTCAGGACGAAGCGGTAACTGATGTAGCCAGCCCAGACGCAGACGGCGCCCGGTTTGCAACGGCTGTCGTTGACGCGCTCGAGCGTGAGCGTGACGGCGGGGGCCAGCTTGATGGTTTCCCCCTGGGCCAGCGTATATCTGGCGCTGGTGCGCGGTGGTGGGCGGCTGGCGCTGCCGTTGCCGGCATCGTCGGCGCTGCTGCGGATGGAGCCGCAAGCAGCGGCAATGGCGAGGACCAGGCCCGCCATGCCCAGGCAAATCAATCTGGGATGCATGATGTTCTCCTCTGGCCTGAGAACAGCTTAGCAAATCAAAAACTGCCCCGTTGCACTGTTGAGTCCACTCAACTGTAAAGTTTTCCGACAAGAAAAAAACGCCCCGGAGGGCGTCAGTTGTTATTGTTGGCGTTGACAACTTATTGTTGGGAGCGGCGGCGCACCAGGCCCAGGCCCAGCAAGCCAGCGCCGAGCAAGGCCAGCGATGCCGGCTCGGGTGTGGCGCCGCTGGTGGCATCGGCAAGCTCTTGCGGGAAGCCGCTGAATTCGGGGTTGCCGGCACCCTTCTTGCTGAGGTTGATGACCAGGTCAAACAGGTAATCGCGGTCGAGCAGGCCGATGTCCGTCCAGGTCCAGACTTGGTTGCCGCCTTCGACCGCAACAATGGAATTGTAGACGGTCTGGCCCGCGCCATCGTCCACGATCAGCTTGAAGCTGGCATGGAATTTGTCCGCCGCCGGCCGCACCAGTTTGAAGGTGTAATCGCCGTCGGCCGGGATATCGAGCCAGAGCCAATCCTTGCCAGGACTGCCAAACTGTACTGGAGAGTCGACGCCAAGCGGGATTTGGCTGTCCCATTTGACATGGACGTCATCGAGGTTCTCTAAAAGGACCAGGCCGGTTTTGGTGCCGGCGTGGGTGGTGGCAATGGCCAGCAGGCACACCGCCGTTAAGGCAAGCTTCTTAAACATTGGCAACTCCTGTTTCTTGGTTGCCCCCCAGCGATTTTCAAGCAATCCCTGTGCCTAAGAATCACAACCCATCAATATCAAGGACTTGCGAAGAGTTGCGTTTTGGAATGTAAAAATTCTCGACACTAATAAAGTGTGCGGCAAAGAAAAAGCGCCCCGCAGGGCGCCAGTTTTTTGTTATCGGTGTTGACGACTTATTGTTTGCGGCGGCGGCGCGCCAGACCGAGGCCCAGCAAGCCGGTGCCAAGCAGTGCCAGCGAGGCGGGTTCCGGCGTGGTGCCGCTCGGCGTGTCGGGAACTTCCTGCAGGTAGCCGGTGAATTCAGGGTTGCCCGCACCTTTCTTGTTCAGGTTGATGACCAGGTCGAACAGGTAGGCTTGGTCGAGCAGGCTGATGTCGGTCCAGGTCCACACCTTGTTGTTGCCCTCGACCGAGGTGATCGAGTTGTAGCTGGTTGCCGGGTTCACCCCATCATCCACGATGAGTTTGAAGGTGGCGTCAAAATTGGCTGCCGCCGGGCGCACCAGGCGGAAGGTGTAATCGCCATCGTCCGGGATATCGAGCCAGAGCAAATCCTTGCCGGGGCTGCCGAACTGGACGGCCGAATCGACGCCAAGCGGAATATTGTTGTCCCACTTGACGTGGACGTCGGCCAGATTGGCCAGGGGAACCAAGCTGGTCTTGGTGGCGGCATGGGCCGATGCAAAGGCCAGTGCACACATGGCGGCTAAGGCAAGCTTCTTAATCATCGGTAATTCCTCTTGTAAATTTGCTCAACAATTACAAAGCAAGCGCCATGCCACTAACCGAAACTCATCAATATCAAGGATTTGCGCGATGTTCCTTTTGGGAATGTAAAAATTCCCGACATTAACTGGATGTGTAAACAGAAAAAGCGCCGTACCTTACGGTAACGGCGCTTTGCGCGGGGGAGCTTGCCGGCTCAGAGGTAAGCGGCCAGTGCGCCCTTCATTTTCTTCAGGGCCGCGGCTTCGATCTGGCGGATGCGTTCCGCCGACACGCCGAATTCTTCCGCCAGCGCGTGCAAGGTGGCGCCGGAGCCATCGTCATTGGCCAGCCAGCGCGCCTCCACGATGCGGCGCGAGCGCGCGTCGAGCTTGGACAGGGCGGTTTCCAGGCCTTCCGATTGCAGGCGCACCACCTGTTCCGCTTCCAGCACCTTGGTCGGCTCCATATTGTCCGACGACAGGTAGGCGATCGGCGAAAACTTGTCGTCCTCGTCGTCGGACGGCGCTTCCAGGGCGATGTCGCGGCCGCTCAGGCGGGTTTCCATTTCGATCACGTCTTCGCGCTTCACATCCAGCGCCTTGGCCAGTTCGTCGATCTGCGTCGGCGACATGGCATCCAGGCCCTGCTTGTGGCTGCGCAGGTTGAAGAACAGCTTACGCTGGGCCTTGGTGGTGGCCACTTTGACCAGGCGCCAATTCTTCAGGATGTATTCGTGGATTTCCGCCTTGATCCAGTGCATCGCGTACGACACCAGGCGCACGCCCTGGTCCGGGTCGAAGCGCTTGACGGCTTTCATCAGGCCGATATTGCCTTCCTGGATCAAGTCGCCGTGCGGCAAGCCATACCCGAGGTAGCCGCGGGCGATCGACACCACCAGGCGCAAGTGGGAAGTCACCAGCTTTTCCGCAGCCTTGATATCGTTTTTTTCCTTCAAGCGGTTGCCCAGCTCGACCTCTTCCTCATGGGACAGCATGGGCAGGCGATTGACAGCCGAGATATAAGCGTCCAGGTTGCCCAGGCTCCCGCTGAAGCCAAGGGTCAGCGCGTTGCTGCCGGCAGGTACCAGTGCGTTCGTTGCGGTCATCTTATCTATCCTCGCTTGAAGGGAATGCTTTTCAGAGTTACCAGCATGCACGACAGAACTTAAATGATTCTTAACCTCTATCATGCCGTTCTGAACATATATTAGCACTCTCCCTGGGTGAGTGCCAATTGCTGGGATTCTATGGCTCCCATAGCAAAAACACTATCGGGAAGGCGCTATTCCTTGCGCTGGATCAAAGCAAGGATAGGATGCGGGCGGAGCGGGCTCCGTGCGGGCACGC
>CAMLRG010000050.1 GCA_946482335.1 uncultured Duganella sp. | reverse complement strand
GGAAGGCCGGTTGCAGATCCGCTTCCGCATCGACGGCGTGCTGCACCTGCAGACGGAGGCCGACATCAAGATCGCGCCAGCGCTGGCGCTGCGTTTGAAGCTGATGTCCGACCTGGACATCTCCGAAAAGCGCTTGCCCCAAGATGGCCGCTTCGCCGTGCGGGTGAAGAACGCCCGCATCGACGTCCGTATTTCGACCATGCCGACGCAATATGGCGAATCCATCGTCATGCGTTTGCTGAACCAGAGCGGCATGAACCTGCGCCTGGATGCGATCGGCATGCCGAAAACGCTGCTGGAAAAATTCCGCGCCATCGTCGCCCGCCCGAACGGCCTGGTGCTGGTGACCGGCCCGACCGGTAGCGGCAAGACCACCACGCTGTATTGCGCGCTGGCCGAACTGAATTCGATGGAGAAAAAGCTGATCACCGTCGAAGACCCGGTCGAGTACCGGCTGGCGGGCATCAACCAGGTGCAGGTCAACGAAAAGATCGAGCTGGATTTTGCACGCGTGCTGCGTTCCGCCCTGCGCCAGGACCCGGACATCGTGCTGGTCGGCGAGATGCGCGACCAGGAAACCGCCCAGATCGGCCTGCGCGCCGCAATGACCGGCCACCTGGTGCTCTCGACCCTGCACACCAACGACGCCGCCAGCACGCCGCTGCGCCTGATGGACATGGGCGTGCCGCGCTACATGGTGGGCAGTTCGCTGCAAGCCGTGCTGGCGCAGCGCCTGGTGCGCGTGATCTGCGAATCCTGCACCGCGCCTTATACGCCGACACCGAGCGAGCACGAATGGCTCAGCCTCGAGCTGAAGGACAAGGTCGACATGGGCCGCTACTTCCACGGCAAGGGCTGCTCGCACTGCAATGGCCTGGGCTATCGTGGCCGGACCGGCGTGTATGAACTGCTGGAGATGACCCAGTCGGTGGTGGATGCCGCGAACGACGTCGATCCGGCTGTGTTCCTGAAAGCAGCCACGCAGCAGATGGCCGGCATGACGCTGCGCCGCCACGCTGTGCAGCTTGTGATCCAGGGCCGCACCACGGTGGCGGAAGCCATGCGCATCAGTAACCAGTTAGAGGATTGACGTGCCGCTGTTCGCCTACAAGGGCCGCAACGCACGCGGCGAATTGATGCAGGGTGTGCTGGAAGGCGCCGACAGTGGCGCTGTCGCGGATCAGTTGTTCAGCACTGGCGTCACGCCCATCGAAATCAATGAGACCAAGGCTGTCGCCAAGCAGAACGAGGATAGTCTGTGGGAGCGACTGACCGAAAAGAAGGTCACCTCGATGGACGTGCAGTTGTTCAGCCGCCAGATGTATACGCTGCTTAAATCGGGTGTGCCGATCATGCGCGGGCTGGCGGGCCTGCAGGAATCGGCCATCAGCAAATCGTTCGGCCGGGTGATCAAGGATTTACGGGAGTCGCTGGACTCGGGCCGCGAGCTGTCGGCTGCGATGCGGCGCCACCCGGATGTGTTCACGGCCTTTTACTTGTCAATGGTTCGCGTGGGCGAGATGACCGGGCGACTGGAGGAAGTGTTCCTGCGCCTGTTCGAGCACCTTGAATTCGACCGCGACATGCGCGAGCGGGTCAAGACAGCGTTGCGCTATCCGACCTTTGTGGTGATCGCGATGGTGCTCGCCATGGTTGTGATTAACATCTTCGTGATCCCGGCATTTGCCAAGGTGTTTGAGAGCTTCAATACGCAATTGCCGCTGATGACGCGGATCTTGCTGGCGACTTCCAATTTCACCCAGGACTATTGGGCGCTGTTACTTGGCATTGCTGTAGTTGCATTCTTTGGATTCCGCGCCTGGATCAAGACCGTAAAGGGCCGCTATGAGTGGGACCGGATCAAGCTGCGTCTGCCGGTCGCGGGCAAGATCATCCACAAGGCGACCATGGCCCGCTTTGCGCGCAGCTTTTCGCTGTCCGCCCGCAGTGGCGTGCCGATCGTGCAGGCATTGACTGTGGTGTCGCAAACCGTCGACAACGCTTACCTGACTTCCCGCATCGAACAAATGCGCGACGGCGTGGAGCGCGGCGAATCGATCCTGCGCACGGCGGTGACGGCCGCTGTCTTCACGCCAATCGTGCTGCAAATGATTGCCGTTGGCGAGGAGTCGGGATCGCTGGATGATCTGATGGATGAGATCGCGCAAATGTATGAGCGCGAAGTCGACTACGAACTGAAAACCCTGTCTGCACAGATCGAACCTATCCTGATCACCTTCCTTGGTGCGATGGTGCTGGTGCTGGCTCTGGGCATCTTCCTGCCGATCTGGGACCTGGGCAAAGCGGCATTGCGCCGATGAAAATTCCGATCCGCAAGACATCGAATGTAGCTTTGCCGCAACGACGGCGGCAGCGTGGATCGGGTCATTTCGAGTTTGCGGTGGTCGTGATTATTTTCGCCATCCTGACCGGAATCCTGCTCCGCAAGATGCAGTTCTATCAAGAAGAAGCTGAGTTGCTTGCGGTTGAGCAAGTTGTAACGAGCATGCGTGCAGCCCTTGCGAACAGGGCTACTTCGTTGTATTTAAAGGGAAGTGCGGCAGAATTCGCTGATCTGGGCCGCCAGAATCCGATGGACTGGCTGGAGCGCCGGCCGCCAAATTACGCCGGCGAGTTCAATGCGCCCAAGCCTGGGGCAGTGCCGGAGGGGCACTGGTACTTCGACCGTTCCACTGCAACCTTGTCGTATATGTTAATTAATCGAGGAACTCATCGAAAAAACGGCGGGAAGCATTTGAATTTCAAGGTAAAATTTGCGGAGAAACCTTCAAATATCACCAATATTCACGAAGGGCCGGGGCCTGGCGGTGTGACCCTGGAACAGATCAATAACTAAGAACCGCGACACCACAAGTATCTGGAGAGGACTAATGAAACAGATTCAGACCCCTAAGCAGTCTGGCTTTACCCTGATCGAATTGATCGTTGTGATGGTCATCCTGGGCATCTTGGCTGCCACGGCGCTGCCACGCTTTATCAACCTCGGGGGCGATGCACGTGCCGCGACACTGAATGCTGCGCGCGGGTCGCTGCAGTCGACTGTCGCAATGATCCACGGTCGTTGGCTGGCCGCAGGTAGCGTTGCCACTAAAACTACCATTGATGCCGATGGCGTAAGCGTTGAGGTAGATTCGGCTGGATATCCTAAGGCGACTGCCAACCTGTTTCAGGCTGCAGGTCTTACTAGTGCGGACTATACGACTGTACCGGCCAGTAACACGGCCGGTACGTCCGGCCCTGCAACCGGATCCACGGAGATGGGAATTGTGCCGAAATCTATTGCCGGTACGGCGAAAGCACAAAAATGCGGTATCGTCTATACGCCGGCTGACACAACGAAGACGCCAGTCACCCCACCTGTTATCAGCGCAACACCGACAGGCGATGATTGCTGATACTGGATCTAGCTAAGAAAGCCAGGCAAAGCCTGGCTTTTTTGTTTGTCTTTCGGTTTGCGCGGCGCCAGGCAGTAAGTGATCAAGCGAGTGCGAGTCAACAGGTGCAGAGCCCTCGGAGTGGATTAGCAGTCGGTTTGGTCGGCCCGCATGCAAGCGGTAACGACACGACGGCGTTCGACATATTCGGCGGTGGCAACCCTTGCGGCGTCGGGGCACGCGGAAGCGGAATTGCACGCTACTGCATCGATCTCATAGATGACTTTCTCGATCGGCACGCCAGGCGCCGATTCGCCTTCGAAAAATTTGGCGGATCGGCACTTCACCTGCACTGAAAATCCAGCCCCCATATTGATAAACGCATCCTCGCATATTGCACCCACCAAAGCGCGGTAAAGACCCAATTCGCTGCCGGCGCGTGCCGCCTGTAATGCGCGCGCTGCCAGCACGTCAAGGTTGGAAGATGCTTGCTGCGTGGTGTTCAGGCGCACCGCGGCGGTAGCGAGGGTGGCGAGGATTACCACGATCACGATTGCCGCAATATAGCCAAAGCCGGTTTGCCGGCACTTCATTTGGTTCATGGCACGTTGCTTACGTGGGTCGAATAGGACAGGGTGACGGTTTCATTGTCGTCGGTCAGCGATAAAACGACGGTGGCGAGGCCGCGTTCTTGCGTCGTGCCCGGCGTGTAACTGAACAGGCAGGCCGAAACGTGCGTAGCCAGAACCGCCGCGTTCGCCGTGCTTGGCTCCGTTTTAACGGGGTTGAAGCCATAGTTCGACACACGGTAAAGCGTCCCGCCGCCAGCAGGGGTGACGCCCTGGCATACATAACTGACTGCCCCCTGCGCAGCGGGCACGACAAAGAAGCGTCCGCCATCGTACCCTTCAGGAAAACGCACGGCAGGGCTGAATTTGATACGCGCTGTGCCGGCCGAGTGTGCCGGACCTGGGGACGCAGCAGCTGCCGGCGCGTTAGTCGCCTCAGTTATCTGGGCGCGGGTGGGGGATGCCGCCGCGTAGACCTCAGAGGGATCCATATTGCCGATGACTACAAAGTCGTCTTTCACGGGCTTGATTGGCATGGGCGTCAGCACGTCAAATCCGCTGACCTGCAGGGTCGTGTCGAGCGCCAGGGTCTTCTCGCTCTCCAGATTGTCCCAGTTGGTGTCGGGGGCCATTCGGTAGCGTCCTCCCATGCTGGTCGGAATCATTTCGATAGCGCTGTTGTTGATCAGTCTTACAGAGTTCGGCACTGAAAGGCGGATGTCGCGTGTGATCCTGCGCATGGATGTGTCGGCCATATCCGTCAACTCCGCGCGCCGTCCGGCGGCGAGATAGTTCTGCATCGCAGGCCGGAAAAACACGACAAGGATGCCCGCAAGAATGCCGGTCACCACCATGACAACAATCAGCTCAATCAGGGTAAATCCGCGTGCGGTATTTTTCATGCTGGTTATTGTGCGTATTTCGTGCGCCATCCGGTAAGTGCATAACTTTGGCTGGCATTGGTCACGGTGACATTCACCACATGGATATCCGCTGCGGGAACGCCGGCAATGTCGGCCCCTGCAACTTCCACGTCCACCGTTACACTGTAACCACCGAGTCCAGCCACGGTGGTGCCATCGACATCGCAGATGGTTGTGCTGGTATAGCCGTCATAGTCCAACATATCGTTGAAGGCGTTGCGGGCACAGGCATTGTTTTTGGTGCCGACATCTGCAACCTTCGCGAAAGGCTGCAACAGCACTTCTTCCATCATGCCTTCCGCAATTGCGGCCAACTGCTTGTTGACCATTGGGTGGGCGCTGTAAATGGACGTGCGCGCCAATGCGCCGATCACGCCCGCCAGGCCCACGCCAATGATCACGATGGCGATTATCATCTCCACCAGGGTCACGCCCGACTGCCGCTTAATTGACATAACCAGTCTCCCCGTCGATGCGAATAGGGTTGGCATCGGAGATTCCTATGCTGCTGCCTTTGGCGACGTTCGTCGTTCCGGCTCCGTCGCTTGTGATGCGGCCATCGGGCTGGAAGTAGAGCGTACCGAGCAAATCCTTCGCAACCACGCTGCTGTTTCGGCTTTTGTACAGCTGCCTATCCGGTGAATCGAATGGCAGGTTGCAGACGCTCGCAGGGTTGACTTGCGCGATGGTCAGCGTAACCTCGGTCGCCTGCACGTTGGCGCAAACGACTCTGCGGTGCCCGACAGCCGACTTCTGCGCGTAACGCAATGCGGACAGTACTTCCTGACGCCAGGCCAGGCCATTCCACTCATTGCCCATCATGCGCGGAATGGCGATGGCCGACAGCACCCCCAGTATGACCATTACTGTGATGAGTTCAACGATTGTGTAGCCGCGCGGTTTCAATCGAAGGCCTCGCGAACGTAGATCGTGCGCTTGGTCTGGCCGGGGTAAACCCCGAATGTGGCGCGCGCTGAAGGGTCGACCTGGGAACCGCAGCTACCGTAAGCGTGTCGCAGCCAGGGCTGTTTGTTGCCAACGGTTGTTGGGTGCGTTCCGGGCAGGCAGGAAATGTCCTGGCCAGTGCTGTCGCCCAGATTGACCGCCACGTCAACCGTTCCCGACGTACCGCTGCCTGGCGGGCTGATGACGATCTTGCTCTGGCCGGCGGCAATCGTTTTATTCTCGGTGACGGCACTGTTGGAGGATGCGATACTGCGAGTTAAAGCGATAGACGTCAGGGGCAGGGTTGTGTAGTTGTCGTCGGTGTTCAGGATCCAGGAACTGCCGCTCCAGTACTGTGCCATGACGGGAATGCTTAGCGATTGCTTGATCGAGCCAAATGCATTCGACAGTCGCAGTCGGCCGTTGCGGATGCTCGTTACCACTTCTTCGCCGGCGCCCGATGAATTGGTGCTCCCGTCGGAAACGCGTATCGCCGCGTCGACTGGTGCGGTCAGTTTATCGCCTAGTTTATACGTACGTGTGAAGCCGATTTTGCCGCGCTCCGTTCCGTTTTTCATGTCCGCCAGTGGAATGCTGGTAGCGTTCCATGCGCCATTGCCGGGGTTCTGGTCCGTGCCCTTCCATGCCCCCAGGGTAAGCGGCTTAACGGTCTTGGAGCTTTTGTCCGCCAGTATGTAGTAGTTCCTGGTCAGGTTATGGTCTTTGTCGTGCGCCGAAACGATGATGTTCATCGGCTGGTCTGAATAGGCGTAGATTGGCTGCTCAGTCTGGGTCTTGAAGTGATGCGGTACTGAGGCGAGCGCACCGTCCGCACCGGCGGCACATGCGCTGCCCAGCGTACCGGTCGGGGCGAGCGAGCTGCCGAGGTAATTTCCGCTTACCAGTGCGGCGTTAAGATCGCCGTTGCCGACTTCGGTCCATTTGATTTTATAGATCGCTTGGCCGTTGGCAAATCCGGTCGACGTGGAAGTGAAGTTTCCGTCGTCAGGCGCGGTCCCATCTGGATGCGACGCACTTGGCTGGCAGCGTTTGAAGGTCAGCTTCACCGATTCGGGTGTATTCTTTTCCAGCCCAAAGCTCTTGGCGCGAAGGTCTGTAATCGCGGTCATCGCTTCGATAGTAACGTTAGTGTCCTGGCCGGCACGGATTGGATTCTCGGCGGGAGTGAGCTTGAACGATGCTGGCGCGGTGATAAAGCTGTCTTGTCCCTGCATGTCGGAGCCGACAGTGGCCTTGAGCGTAATACTGCCAACGTCAGGGTAGGTGAGCTTGAAGTCGGCCTTGCCAGTGCTGTCGAAAGGTACCGGGATCGTTTGATTGCCGCCGCAGGTGAAAGTTGTCGTCGTGGCGCCGAAAGCCAGAGAGAGTGAAGAGCCCGATTCTGGATTGGTGTACGTGCAGTTGAAGGTCACGTTGGTCGTGGAGGTAAATGCCGGCACGCACGACTTGCCGCCGGGCTTGGTTGATACGGCGCTGATCCTTGATGTCTGCTGAATTCCCGCCGAGTGATTCAAGATGTCGGTAAATACGAAGCCGGCTTGTTCAAATTCATGCTGGCAGCTGTTTGTGGTGCCATTCCAGCAGGTGAACGCTGTATCTGGTGAAGATAAGGTAAATGTGGCCACCTTCGTCGAGGCTAACGACACCGTTGCCTCCGAGCTGCCATTCGGAATGGAGAAATTCAGATCCTGCGAAGTAGTGGAGCTGGCCCTGATGATTCCGGAAACGCCGCCAGTGTAAGGCGTACATGTTCCTCCCGAATCAGCATCTTTGCAGGCTTTGATCGTCAGTATCGAGGGCGTGCACGTGACGCCTGTGCCGCCGTGCGAGATCATGATGTGGTCGAAGCTAGGTGCGGTACCGCCCCCGCATTTGAAATCGGAGGGATCGACTGTTTTGGCCTTGCAAGTGCCGGTGATCTTGCCATGCATACCAACCGACAGCTCGTCTTTAGCCTCGACGTCGCCGTTGACAGTGGAATTCTTTTCGATACTGACGTCGTCTCCGGTGGAAGTTACGTCGCCAAAGATGTCGGAATTCATGCCGATGTTGATGTCCTTGGTGGCCTTGATGTCAAGGTAACCGGTGGAGTTTTTGGCAAAGGTAACGCTGCCTTTCACGTCGAGCAGCAGGGCGACGCCGGGGCTGCCGATATCGGCCATTTCAATGTACACATCGTCATTGAAGGTGACCTTGATGGGTTCAGTAACGGCGATCGTTGTCTTCTTTGAGAAGCTGATGCCGCCGCTGCAATTGAAGGCGCCTGGCGAAATTTCCGTGCAATTGAAGGGCGAGTCGGTCAAGTCGGCGGGCCAGGAATAACTGTCCTTGGCGGCTGCCGGATCTAGCGCAGACCACAGCAGCAACGCCAATGCCGTGCGCAGGAGAAGCGGAATCCTGCTGGTGAAATGGGAAACAAGTCGGGCCATGCGGAAATTATGTGTCAAAGACCTGACAGGGCACAAAGAATTTTTGAGAATTTGTGAAATTTAGTAAAAGTGTAATGTAATCTTGAATATAATCAACCATCTACGGCACGAAGCTCGTGTAACGTTTACCTTTTAGATCGGTGGCATGCGTTTTTTCTCAAAGGCAAGAAAAAAAGAAGGCATTCTTGTGACGTCGTTTCACGCAGACGGCATCTGCGTGGCACGCGTCGAACGGCAAGCTGCCGCCAAACCGATCGTCAAGCTTGCAACTTTCCATCCGGCCGCACCCAGTCTGGCGGCCGATGCTTTGGCGCGCGTTGCGCGCGATGCGCAGGCCGCCAGCTTTGTCGGCTCGACCCTGCTGGCCGGTGATGAATACCAGCTGTTGCAGGTGGAAGCGCCGAACGTGCCGCAGGATGAACTGAAAACCGCCGTGCGATGGCGGCTGAAGGATATGCTGGATTTCCACGTCGACGATGCCACCATCGATGTGCTGGACATCCCGGTCGACAAGAGCGCCGGCAACCGGGCGCATTCGATGTTCGCCATCGCGGCGCGCAATAGCCTGATCCAGGCGCGCCAGGACCTGTTCGCGGCGGCGCAGGTGCCGCTGTCGGTGATCGATATTCCGGAAATGGCGCAGCGGAATATCTCGGCGCTGATGGAGCCGGAGGGACGCGGCCTGGCCATGCTGTCTTTTGATGCGGCAGGCGGCCTGCTGACCGTCAGCTTCAACAAGGAGCTTTACCTGGCGCGCCACTTCGACGTGACGCTGGCCATGTTGCAGGAGCAGGACGTGGAGCGGCGCCATGTGGCCTTCGACAAGATCGCGCTGGAGCTTCAGCGCTCGCTGGACCACTTTGACCGCCAGTATCATTTCATCTCGGTTTCGCGCCTGATGCTGGCGCCGACCGGGGTGCCGTCCTTGCAGGATTTCCTGTCGACGCAAGTGTATATGCCGGTGGAGTCGTTCGGACTCGGTGATGTCTTCGATCTGTCGGAGACGCCGGGCCTGTTGGCACCCGAAGAACAGGTGCGCCATTTCCTGACGCTGGGTGCGGCATTACGGGAAGAGGAGCTCGTGCTGTGAGCCAGCAAATCAACCTGTTCAACCCGATCTTCCTCAAGCAGAAGAAGATCTTCACGGCCGTCCATATGGCGCAGGCCTTGGGCGTCGTGGTCGCGGGGACATTGTTGGTCGCGGTGTATGGGGTGGTCAAGTCGTCGCAGCTGAAGCAGCAGGTGGAGGCGGGTACTGCTGCGGTGACCGCGGCCGAAGCACGCTTGGCGCAGGCCGCAAAGGAATTCCCGCCGCGCCAGAAAAGCAAGGAGATCGAAGCGGATGTCGTACGCATGCAGGCGGAACTGCGTTCGCTGCGTGAAGTGCAGTCCGTGCTGGAACGTGGAGAATTGGGGAATACGGCTGGTTATTCAGAGTATTTCCGGGCATTCGCGCGGCAAAGCGTGACCGGGGTCTGGCTGACCGGCGTGACGCTGGTCGGCGCGGGTAAGGAAATCGCGCTGGAGGGCAGGGCGTTGCAACCGGAACTGGTGCCAGGCTATATCCAGGGCCTCACGCGCGAAGCGGTCCTGCAAGGGAAAACATTCGGCAGCCTGGAGATCGCACGGCCAGGCGCGATCGCGGGGCCGCAGCTTGCTGGCGGCGGGGCTGCTGCTGGCAGTCCGGCAGGGGCTGGATGGCCGGCGTAGGCGCGGGCGTGGGCACAGCCGGCGCTTCGCCGGTGGGCGCGGCGGGTGCGCCATTCGTTGAATTCCGCCTGACGTCCCAAGCGGCACAGACGAAAGAGGCGGCGAAATGAAAGCTCAATGGGAAAAATTGAGCGGACGTATCGATGCCATGACGCTGCGGGAGCGCATTGCTGTTTTTGCGGCATCCGTTGCGGCGCTGGTATATCTGATCAATGCTTTGGCGCTGGAGCCGCTGTTCGCCCGCAACAAGGCATTGGCGGACCAGATCCGTCAACAGGGTATGCAGGTCGAAGCAGCCAATGCCGGCGTGGCGGCGCAGATGGCTGCGTTTAACGCAAACCCGGATGCGCCGGCGCAGAAGCAGTTGGCGGAATTGAACCGTGAAGCGGCCGCGCTGGCGGGCTCGCTGCGCACCATGCAGCACGGCCTGGTGGCGCCCGAGAAGATGGGGCAGTTGCTGCAGCAATTGCTGCGCTCGAATGGCAAGTTGAAACTGGTCTCCCTGCGTACCTTGCCGGTGAGCGGCATGGGCAGTGGCGCCGGTGAGGCGAAAGCGGACGCGGCGGCCGTTGCGGCGGGGGCTGCGAAGCCAGCGCCCGCCCAGCGGGAACTGTTGTACCGTCATGGCGTGGAAGTGGTGCTGCAAGGCGGCTACCTGGATATGCTCGATTACATGGAAGCGCTGGAAAGCTCGCCGCAGCAACTGTTCTGGGGCCGTGCGCAACTCGATGCGCGCAATTACCCGGCCTCCACCCTGACGCTGACGCTGTACACCCTGGGCCTGGACGAGAAGTGGATGACGCTATGAGCGCACGCATTCTAGCCGTCGCCTTGCTGGCCGCTCCGCTGTGCGCGGATGCGCAGTCGCGCGCGGGCCTGACCGACCCGACCCGTCCACCTGCCGAAATCCTGCAAGCGGCGTCCCCCGGCTCGATGCCGGTACCGGCCGGGCCGCAAAAGCCTGTGCTGCAATCGGTATTGGTCGGTAAAGGCCATGAAGGCAGGGAAGTGGCGGTCATCGACGGCGTGGTGGTACGCAAGGGCGAGAAATTCCGTGACGCCGTGCTGGAAGAGGTGGGGACCAATGTCGCCGTGCTCCGGCGGGGCAACAAGACTGAAACGCTGATTTTATTTCCCCTCGCGGCGGGTAGCCGCAAGAAGTGAGAACAACAATGCGAAATTTCCTCAACCTGGCATTCGTGCTCTCCGTGGCCACAAGCCTGGCGGCATGCAGCATGAACCCGCCGCGCGATACGTATAACAAGATCAGCGAAGAGATGGCGGCGGCGACCAAGCCCGCTGCCGCGGCGCAGCCGGACGCGGTGTCGAACGCCTTGCTACCGCCGGTCAGTTCGCTGGCCGGGGCGTTGCCGAAGGCGCACGCGGTGCTGGAAGAGCGCTTCAACGTGGCGTTCAACAATGTGCCGGCGCAGCAGTTCTTCAATTCGCTGGTGGCGGGTACGCGCTATAACATGCTGGTGCATCCTGAGGTGGCGGGCAATATCACGGCCAACCTGCGCGACGTGACCCTCACCGAGGCGCTCGATGCGATCCGCGAATTGTATGGTTACGATTACCGCATCGAGGGTACGCGCATTTATATCCGCCCGCTGACGATCCAGACCCGCATGTTCCAGGTCAATTACCTGACGGCGCAGCGCCTTGGCCTGTCGAACTTGCGCGTGAGTTCGACTTCGGTGGCAGACGTCGCCAACACGGGCAACGGCAACAACAATAACAACTCCGGCAATAACAACAACCAGCAAAACAATAACCAGGACAACGGCAACAACCAGGGCAATTCGGGCAGCCGGGTGCGCGATGCGAGCAATGTGCTCACGCGTACGGAATCGGATTTCTGGAAGGAGTTGAAGCAGTCGCTGGAAGCGCTGGTGGGCAGCAAGGAAGGCGGGCGTTCCGTCGTGATCAGCCCCCAATCGGGCGTGATCGTGGTACGGGCGATGCCGGACGAGTTGCGCGCGGTGGACCGCTATCTGCGCGCGACGCAGCTGTCGGTGGAGCGCCAGGTGATCCTGGAAGCGAAAATCCTGGAAGTGGAACTGAGCTCCGGTTTCCAGTCGGGTATCAATTGGGCGGCGTTCGGCACCGGCAATAACCACAAGATTTCGGGCGGCGTCGTGCAGCCCGGCACCGGCCTGGCCGTGCTGCCGCGCAACGGCGGGCGCGATTCGACGGTGGACCCGATCGGCAACACGGTTACCGGCCTGGTTGCGACCAGCGGGTCGACCCTGGTCAATGCCGCGACGGGCGCGGGTTCCTTGTTCGGCCTCGCCTTCCAGACCAGTAATTTCGCGGCCCTGATTTCCTTCCTGGAGTCGCAGGGGACGGTGCATGTGTTGTCGAGCCCCCGCATCACCGCCACCAACAACCAGAAAGCGGTACTGAAAATCGGCACCGACGAATTCTTTGTGACGGGCGTGAGCACGACCACCACCACCAATTCGTCCGGCAACGGCACGGTGTCGCCGAACGTGACGCTGCAGCCGTTCTTCTCCGGCGTGGTGCTGGATGTGACGCCGCAGATCGATGAACATGGCAATATCCTGATGCACGTGCATCCATCGGTGAGCCAGGTTTCGACCGTCAACAAGGCGGTGAACCTGGGGTCGACCCTGGGCGCGCTGAACCTGCCGCTGGCGTCTTCCACCACGTCGGAGTTCGACAGCATGGTGCGCGGCCAGAACGGCAAGGTGGTGGCGATTGGTGGCTTGATGCGCCAGGCATCGACCAGCGACCGTTCCGGCGTACCGGGTGTGGGCGGTTTGCCGGTGATCGGCAACCTGTTCAGCAACCGCCAGGAAGTGATGCAGAAGCGCGAATTGGTGGTCCTGATCAAGCCGACGATCATCGAGAGTGACGGCAGCTGGAGCGAAGACCTGTTGAATGCCGAGCGCCGCATCAAGGGCCTCGACCCTGAGCGCCGGGGAGCACGCTGATGTACCGGCAGCATTTCGGCCTGCGCGAGCTGCCGTTCGGGATCACGCCCGACACCACATATTTCTTTACCAGCGCCCATTCGCAGGAGGCGCTGAACACCTTGCTGGTCGCGGCCCGCAGCGGCGAAGGTTTCATCAAGATCACCGGCGAGGTGGGGACGGGCAAGACCCTGCTGTGCCGCAAGTTCCTGGCCACGCTGGGTGACGGCTTCGTCACGGCTTACATCCCCAACCCTTACCTTGAACCGCGCACGCTGATGCTGGCCCTGGCCGACGAGCTGGAGGTTGCGCTGGAGCGCGACGTCGACCAGCACCAGATGCTGAAGTCGATCACGCACAAGCTGCTCGATTATGCGCGGTCCGGCAAGCAGGTGATCCTGTGCCTGGACGAGGCGCAGGCGATTCCGATCGACAGCCTGGAGGCCTTGCGCTTGCTGACCAACCTGGAAACCGAGAAACGCAAGCTGTTGCAGATCGTCCTGTTCGGCCAGCCCGAATTGAACCGCCACCTGGAGGTGGATTCGATCCGGCAGCTGGCGCAGCGCATCACCTTCCATTACCACATGGGGGCCTTGTCGCGCGATGACCTGGATTTCTACCTGGCGCACCGCTTGCGTGTGGCGGGTTATGCCGGCTCGCGGCTCTTTACGCAGGCAGCGGTGAAACGGCTGTTCGCGGCCAGCAAGGGCATTCCGCGCCTGGTGAATATCGTGGCGCACAAGGCGATGATGCTGGCCTATGGCGAGGGGCGCCAGCAGGTGGACAAGAAACATGTCGCGATGGCGGCCCAGGATACCGTTGGCCGTCCCGATACCGGCTCCGGTGCGGGGGCGCGCGTCCCCTTGCCTTGGCTGGTGGCTGCGGCCGGCGTGCTGATGGCGGCGGGCAGCTTTGCCTGGGCAGTACTGAAATGAGTTTGATTAACAAGATGCTGCAGGACCTGGACGCGCGCGGCGGCAATGGCGCGCGGGCGGGCGCTTCGTCGACGGTGCGGCCTGTCAGCTATGGTTCGCGCGCGGCTGTGTCACCGGCCGCGATCGGCGCAGGCGTGTTGGCGCTGGCGGTGCTCGGCGCAGGCGGATTCGCGGCGTGGAAGTATTTCAGGGGCGCCCAGCAGGGCGGACCGGCGCCTGCTGCGGTACCGACTGCACGGACTGCAGCGCCACAGCCGGCTGCGCGGGAGAATGGTCAGGCCGGCGAGGCGGTTGGAGATGAAGGGCCACCGGTGGTACAGGGCGGCATCGCGCCGGAAGCCCACCGGGGCGCCGGGGAGCAGCTTGCGCGCAAGATGGAAGAGCGCAATGCGGCGGCACGCCGCGCTGCGGCCTCCGGCAGTAAGGCGCTGGAGCCTGGCGCGGCAAACGAACGTAGCGCCGCTGCACAGCGCGAAAACACGGCGCGGTTGCCTGGGCAGGCCGCTACGGTGGAGGCGGGCAAGGCGCGCGACACCGGCACGCCCCGGGCCGGGTCGCCGGCCCAGCGCCCGGCCGCGCAGGTGGCTGGCCGCAAAGGCACGCAGGCCGCTAATGTGCCGGACAAAGGGCCGTTGGCCGTTGGCGAAAGCGCCGAGACTGGCCTGAGCTCGCAGCAGAAGGCAGAAAACGAATACCGCCGCGCGCTGTCAAAGCTGCAGGATGCGCGGGTGAGCGAGGCGCTGGCCAGCCTGGAGCAGGCGGTCTACCTGTATCCGCGTCACGAGGCCGCGCGGCAAACCCTGGTCAGCCTGCTGATCGAAGGCGGCCGCACACAGGAAGCGATGCGCCACCTGGTCTTCGCCACCAATCTTGACCCGCGCCAAGCCGGCATGGCGATGCTGCTGGCCCGTCTGCAACTGGAACACGGCGGTAGCGCGCTGGAGACCTTGCAACGCAGCCTGCCATACGCCGAATCCAACGCCGACTACCGCGCGCTGCTGGCTGGCGTTCTTCAACGCGCCAACCGCCACAAGGAGGCGGCCGACCACTACCAGGCCGCAGTGCGCCTGCAACCCGGTAACGCCGTCTGGTGGATGGGGATGGGCATTTCGCTGCAAGCCGACAAGCGCAACGCCGAAGCGAAGATCGCCTTCCAGCGCGCACGCGACTCAGGCCGCCTGGCGCCGGAGCTGCAAACCTTCGTGGAGCGCCGCCTTCAGCAGCTGAACTAAAGGCTGGCTTGCACGCCCCAGACTTGCTTCAGGCTGAAACGCAGTTCCGCCTGGTCCTCGCTGAGGGCTTCGCGGATCGAGCATTCCGGCTCACTGGTGCGCCGCTGCACGGATGCCGGATAGGCATTGCCCGAGGGGTCGCGCATGCAGCGTACTTCCAGCGCCCCGTCGCCATCATCGCGGCAGAGGACGACGCCGATTTCACCGTTTTCAAGCCGCACCAGCGCGCCGGGCGGGAATTTGCCCAACTGGCGGTGGAACTGTTCCTGCAATACCGGGTCCGCTGGATGGGCCGGATCGTGCAGGAGCTTGTCCAGCGCCTCGTCCGGCAGCATGGAGCAGCGGTAGTTGCGCGCCGAGACGCGCGCGCAGTAGCGGTCGGCCAGGCTCAGGAGGCGGGCATTGTTGGTGATCTGCTCGCGCGTCATTCCGGCCGGGTAGCCGCTGCCATCGTCGTTTTCGTGATGCATCAGCACGCAGGAAATCCATTCCTCATCTTCAATCCCGGCATATTTCAGCATTTCCGCGCTGTCTTCCGGGTGGCGGCGCACGATCGCCATCTCTTCGCTGTTCAAAGAGCCCGGCTTGCACTGGAAATTGTCGTGATGGCGCAGCATGCCAACATTCATCGTCAGTGCCGCAGCGGTCAGCGAAATGACTTCGTCCGACGCCTTGCCCAAGCCGCGCGCAACCAGCACCACGACGATGGCAGTCTCGATGCAGTGGCGTACCGCATAAGTGCCTGCGATCTGGTTCAGGAACAGGCAGGCCAGCGCGATATCCGGATTCAGTTCGACCGCGCGCACCACTTCGCGCGCGATATTGCGCAGGTCGGCATCGGCGTTGCGTTCATTGCGCAGATCGGAGAGCAGCTTTTCCAGGCGCTTGTTCGCCAGGTTCAGCTCATGCAGTACCGAGGGGGGCGGCTCCAGCCGCGCTCCGCCTTCCGTGCCGAGGTCCTGCAAGCCATTCAGGTACTGGTTCATAGTCGATGTCCCCGAAAATCCCTAGATGCGCGCCAGCCGCTCCAATGCGAGCGCCAGCGTTTCGTCCTGCTTGGCAAAACAGAAGCGCACGATGCCTGAATCCTTGCCGTCGCGGTAAAAGGCGGACACGGGAATCGCGGCCACCTTGATCTCTGTGGTCAGCCACTCGGCGAATTCGGCTTCCGATTGCGATGAAATGCGGTCGTAGCGGACGCACTGGAAATAGGTGCCGTCGGCCGGCAGCAGTTCGAAGCGGCTGCCGGCGAGGCCTTGCCGGAACAGGTCGCGCTTGCGCTGGTAAAAGTCCGGCAGGCCGATATACGGCGCCGGGTCTGCCATGTAGGCGGCAATGCCGTGCTGCATGGGCGTATTCACCGAGAATACGTTGTACTGGTGGACCTTGCGGAACTCGGCCGTCAGCGCCGCGGGCGCGGCGACATAGCCGATCTTCCAGCCGGTCACGTGGTAGGTCTTGCCGAAGCTGGAGACGACGAAAGAGCGCTGCGCCAGCTCGGGATAGCGGCACACTGAGTCGTGGCGCTCGCCGTCATACACCATGTGTTCGTACACCTCGTCGGACAGCAGGAGGATATCGGTGCCGCGTACGATGCCGCACAGCGCCTCCATATCGGCCGCGCGCAGCACGCTGCCGGTCGGGTTGTGCGGCGTGTTGATCACGATCAGGCGCGTGCGCGGCGTCACGGCGGCAGCCACGCGCGCCCAGGGCACGCTGTAGCCGCCATGTGGCGCCACTTCCATCTGTACCGGGACCGGTACGCCGCCCGCAAGTTCGATGGCGGGCATGTAGCTGTCGTAAGCGGGCTCGATGACGATCACTTCATCGCCCGGGTGCACGCTGCACAGGATGGCGGTGGTCAGGCCTTCGGTTGCACCGGGCGTGATGGTGATTTCGGCGTTGGCGTCGTAGCGTTGGCCATAGACGCGGGCGATCTTGTCGACGACGGCTTCGCGCAGCACCGGTGCGCCGATACCCATCGGGTATTGGTTGAAGCCTTCGCGCATGGCCGTCGTGACCATGTCGACCAGCTTGGGATCGCAAGCAAAATCGGGAAAGCCCTGGCCCAGGTTGACAGCGCCATGCTGCGCTGCCAGTGCCGACATGCGCGAGAAGATCGTGGTGCCGACGTGGGGCAGGCGGGAAATCAGTTGTTTCATCGTGCTTAGGAAAAGGACATTTTTTCCATTCTAGCGCAGCCCCAAAGAACAAGTGTTGCCCTAAGGGTAAAACGCGAATGTCAAGCGTCGATGCTCCATTTTTCCGGCTGCATGACCTTGAACATGCCGGCTTTTGCGAGCCGCTTGGCCAGCTTGAGCAGGGCCTTGTCCTTGGTGATCAGGATGTCCGCCTGGGCGTCGCGCGCCAGTTCGAGGAACTTCTGGTCGTCGCGGTCAGTGCAAACCGGCAGCCGCGTGCCCGATTCCGGTGGCTGGACAACCTTGATGTACTGGTCGAAGCGCGCCGCGCTGAGCGGCCGCGTGCTTTCGTCCAGGGGCAGGTGAGGGTAGTTCAGCACGAACAGGTATTCGGCCCGGCAGTCGGCGCGGGTAATCGCTTCGACCGCGCCGCTTTCGATTGCCGCCAGCAGCGATGCCCAGCGCGGGTCCTGGAAAACGAACAGGTCGAGGCAGACATTGGTGTCGATGACGATGCGTTTTGGTGGAACAGGTATCATGTCGAAGTTTCTCGTTTGAATTTTGAATCTTATGCTGATTGTGCTGTCGCCTGCAAAAAGTCTTGACCTGGAAACCCCGCCAACCACCAAACTCGCAACGCAGCCCGCGTTCCTCGATCATTCGGAGCAACTGATCGAGCGGTTGCGGGCATTTTCGCCGAATGAACTGGGCGAACTGATGGACCTTTCCGATGCCTTGTCAACGCTGAACGTGGCGCGCTATGCGTCCTGGACCAAGGACACCAGCGAAGCGCGCCAGGCGGTTATGACCTTTAACGGCGACGTCTACGACGGGCTGGATGCGCGGTCCATGTCGGCCAAACAGCTTGACTACACGCAGTCGCGCATCCGCATCCTGTCCGGCTTGTATGGCATGCTGAAGCCGCTGGACCTGATCCACCCGCACCGACTGGAAATGGGCACCCGCCTGCAAAACCCGCGCGGCAAGAATCTTTACGAATTCTGGGGCGACATGATCACCGAGGCCTTGAACAAGGAGGCTTCGCCGGTGCTGGTGAATCTGGCTTCGGACGAGTACTTCAAGTCGGTCAAACCGAAGAAATTGAATATGCCGGTGATTACGCCAGTGTTCGAGGACTGGAAGGGCGGCAGGTACAAGATCATTTCCTTCTTCGCCAAACGCGCTCGCGGCATGCTGGCGCGTTACGCGGCGGTGAACAATATCACCGATCCGAAAAAGCTGAAGAAGTTCGATGCGGATGGGTACAGGTTTGAGGCGGATGCTTCGAATGAGTCGACTTGGGTGTTTCGTCGCAGGCTGGCGGCCTGAGCCGGTAGGGCGCGCCTTAAACCGGTAAGGCGGGGTCAGGCCCTAGGGCCTGACCCCTGGTGTGCAAGGTTTGCCGGTTTTTACCAGAACCGCCACCAGGCAACCTTCTTGCTCCCATCATCCTCCAGCATCTTGCTGTTGGGGAAGTTCTTGACGAACACGCGCTTGGTATCGTCGCGCAGGGTCACATTGCCCATCTTGTCATAGCCGCGGTACATGATGGCCAGTGCCTCCTCCACCGCCGGCGCATCCGAGAAATCGGTCAGCACGCCCTGGGCGCGGTTGATCGCTGCCAGGTACGCGCCACGGCGGTAATAATAGCGGGCCACATAAATCTCATACTTCGCCATCGCATTGATCAGGTACTTCATGCGATCCATTGCATCAGGCGTATATTTGCTCTCGGGAAACTTCTCAACCAATGCCTTGAAAGCCGCGAATGCTTCGCGCGTGGCTTTCGGGTCACGTTCCGCAGGATCTTGCTCGTACAGGAAATTCAGCAAGCCGATCGAGTCGTTGAAATTGACCAGGCCCCGCAGGTAGTACATATAGTCAACGTTCGGATGGTTCGGGTGCAGCTTGATGAAGCGCTCCACGGCAGCCAGGGCCTGTGCCTGGTCCTGCGCCTTGTAATGGGAGTAGGCGATTTCCATTTGCGCTTGTTGCGCATAAGTGCCGAATGGGTAGCTGGATTCGAGGCGTTCAAACAGCTGGACGGCACGTTCGTAGTTGCCGCTGGCCTGTTCTTCCTTGGCCTCCGAGTATAATTTCGTTGCGGACCAGCCGCGGGTCTCGTCCGCGCGTTCCGGTAACAGGCCACAAGCTGACAAACTTAACAGTACGACTGTTGCTGCAACTACCGATAATTTTTTTTGCATGTTGATGTGCAAGGAATCGTTAACCAAAATACTAAACTTGGCTGATTATAGCCGATGGGAATGCTGTGATATTGAAACCTGAGATGAATTCGGCAGAACAATTGCCTGATAACGATTTTGACGCCGATTTTGAAGGTGACACACTGGGCGATCCCCTCGCTCCGATTGAACTCCAACTGACGTCCGACGTGTGCGGCGAGCGCCTCGACAAGGTAGTGGCGCGCCTCGTGCCGCAGTTTTCGCGCGGCCGCCTGCAATCCTGGATCGAAGAAGGCCATGTCACCGTCGATGGCAAGCCGGCCAAGGTGCGCGCCACTGTGTATGGCGATGAAAAGATCCTGGTGCTGCCGCAGCCGGCGCCGGAAGACGTGGCATTCACGCCGGAAGACGTGCCGTTGGACGTGGTATTCGAGGACGACCATTTGCTGGTGATTAATAAACCGGCCGGCCTGGTGGTCCACCCCGGCGCCGGCAACTGGTCCGGCACCATGCTGAATGGCTTGCTGTTCCGCTGGCCGCAACTGGGCGGCGTGCCGCGAGCCGGCATCGTGCACCGCCTGGACAAGGATACCAGCGGCCTGATGGTGGTCGGCAAGGATTTGCCGACCCAGACCGACCTGGTGCGCCAGCTGCAGGCCCGTACCGTCAAGCGCGAATACTGGTGCATCGTGTGGGGCACCCCGCAACTGAGCGGCACCATCAATGCCTCCATGGGCCGCGACCAGAAGGATCGCGTGAAGATGGCGGTCTCCAACAGCCTGGGCTCGAAGCCGGCGATCACCCATTACCAGCGCCTGGCGGAAGGGAAGCTGGACGGCCGGCCGGTCTCGTTGGTTCAGTGCCGTCTGGAAACGGGCCGCACCCACCAGATTCGCGTGCACATGGCCCACCTCGGCTTCTCGCTGATCGGCGATTACGTCTATGGCAAGCAGCATTTGACCAGCGTCTTCCCGCGCCAGGCGCTGCAGGCGCGCCGCCTGGGTTTGCTCCATCCGGCAACCGGCGAGCAAATGGAATGGCACGTGCCACTGGCGGACGACTTCAAGGAATTGATGGATCGCGCGGGCATCGAAGAGCCGGATGAGGCAGCGCTGGCGGCTGCGGCGGCCGGTCACGGCGACTACGAAGACTACGACTATTACGACGACGAATTCGACGACGAGTAATGCAGCAATCTTTCCAAGGGGCGCAATGGCTGGTGCCTGACTGGCCCGGTGCGCCGGCCAATATCGGGTTTGTCTGTACCACACGGCGCGGCGGCGTGAGCCCGGAACCCTATGGTCCCGGCCCGCAAGCCATTGCGACCGCCGGCGGCGGATTGAACCTCGGCATCCACGTCGGGGACGATCCAGCCAACGTCGCGTTCAACCGGGCGATCGTGCGCGGCCGTCTGCCGTCCGAGCCCGCATGGCTGTCACAGGTGCATGGCACAGCAGTCGCCCGGGCCGACCGCCAGGCGCGCGGCAGCGTGCCGCAAGCCGATGCCAGCATTGCCAGCATGCCTGGCGCGGTATGCGCCATCCAGACCGCCGATTGCCTGCCGGTGCTGTTCACCAACCGCGCCGGCACCGTGGTCGGCGCTGCGCATGCCGGTTGGCGCGGTTTGGCGGGCGGCGTGCTGGAAGCAACCGTCGGCGCCATGCGCGAGGAAACCGGCGGGACGGCTGGGGCGGCCGACAGCCAAGACGAGATCATCGCCTGGCTCGGGCCCGCCATTGGCCCGCAAGAATTCGAAGTCGGGGAAGAGGTCGTGGCGGCCTTCCTCGCCGGCCCGGTGGGCGCTGCCGACCCGGAGGCGGTGCGCGCCGCCTTCGTGGCGCGGCCGGGCATGCCGGGAAAATACCTGGCGGACATCTACCAGCTGGCACGCCTGGCGCTGCGGCGGGTGGACGTGAACGATGTGAGCGGGGGCGAGCTGTGCACTGTGCGTGACGCCAGCCGCTTTTATTCCTACCGCCGGGACAAGGTCACCGGCCGGCAGGCCACTTTGATCTGGATCAAGGAGTAGGCGGATCGTTTTGACGGGCGGCTTCGGCTGCCCGTTTGCGTTTGCGGCGTTTGCCGCCTGTTAGATAAAATAGTATTCCTAATGGCAACACGCCGTACAGGAGGAAGGTCATGATGCCGGCGACTACGGTAGGTTCCGTAAACGCCATCAACACCGTGACGTAAATCCAGGCAACAGCAACAATCAGCATAGTCTTGGCAGCAAATCTCTAAAAATCTGAATGGACTCAAACATGAACATGCCCGACCCGCAAGCTTTCGCTAACGCATGGATGGCGCAAATCAGCGATCCCGAACAATGGCAATCCTGGTTCAAGATGATGCCGGAGATGGAAGCCGTGCCGGGCGCCGCGCTGCTGCGTGAAGCCGGCGCCACCGTCCGCCCCGACGCAATGGAGCAACTTCGCAACGAATACATGGACGAGTTTGGCGCACTTTGGCAGGAATTCCTGGCCGGTAAGGCGCCAGCGGTCAAGGACCGCCGCTTCTCGTCCGACGCCTGGCAGGGCAATCCTGTTTCCGCGTTCAATGCGGCATCATACCTGCTAAACAGCAAATTCCTCACGCAAATGGCGGAAGCCGTGGAAGCCACGCCGCAGCAAAAACAGAAAATTCGCTTTGCCGTACAGCAAGTGGTGGACGCGATGTCGCCGGCGAATTTCCTCGCGACGAATCCGGAAGCGCATCAGAAATTGATCGAAACCAAGGGCGAAAGCCTGACCAAGGGCTTGGCCAACCTGCTGGGCGATATCCGGAAGGGCCACATTTCCCTGTCCGATGAAAAGGCGTTCGAAGTGGGCCGCAACCTGGCGACGACGGAAGGGCAGGTGGTGTATGAGAATGCGCTGTTCCAGCTGATCCAGTACACGCCGCTGACCAAGACCGTGCATGAACGTCCCCTGCTGATGGTGCCGCCGTGCATCAACAAGTATTACATCCTCGACTTGCAGCCCGAGAATTCGCTGGTGCGTTATGCGGTGGAGCAGGGCAATACGGTGTTCCTGGTGTCCTGGCGCAATCCGGATCAGTCGCTGGCCAACACCACCTGGGACGATTACATCGACGATGGCGCCATCAACGCCATCAATATCGCACGCGCGATCAGCAAGCAGGACAAGCTGAACGTGCTCGGTTTCTGCGTTGGCGGCACGTTGCTGTCGACCGCGCTGGCCGTCCTGGCGGCGCGCGGCGAACATCCTGCGGCCGGCATTACCCTGCTGACCACCTTCCTCGATTTCAGCGATACCGGCGTATTGAATGTCTTCGTGGACGAAGCGCAAGTGCAGCTGCGTGAGCAAACCTTGAAAAAGGGCGGCCTGATGCCGGGTCGCGATCTGGCCAGCACCTTCTCCAGCCTGCGCCCGAATGACCTGGTGTGGAATTACGTGCAGTCGAACTACCTGAAAGGTAACGAGCCGCCGCCATTCGACTTGCTGTATTGGAATTCCGACTCGACCAACCTGCCTGGACCGATGTTCTGCTGGTACCTTCGCAATACCTACCTGGAAAACAGCCTGAAAGTGCCGGGCAAGCTGACGGTGGCTGGCGAGAAGGTGGACTTGTCGAAAATCGATGCCCCGGCCTTTATCTACGCATCGCGCGAAGACCATATCGTTCCGTGGAATTCGGCATACCAGTCGACCCGGATCCTGAATCCGAAAAAGCCGGAGCTGAACAAATTCATTCTCGGCGCATCCGGACATATTGCAGGGGTCATCAATCCGGCCGCCAAGAAAAAGCGCAGCTACTGGACCAATGCGGCCCGCCCGGCCTCGCACGATGAATGGTTCGCCGGCGCGACTGAGCATCCGGGCAGCTGGTGGGGCGAATGGTCCGAGTTCCTGGCGGCACACGGCGGCAAGGAGGTGAAGGCGCGCACCAAGCTTGGCAACGCCCAATACCAGCCGATCGAAGCAGCTCCGGGACGTTACGTCAAGGCAAAGGCTGATTAATTTTTGGTAACGTTAAGTTGCGTTGCAATATTGTCGTGCCAAAAGCTTTTTTTTCGCCCTATAATGGGGACGCGAATATTATCAACGGCAGGTAAACGCGCTGCGGCGCAATAATTGGACCTTGTGATGAGTAGTGCAAAGAAAAGTACTGAACGTTTGATTAAGAAATATCCAAATCGCCGTCTTTACGATACGCAGACCAGTTCCTACATTACCCTGACGGACGTGAAACAACTTGTGCTCGATGCCGAGGAGTTCACCGTCGTGGATGCCAAAACTAATGAAGACCTGACGCGCAGCATCTTGCTCCAGATTATTCTTGAGGAAGAGGCAAGTGGCGTTCCCATGTTTTCTACTGATGTGCTGGCCCAGATCATCCGGTTCTATGGCCATGCGATGCAGGGCATGATGGGGTCGTACCTGGAAAAGAATATCCAGGCATTTACCGATATCCAGCGCAAATTCACGCAGGGTGCCGCGACTTTCGATGGCAAGACATTCAGTCCAGAAATGTGGACCCAGTTCATGAATGTGCAGGCGCCGATCATGCAGGGCATGATGAATAACTATATCGACCAGTCGAAGAGCTTGTTTGTGCAGATGCAGGAGCAGATGCAGAACCAAAGCAAAAATCTGTTCGGCACGTTCCCGTTTGCGGCGCCGCCGACAGAGAAGAAGTAAACCGGTAAGTCGGGGTCAGGCCCAAGGGCCTGACCCCAAGTCTGCGCCAGCCGCAGGCCAAGGTTCAAGTCGTTGACGTTTGCGTCGCTGGGATCTGGTCCCCGGTTTTGGTATAATGGCAGATTGCCCTGAATCATCAGCTCTCCGCCATGCAATCCAAGCAAATCACCCGCATCACCCCCGCCGAAGGCACCCCCGCACCCAAAGTTGGCTTTGTTTCCCTCGGCTGCCCGAAAGCGCTGGTCGACTCCGAACAGATCCTGACCCAGCTGCGCGCTGAGGGCTACGAGACCGCCAAATCCTATGACGGCGCGGACCTCGTGATCGTGAACACTTGCGGTTTCATCGACGCCGCCGTGCAGGAATCGCTGGACGCCATCGGCGAAGCGCTGGCCGAAAACGGCAAGGTCATCGTGACCGGCTGCCTGGGCGCGAAGAAGGACAAGGACGGCGACGACATCATCCAGAAAGTCCACCCGAAAGTACTGGCCGTGACCGGCCCGCACGCGGTGGGCGAAGTGATGGCCCAGGTGCACACGCACCTGCCGAAGCCGCACGAACCATTCATCGACCTGCTGCCGCCGCAAGGCATCAAACTGACGCCGAAGCACTACGCTTACCTGAAAATCTCCGAAGGCTGCAACCACCGCTGCTCGTTCTGCATCATCCCTTCGATGCGCGGTGACCTGGTATCGCGCCCGATCGCTGAACTGATGCTGGAAGCCGAAAACCTGTTCAAGGCCGGCGTCAAGGAATTGCTGGTGATTTCGCAGGATACGTCGGCCTATGGCGTGGACGTGAAATTCCGGTCCGGTTTCTGGAGCGGCCGCCCGGTGAAGACCCATATGACGCAGTTGACCCAGGCCCTGGGCGAACTGGCCAAGCAGTATGGCGCGTGGGTGCGTTTGCACTACGTTTATCCTTACCCGCACGTGGATGAAATCATCCCGATGATGGGCGACGGCCACATCCTGCCATACCTGGACGTGCCGCTGCAGCACGCGCATCCGGATGTGCTGAAGCGAATGAAGCGTCCGGCTTCGGGCGAGAAAAACCTGGAGCGCATCCTGAAGTGGCGTGAGATGAACCCGGACCTGGTGATCCGTTCGACCTTCATTGCGGGCTTCCCGGGGGAAACCGAAGCGGAATTCGAATACCTGCTGGACTTCCTGAAGGAAGCGCAGATCGACCGCCTGGGTTGCTTCGCTTATTCGCCGGTGGAAGGGGCGACCGCCAACGAGCTGCCGAACCCGGTGCCGGATGAAGTGCGCGAGGAGCGCCGTGGCCGCGTGATGCTGCTGCAGGAGGAGATTTCCCGCAAGCGCTTGCAGGCCAAGGTGGGCAAGACCGTGAAGGTGCTGATCGATGAGCTGACGCCGAGCGGCGCGGTCGGCCGCTCGGCAGCGGATGCGCCGGAGATCGATGGCGTGGTGCATGTGAAGCGGCCGTTCGATCCGAAGAAGAAGCTGGCGGTGGGGCAGTTCTTCGATGTCGAGATTACCTCGGCGGATGCGCATGATTTGTGGGGTGAGGCACAGTAAACCGGTAAACCGGGGTCAGGCCCGCAGGGCCTGACCCCGCATATTCGACGGCCGCGGGTTTCGGTGGTGCGACTTGGACTTCTTGCGAACGTCAACCGCGCGCAACCGGAACCCGCAGCCGTTTTGCCGCCTGGGGTCAGGCCCTGCGGGCCTGACCCCGCCTTACAGGTTTACCGGTTTAAAATAACCGAATGAGCAAAAAACACCTCCAAACCCAGATCATCCACACGGACTACGTGCCGCCCGAAGGATTCTCCGCCTTCCCCAGCGCCATCCACCACGCGTCCACCGTCCTGTTCAAGAATGTCGCCGCCATGCGCTCGGGCGACTGGAAAGAAAAGAACGCCTACACCTACGGCCTGCATGGCACGCCGACCACTTTCACCCTGGAAGCCCGCCTGGCCGAAATCGAAGGCGGCACCCACTGCCTGCTGGCCCCCAGCGGCCTGGCCGCCATCGCCATGTGCGACTTCGCCTTGCTGCGCACCGGCGACGACGTCCTGCTGCCCGACAACGTCTACAGTCCCAACCGCGACCTCGGCCGCTGGCTGACCGCCGATTTCGGCATCACCGCGCGGCTGTACGACCCGATGATCGGCGCCGGCATCGCTGAGCTGATCCAGCCCAACACAAAACTGATCTGGACCGAAGCCCCCGGCTCCGTCTCGATGGAAGTCCCCGACCTGCGCGCAATATGCGACGCCGCCAAGCAGAAGGGCGTCCTGGTCGCCCTCGACAATACCTGGTCGGCGGGCCTGGCCCTGCGCGGCTTCGAGCTCGGCGTGGACGTCGTGATGCAAGCCCTGACCAAGTACCAGTCCGGCGGTTCCGACGTCCTGATGGGGGCCCTGGTCACGCGCGACAAGCTGCTGCATGAGCGCCTCAGCATGGCACACATGCGGCTGGGCATGGGCGTCAGCGCCGACGACACCTACCTCGTGCTGCGCAACCTGCCCACGCTCAAGATCCGCTTCGAAACCCACGATGCCTCCGCCCGCAAGGTCGCTGCCTGGCTGAAGGCCCGTCCCGAAATCCGCAAGGTCCTGCACCCTGCCTTCGAAGACTGCCCCGGCCACGAAAACTGGAAGCGCGACTTCACCGGCGCCGGCGGCCTGTTCTCCGTGCTGTTCGATGAAAAATACACCGAAGCGCAAACCGACCGCTTCGTCGATTCGCTGAAGCTGTTCGGCATCGGCTACAGCTGGGGTGGTGCGCACAGCCTGTGCATTCCCTATCGCATCCAGGCCATGCGCAAGAACTGGAAAGAGAAGGGCACTTTGGTGCGCTTCAACATCGGCCTCGAAGATGCCGACGACCTGATCGCCGACATCGAACGCGCCCTGGCTACGCTCTGACCTAGCGGCTCGCTAGGCGCTAGTCAGCTATCCCTGCGATTGATCAATACAATGGCGTGCGCATATTGATCGGGCTTCCCTATTTGCATACATTGGTCGGACATTAAGCAAGGGGAGACTGACATGCAAATGACGAAGATTGCAGCAGGCGTTTTGCTTGGATGTGTGGCGCTGGGGATTGGCGCGGAACCGCCACCGCCGCCTACCAGTTACATGCCGGTGGTGGCAAAGGAACCGTTCGAGGTCACCTTTGAGCGCATGAAGGCAGCGCGCGCGGGGCTGATGCGCAAGCAAATGGAGTTCCTGGAGAGCCGCTATGACCTGTCCAACCGACCGGCGAAAGGCGTCACCATGTTCCGCGGCAAACCCGTGCAGGAAGGCATCCGTGTCAAGCTGCCGCGCGGAGTGACCTGGGACAAGCTGGGCGCCATGAGCCCGGAGGAGATCCGCGAAAAGGGCCTGTACCCGCAAGGCTTCCTGCCGCTGCCGCACCCGAACCATCCGGAAGGCGGCATGCTGTTCCCGCAGTTCCACATCGACGAAATCAAGAAGCAGGAGCAGCGCGACCTGAACCGCTTCGACCTGGCATTCGACTTCCCCGACCATCTGCTGCCGGAATTCCCGGCACCGATCTTCCTGACCACGCGTCCGGACCTGGGCGACGTTTCGCAGGGCAAGCTCGTCACCATCGACAACTTCCACCAGATTTTCAATGGCATCCTGAACCCGAAACAGCTGGAAGGCTTGCGGCTTTTGCTCACGCCATTCCCGCAGCAGCAATTCAACCAGACGGAAGACCGGCGATCAGAACGCCCGAGCCGCGGCGTAAGCTGTTTCGACTGCCACGCCAACGGCCATAGCAACGCTTCGACGCACTTGGTGGGCGACATCAGGCCGCAGCCATTCCGCCACCGGCTCGATACGCCCTCGCTACGCGGCGTCAACCTGCAGCGCCTGTTTGGATCGCAGCGCGCGCTGAAATCGGTGGAAGACTTCACGGAATTCGAACAGCGGGCCGCCTATTTCGACGGCGATCCGGTGATCGCAACCAAGAAGGGTGTCAACGTCCTTGAGCGCGGCAGCCAAGTGCATTTCATGGGCGAGTTCCAGAATCTCCTGGACTTCCCGCCCGCGCCGAAGCTGGCCGTCACCGGCAAGCTCGACCCGCGCAAGGCCAACGAGCAGGAACTGCGCGGCCAGGCAATCTTCTTCGGCAAGGCGCAATGCGCAACCTGTCACATGCCGCCGCTCTACAGCGACGATATGATGCACAACTTGAAGACCGAGCGCTTCTTCAAGGCGCATGAGGCGAAGGGGGCGATGATGGTGGGCGATGGCCCGATCAAGACCTTCCCGCTACGCGGCATCAAGGAGTCGCCGCCCTACCTGCACGACGGGCGGCTGCTGACGCTCGAAGATACGGTCGAATTTTTCAACCTGATCCTCGAGACGAAGTTGAGCGCAGCGGAGAAAGCCGACCTGGTGGCCTTCCTGCGCGCCTTATGAGTTGCCGACCGGGGCGTTGTTGTTCAGCGCAGTGATGCCCCGGATCAGGCGGTAGATCTTCCATAGCCAGGCGCCAACCCACACCAGCCAGGCCAGCGGGATGCCGAGCAACGTGAGGAACAGCGCCCAGCCGACGCCAATCCACACCAGGTACCACCAGAATGAGCGGATCATCCAGCCGTGGTGACTGTGCACGAAAGTGCCGGCACTGTCGTCGCGTTTGACGTAGTTCAGGATCAGCGGGATGAAGGACGCGGCACCGAGGGTGAAGAAGACGCTCAGGCCATGCCCGAGGTAAAGCCAGAAAGCCCAGTCCTTGGCCGATCGGGTTTGGTTGTCGAAAACCAATTCTTGTGCCATGTCGGTTCCTTAGAGTTTGCGTCCATCGTAGTGCTGGACCGGGTAGGCGTCCAGTTCGATATCCTCCAGCACGCGGGCATTGACTGCCGCCATGGCGTTGCCTTTCGGGTCAACGCCTTCGCCATACGTATGGATACCGCATTTTGGACAGAAGCGGTGCTTGATTACGTGTTTGTTGAAGAGGTATGTCGCCTGGTCTTCTTCGGCAGTCAGCAGTTTCAGGCTGGTGCGCGGAATGAACCACATCAATGCGCCTTTGCGCTGGCAAATGGAGCAGTTACAGGCTACCAGGCCTTGAATTTCGCCTTCTGCCTCGAATTTCACATTGCCGCAATGGCAGCTCCCCTTGTACAGCATTTTGCGCCTCCGGGTAGAATGTTTGGTTTGGCGCTAATGATAATGTAATTGCAAGAGGAGTGGGACAAATGGCGGGTCCGTTGCAGGGGATTAAGGTTATCGAGATTGGCACGCTGATCGCAGCGCCGTTTGCGGCGCGGCTGATGGCGGAATTCGGGGCGGAAGTCATCAAGATCGAGGCGCCGGGGGAGGGCGACCCGATCCGCAAGTGGCGCAAACTGCACAAGGGGACTTCGTTGTGGTGGTACCTGCAGTCGCGCAACAAGAAGTCGATTTCGATCAACCTCAAGGCAGCTGAAGGGATCGCGCTGGTCAAGCAGCTGTGCGAAGGCGCGGACGTGCTGATCGAGAATATGAAGCCGGGCGCGCTGGAAAAGCTCGGCCTGGGCTGGGACGTGCTGCATGCCTTGAACCCAAAACTGACCATGGTGCGGATTTCCGGTTATGGCCAGACCGGCCCGTACAAGGACCGTCCCGGCTTCGGCGCGATCGGCGAAGCGATGGGCGGCATCCGCTATACGACCGGCGAGGCCGGCGGCGTGCCGGCGCGCGTGGGCGTGAGCCTGGGCGATTCGCTGGCGTCGCTGCATGCAGTGATGGGCGCGCTGATGTCGGTGCTGCGCGTGAAGATGGGCAATGGCGACGGGCAGGTCGTCGACGTGTCGCTGGTGGAGAGCGTATTCAACCTGATGGAGTCGCTGGTGCCGGAGTATGACTTGCTGGGCCATGTACGCGAGCGCAGCGGCGGCGCATTGCCGGGCATCGCGCCATCGAACACCTATCCCACGCGCGATGGCTCGTATGTGGTGATCGCCGGGAACAGCAACCCGATCTACAAGCGGCTGATGCATGCGATCGGCCGCGCGGACATGGCGGAAGACCCGCAGTTCGCCCAGAACGACGGCCGCGCGGCGCAGGAAAAGCTGATCGACGCCGCGATTGCTGGCTGGACCTCCGCGCACACCATCGACGAAGTGCTGGCGGTGCTCGAACGCGCTGAAGTGCCGGCAGGGCGCATCTATTCGGTCAAGGATATCGTGGCCGATCCGCACTACCAGGCCCGTGGCATGCTGCTCGACACCGAGCTGCCCGACGGCGTGCATGTGAAGATGCCGGGTATCGTACCGAAGTTGTCGGAAACGCCGGGCGAAGTGCGCTGGCAAGGACCGACGCTGGGCGAGCATACCGACAGCGTGCTCGCAGCGCTCGGCGTGGCCGCGGCCGAGATAGCCGCGCTGCGCGAACGCGGCGTTGTAGCTTGAAAGTCGGGGTCAGCTCTGGCAACCGGACAAAAGGCGCA
>CAMLRG010000049.1 GCA_946482335.1 uncultured Duganella sp. | reverse complement strand
CTCTCGACCTCAACCTTGGCAAGGTTGCGCTCTACCAACTGAGCTACTCCCGCATCGGAGTGTGGTTCGTCAAAGCTCCAGGAAACTGGAGCGGGAGAAGAGTCTCGAACTCTCGACCTCAACCTTGGCAAGGTTGCGCTCTACCAACTGAGCTACTCCCGCTTCGCATCGCTGCGCTGTCATCAACAGCAGGCCAGCATTATAGACGATGGAGCGGGGCTGTCAAGTGGCAATATTGTTCTTTACGTCAATGTGCCGGAACGTTCCTTGATCAGCGGCCAAGCCTTGCGCAGGTAGTAGAACATCGACCAGACCGTCAGCACGCTGGCCAGCCACAGCAGCATGTCGCCCCAGAAGCGGGTATCGATGGCGCCCCACAGCACGTCGTAGTACAGCAGCATGGGGATAGCCGTCATTTGCGCGGCGGTCTTGATCTTGCCGATCGAGCTGACGGCGACGGATTTGGAGGCGCCGATCTGTGCCATCCATTCGCGCAGGGCCGAAATCGTGATTTCGCGGCCAATGATGATGAAGGCGACGATTGGGTGGCAGCGGCCGCCATCCAGGTGCAGCAGCACCAGCAGCGCGCCGGCCACCATCAGCTTGTCGGCCACGGGGTCGAGGAAGGCGCCAAATGCCGATGTCTGGTTCCAGCGCCGGGCCAGGAAGCCGTCGAACCAGTCCGTCACGGCGGCCACGATGAAGATGGCGGTGGCGGCGGCATTGCGTTCGTGGGGGGTGAGCCAGGTGACCGGGAGATAGAACACGCCTACGACCAGGGGAATCAGCGCGACGCGCAACCAGGTCAGCAGGATCGGGATGTTGAAAGGCATATGCGGTGTATAAGAATTGTAATGACGCGCCGCTAGTGTATAACGGCGGGGCGGGTTAGGCCAGTTTGGCTTGAAACCCAGTAAACCGGTGAGGCGGTGTCAGACCCTAGGGTCTGACACCGGTTTGCCGGTTTCCGATGCCTCAATGAAGCTGCCGGTAGATTTCTTCTGCCAGGGTGTTGGAGATGCCTTCCACCGACCTCAAATCCTCGATGCTGGCATTCATCACGCCCTTCAGGCCGCCGAAGCGCGCCAGCAGCTTCTGGCGGCGCTTGGCCCCGATGCCCTCGATCTCCTCGAGACGCGAGGTCTGCCGCGCCTTGGCCCGCTTGGCGCGCATGCCGGTGATGGCGAAACGGTGGGCCTCGTCGCGGATCATGGCCACCAGCATCAGCGCCGCCGACTCCTTGCCCAATTCCTGCGGCTCGCGGCCATCGACGAACACCAGCGTCTCCAGGCCGACCCGCCTGCCCTCGCCTTTCGCCACGCCGACGATCAAGGAGATGTCCAGTCCCAGTTCCACAAACACCTGGCGCGCCATCTCGACCTGGCCTTTGCCGCCGTCGATCAGCACCACGTCCGGCATCACGCCATCGCCCCCGGCCACCTTCTCGTAGCGCCGCGTCAGCACCTGCCGCATCGCGGCATAGTCATCGCCCGGCGTGATGTCATTGATGTTGTAGCGGCGGTATTCGCCGTTCTGCATCTGGTGATGGTGGAACACCACGCACGAGGCTTGTGTCGCCTCGCCCGCCGTATGCGAAATGTCGAAGCATTCCACGCGCAAGGTGTCGAGGTCTTCGTTCTCCAGCCCCAGCACTTCGGCCAGCGCGCGTGTCCTGGCCTGCTGCGAGCCCTGTTCGGACAGCAGCCGCGCCAGCGAAATCTCGGCGCCCTTCTGCGCCAGGTCCTGCCATTGCCGGCGCTGGCCTTGCGGCTGGAACACCAGGTGGATGCGGTGCCCGCACTGCTCCTGCAGTGCCAGGATCAGCTCCGGCTGGTCGAATTCGATATTCAGGATCAGCGTGCCGGGGATGGATTTTTCGGTGTAATGCTGCACCAGGAATGCCGCCAGCACTTCCTGTTCGATCGGGCGCTCGGCCACGATTTCGGCGTCCATCACGTGCGTCGGGAAATAAGCGCGGTCGCCCAGGTGGCGGCCGCCGCGCACCATGGCCAGGTTGACGCAGGCGCGCCCGCCCTGCACCACCACGGCCAGGATATCGACGTCCTGGTCGCCGGTGGTCTCCATCGACTGCTGGTGCAGCACCTTCGACAGCGACTGGATGCGGTTGCGTACCACCGCCGCCTGTTCGAATTTGAGCTCGGTGGCGTAGGCCAGCATCTTCTGCTCCAGCTCCTCCATCACTTCCGTCTGGCGCCCGCGCAGGAAGCGCGCCGCGTTGTTGACGTCATTGCGGTAGTCTTCGGCCGCGATCAGGCCCACGCAAGGGCCGCTGCAGCGGCCGATCTGGTGCAGCAGGCAGGGACGCGTGCGGTTCATGTAGACGCTGTCCTCGCAGGTGCGCAGCATGAACACCTTTTGCAGGATCTGCATCGACTCCTTCACCGCCCAGGACGACGGGAAGGGGCCGAAATACTGGTGCTTGCGGTCCACCGCGCCGCGGTAGTACACCATGCGCGGGATCTCGTCGCCCGTGATTTTCAGGTAGGGATAGCTCTTATCGTCGCGGAACAGGATGTTGTAGCGCGGCTGCAGGGCCTTGATCAGGTTGTTTTCCAGGATCAGGGCTTCGGCCTCGCTGCGGGTGACGGTGGTTTCCAGGCGCGCGATGCGCTCGACCATCAGGGCAATGCGCGGGCTCGCCAGGTTTTTCTGGAAGTAGCTCGAGACGCGCTTCTTCAAGTCGCGCGCCTTGCCCACGTAGAGCACCTTGTCTTCCGCGTCGAAGTAGCGGTACACGCCGGGCAGGTTTGGCAGCTTGGCAACGGTGGCCAGCACCTGTTCGCGCGGATCCGGCGCTGCTTGGCTCATTTCAGTCATTCGCTCGCTCGACGATCGCATAGGCGACCGCGTATTCCTCTTCATCGCTCACCGAGATATGGGCGACCAGGCCGTTCTGCAACATGAATTCGCCCAGCGCGCCGCCGCAAGCCATATAAGGCTTGCCAAGATCGTCATTCAGCAGCTGCGCCGCGTGCCAGGACATGGGCGGGCGCAGGCCCAGGCCCAGCGCCTTGGAGAACGCCTCCTTGGCGGCGAACCGGGTGGCGGCATAGCGCACGCCGCGCAGCGGGCTGCGGGCGCTGCGCTCCTGGTAGACCGTGAACTCGTCGGGACCGAGGATCTTGCGCGCGAAGCGCTCGCCGCTGCGTTCCAGCGCGGCGGCAATGCGCGGCACTTTGCACACGTCGGTCCCGATGCCGTAGATCATTTGGCGCCCAGCCGGGTCGACACCATGATGGCCTTCATTTCGCGCACAGCGTTCTCCCAACCGGCAAAGATCGAATGCGCCACGATGGCATGGCCAATGTTCAATTCCGCGATCTCGGGGATGGCGGCAATCGCCTGCACGTTGGTGTAATGCAGGCCATGGCCGGCATTGACTTTCAGGCCATTCTGCACGCCCCAGCGCACGCCATCCTTGATGCGCTGCAGCTCGCGCGCCTGGGCGTCGCCTTCGGCATCAGCATAGGCGCCGGTGTGCAGTTCGATCACCGGCGCACCAACCGCGGCGGCAGCCTTGATCTGTTCCTCATCGGCGTCGATGAACAGGGACACGCGGATGCCCTCTCCTTGCAGTTGCTTCACGGCCGCCGCGACTTCCTTGTGGAAGCGCACCACGTCCAGGCCGCCTTCGGTGGTGATCTCGGTGCGTTTTTCCGGCACCAGGCAAACGTCGGCAGGCTTGATGCGGCAGGCGAAATCGATCATTTCCTGGGTGACGGCAGCTTCCAGGTTCATTCGGGTGACCAGTTGCGGCGCCAGCGCGATCACGTCGGCATCCTTGATATGACGGCGGTCTTCGCGCAGGTGCAGGGTAATGCAGTCGGCGCCGGCCTGTTCGGCCAGCAGCGCCGCGCGGATCGGGTCGGGATAGGCGGTGCCGCGCGCATTGCGCAGCGTGGCGACGTGGTCGATGTTCACGCCAAGGTCGATGACGGTGCCGGATGGAGACAGGAAGCTCATATTCTTTTCTTAAAGTTGCAGCAAATCGATCAATATCTGGCGCGTGTTCAATGGCGCGCCGCCAAGGTGCCAGGACAGCAGGTAACGCATCAGCTGCTTGCTTTGCGCCTGCGTTGCCGGGTCGGTGTAGTCCTCGCGCTCCATGTCCAGCAGGGTCTTGCCGGCGACGCGCGGGGTGCTGTCGTCGTCGCGTTCCGGACGCGGGCCACGCTCGGGGTCCACCACGTAATGTACATCGGGCAGCACTTTCATGCGCGTGGCCGTGCAGCGGGCCAGATCGGCCGCCACGCCGGTCTCCTTGAGCAGCGCCATTTCGAACTTGCGCAGCACGATGGGCGCCGGTTCGTTGTGGGCCAGCTGGTTGAGGGTGGAGACATACTGGTCGAACAGCTTCGCATGCGCGTCGTCGCGCGCGGTCAGCTTGACCAGCAGTTCGTTCAGGTAGAAGCCGCACAGCAGCGCGGTTTTCTCCAGCGGCAGCATGCCGCCGACCCAGTCGGCATCGGTCAGCGTGCGCAATTCGTTCTTGCCGCTCCAGCCGACGGTCAGCGGCTGAAAGGTTTGCAGCACGCCGCGCAGCTGGGAATGCGGGCGCTTGGCGCCCTTGGCGATCAGGGCCACGCGCCCGAAGTCGCGCGTGAACAGTTCGACGATGAGCGAGGTTTCCTTGTAGGGATAGGAATGCAGCACGAAGGCAGGCTGCCCGCTGACGCGCGTGCCGACCGTACGCTGCTGGCCCGGCGCGCGGCGGCGCTGGTTGGGCGCAGCGGCTGCCAGCTCAGACATTATTCGTAGCCGTACGCGCGCAGGCCGGCTTCGTTATCGGCCCAGCCGGATTTCACTTTCACCCAGATCTCGAGGTAGACCGGCCCGCCGAACAGTTTCTCCATGTCGAGGCGGGCCTGGGTGCTGACTTCTTTCAGGCGGGCGCCCTTGTTACCGATGATCATGGACTTGTGGCTGTCGCGCTCGACTAGGATGGCAGCGAAAATGCGGCGCAAATTGCCTTCCTGCTCGAATTTCTCGATCAGCACCGTGCTGGTGTAAGGCAGCTCGTCGCCGACAAAGCGGAACAGCTTTTCGCGCACGATCTCGGAAGCCAGGAATTTCTCGCTGCGGTCGGTGATGTCGTCCTCGCCGAAAATCGGCTCGTTTTCCGGCAAATACTTCTTGATCTCGTTCTGCAGTCCGTCCAGCTGGAAGCGCAGCTTGGCGCTCACCGGCACGATCGCGGTGAACTGGAACTTCTCGGCGATCTGCTGCGCGAACGGCATCAGCACGGCCTTGTCCTTCACGCGGTCGGACTTGTTGATCACCAGGATCACCGGCACGTTCTTCGGCAGCAGGTCCATCACTTGCTGGTCAGCCTGACTGAAGGTGCCCGCCTCCACGATGTACAGGATCAGGTCCGACGATTCCAGGGTATTGGTGACGGTCTTGTTCAGCGTCTTGTTCAGCGCATTCGAATGGCGCGTCTGGAAGCCCGGCGTGTCGACGTAGATGAACTGCGCGTCCGACACGGTCTGGATGCCGGTGATGCGGTGGCGCGTGGTTTGCGCCTTGCGCGAAGTGATGCTGACCTTGGCGCCGATCAGGGTGTTCATCAGGGTCGACTTGCCCACGTTCGGGCGGCCGACAATGGCAATGTATCCGCAGCGGTAGCCGGCGGGGGTGGGTGCGCTAGTCATGGTGCAAACTCAATTCGGTTATTGTTTGGCGAGCTTCTTTTCAGCTGCCGTGTCGCTCTGGACGGTGGCGATGCCGGCCAGCTTGAGCTGGGCCGAACGCTGGCGCGGCTTGCGGCTGGCGGCCGGCGCCTTTTTCAGGGCTTCTTCAGCCACTTCCAGGGCCAGCTTGGCGGCGGCCTGCTCGCCGGCACGGCGGCTGCCGCCCCGCCCGAAGACCTGGATGCCCAGCTTGGGCACCAGGCATTCGATCTCGAATTCCTGGCTGTGCGCGGCGCCATGGGTGGCCACCACGTTATACAGCGGCAGCGAAATCTTCTTCGACTGCAGGAATTCCTGCAGCAACGTCTTGGCATCCTTGCCCAGCGTTTGCGGGTCGACCGTATCCAGGATCGGGATGTAGAAGGCGCGGATCACGGCCGCCGCCTTGTCGAAACCGCCATCCAGGTAAATCGCGCCAAGCAGCGCTTCCAGCGTGTCGGCCAGGATCGATGGGCGGCGGAAGCCGCCCGATTTCAGTTCGCCCTCGCCCAGGCGCAGGAACTGCGACAGTTCCAGCTTTTGCGCGATTTCGAACAGCGATTGCTGTTTGACCAGGTTGGCGCGCACGCGCGACAGGTCGCCTTCGTCGAGGGAGTGGAAGCGTTCGTACAGGATGGAGGCGACCACGCAGTTGAGGATGGAGTCGCCGAGAAATTCCAGCCGTTCGTTATGCAAACTGCTGTGGCTACGGTGTGTCAGGGCCTGCTGGAGCAATCCAGCATCCTGGAACGTGTAGCCCAATCTGGTTTGCAATAACTGTAAATTCATCACTTATTCTTCAGCCTTCTTCGTCGCGCCGCCTTTGGCCGTCGTGCCCTCGTATTCGAGAAGGATGCTGGCCGGGCCAAACAAGGGGATTTTCTTCTCGTATGCGAAACTGATTTCAAACTCGCCGCCCTGGCGCTCGATCATCAGGTCGCGGCTGGAAATGGCGGAGATATAGCCCACTTCCGCGCTCTTCTGGAACGAGGCCTGGATGTCGCGCACCGAGCCGCCGCCATCGATCTTGGCGCGCTCGATCGCGCCCTGGATGGCGCGGTACTCGGTGTAGGTCGGGATGATCTTCATGCCCAGCACGCCAAGCACGCCCAAAATGGCGATGACAATAATCAAGCCTACCAGGCTGATACCGCGTTGACGCTGCACTTGCATAAGATCTGCTCCCCTTGTCTGATCAGCGGATACCGCCGAGACGATCGAAATTGAAATTACCCAGGTTCATCCAGACGAAGAACGCTTTGCCCACGATATTCTTGTCCGGCACGAAACCCCAGATACGGCTGTCGGCACTATTGTCCCGATTGTCGCCCATCATAAAGTAATTTCCTTCAGGCACTACGCACGAAAAACCTTCGTAGTTGTAAGTACATGCCTCGCGGCCCGGGAAATCTTCCACTTGGCCCAGGACGACCGGCGGCGCCTTCTCGTTATTGAGGATGCGGTGCTGCACGTTGCCCAGTTGCTCGGTAAATTGTTTCTGATAAGTAAGGGTGCCCTCTTCCAGGTAATCTTCCATCGGCGTGTAGCCGACCGGCTGGCCATTGACGGTTAAGCGCTTGTTTTGATAAACAATTTTATCACCCGGCACACCGATCACCCGCTTGATGTAATCCTGGCTCATATCCTTCGGATACTTGAACACCATGACGTCGCCGCGCTGTGGGTCGTTGATCTGCACCACCTTCTTGTTGAGGATAGGCAGGCGGATGCCGTAGGTGTACTTGTTCACCAGGATCAGGTCGCCCACCAGCAGGGTCGGCACCATCGACGACGAGGGGATCTTGAACGGTTCCCACAAGAAGGAGCGCAGGAAAAACACCAGCGCGATCACCGGGAAGAAGCTGCCCGAATATTCGATCCAGGTCGGCTGGCGCAGGATGTCCGCCTCCAGCTTGGCGCGGGCGTTGCCTTGCTCGTCCATGCGGATGCCGTTGGCGGCCGAACGCGCCATGCGCGCATCGTACTCGGCCAGGGCCTGGTCGGCGGCAGCGCGGCGCTGTTTGGCGAACACCATCAAATCGAGGACCCAGATGACCCCGGTCACCACCATCAGGACGAACAGGATTAACGCGAAATTGCCCAGGATGGATTGCAGTGTCATTTCTCTTCCACTTGAAGGATTGCCAGGAATGCCTCTTGCGGGATCTCGACGGAGCCCACTTGCTTCATGCGCTTCTTGCCTGCTTTCTGCTTTTCCAGCAGTTTCTTCTTACGGGTGATGTCGCCGCCGTAGCACTTGGCCAGCACGTTCTTGCGCATCGCCTTCACGTTTTCGCGCGAGATGATGTTGGAACCGATCGCGGCCTGGATCGCCACGTCGAACATCTGGCGCGGGATCAGTTCGCGCATCTTGGCAGCCACGGCGCGGCCGCGGTATGGCGCATTGGCACGGTGCACGATGATGGCCAGGGCGTCGACCTTTTCGCTGTTGATCAGCATGTCGACCTTGACCACGTCGGCCGCGCGGTATTCCTTGAACTCGTAGTCCATCGACGCGTAGCCGCGCGAGGTGGACTTCAGCTTGTCGAAGAAGTCCAGCACGATCTCGGCCATCGGCATTTCGTACACCAGCTTGACCTGGCGGCCGTGGTAGCTCATGTCCATCTGGATGCCGCGCTTGGCGATACACAGGGTGATCACGGAACCGACATACTCTTGCGGCATGTACAGGTTGACGGTCACGATCGGCTCGCGCACTTCGTTGATGTGGCTCGGGTCCGGCATGCGCGACGGGTTGTCGACGTTGATCACGGTGCCGTCGCGCTTCTCGACCTCATACACCACGGTCGGCGCGGTGGTGATCAAGTCCTGGTCGAATTCGCGCTCCAGGCGCTCCTGCACGATTTCCATGTGCAGCAGGCCGAGGAAGCCGCAGCGGAAGCCGAAGCCCAGCGCTTGCGAGACTTCAGGTTCGAATTGCAGCGCGGCGTCGTTCAGCTTCAGCTTTTCCAGCGAGTCGCGCAGCGCGTCGTACTGGTTCGCCTCCACCGGGAACAGGCCGGCGAACACTTGCGGCTGCACTTCCTTGAAGCCTGGCAGCGGCGCCGGCGCCGGCTTGGCGACCGAAGTGATGGTGTCGCCCACACGGGCCGCTTTCAATTCCTTGATGCCGGCGATGACGAAGCCCACCTGGCCCGCGCTCAGCTGCGGCAGCGACACCGAACGCGGCGAGAAGATACCGATGTCTTCCACCAGTTGCACCGAGTCGGTCGCCATCAGGCGGATCTTTTCCTTCGGACGCATGGTGCCGTTCACCACGCGCACCAACATCACCACGCCCACGTAGGCGTCGTACCAGGAGTCGATGATCAGGGCTTGCAGCGGCGCTTCCGGGTCGCCTTTGGGCGGCTCGACCTTGGCGATGATCGCTTCCAGCACGTCCTCCACGCCCAGGCCGGTCTTGGCCGAGCATTGCACGGCGTCGCCGGCTTCGATGCCGATCACGTCTTCGATTTCAGCAATCGCGCTGGGCGGGTCGGCGTTCGGCAAGTCGATCTTGTTCAGCACCGGCACCACTTCCACGCCCAGGTCGAGCGCGGTGTAGCAGTTGGCCACGGTCTGCGCTTCCACGCCCTGCGACGCGTCGACCACCAGCAGCGCGCCTTCGCAGGCCGACAGCGAGCGGCTCACCTCATACGAGAAGTCGACGTGGCCGGGGGTGTCGATCAGGTTCAGGTTGTAGATTTCGCCGTTGCGCGCCTTGTATTTCAGGGCCGCGGTCTGGGCTTTGATGGTGATGCCGCGCTCACGCTCCAGGTCCATGGAGTCGAGGACTTGCGCTTCCATCTCGCGGTCGGACAGGCCGCCGCACAGCTGGATGATGCGGTCCGCCAGCGTGGACTTGCCGTGGTCAATGTGGGCGATGATGGAAAAATTGCGAATGTTCTTCATTAAAAATCGAAACGAGCTATAACAAAAAGGCGCTTGAGCGCCTTTTTATGGAATTCAATGCAAGGGTAACCCCCGGCATTTTACCGGATTTCAGAGGGGAAAGCCGGTTTTCTCGAGGGAGGAGTATGAAATAGTGCTATTTCAGCAATGAATTCGACAACGCGGCGCGTACTTTGGCTTCATCCAGGAAGTAATGGCACAGCTCCGGCTCGTTCAGGTCGCCGAACAGCACGGGCACCAGCTCGTCGAAACGCGCCACCAGGGCTTCGTCGGCATCGACGTCGACCACCTCGACGGTGAAAGGCTGCTCCGGGGTCTGCAGGGCATTCAGGGCGGCCAGCATGTCTTCGCACAGGTGGCAGTAGGAACGGGAGTACAGGGTGAAGTGCATTCAGGGCTTGCGTGGGCTAGTCTGCGCCCCCTCGGGCGCGGGCTGCCATTGTAGCGCGCCCGGCGGGATGTTGATGATGATCGGCGCCGGCTGGGGGGCCATGGCGGCCTCCAGTTTCGCGAAACGCCCCTGCGGCGGCGCGGCGTAGTTCAGCACAAAGGTCATGACCACAATCGTCGTGGTCGTAAAGCCAAACATCAAGCCGATGCACCATTTGACGATGGTCGCCCCCATGCGTTCCACGTCTTCTTTCGTTGCCGTCCGCTCCAGGCGTGTTTCGATGCGCGTCAGACGCTCCCTGATCTCCACGACATCAGCCTCCAGCTTGGTCACACGAAGCTCCGTACGACCATCTTCTGCCGGTGAATGTGGGTTGTCAAACTCATGCGGCATGGCTTCCTCCGTGCGCAAACGGGACCAGCCAAATGTAACGCCGCCGCGGGCTTGCCGCCTTGCGGGGCGGCAAACGCGCGGCGGCGCGGGAAGGCAGGCGGTGCTTACTTGGCGGCCGGGGCCGGACGCAGCGAGAAGTGCTGCGCCTGGTTGCCACGGCGTACCAGCACGGCAGCCGGACGCTTCGGATCCAGTTTCGCCACGGCGGCATTGAACTGCTTGGCGTCCACGATATCGTGGTTGTTCAACATCAGCAGGATATCGCCCTGGCGCAGGCCGGCGGCTTCAGCCGGGCCATCGGTATCTTCCACGATCACCCCGCCATTGACGCCCAATTCACGCTTTTGCGCCGGCGTCAGGTCGCTGACCACGAAGCCCAGGGCATTGGCTGCCGAGGCCGGTTCGGCGCCGCCGCGCTGCTCGCCGCGCTTGCCGCCCGGGCGGCCGGCCACCTTGTTGTCCGGATCGGCTTCGCCGACGGTCACCTGCACATCGGTCGGGGCGCCCTTCCGCCAGACGGTCAGGGTCGCTTTTGAACCTGGCACCGTGCCCAGCACCATGCGGGTCAGGTCGGCGAAGCGGTCGATTTCCTTGCCGTTGTACTTGATCACCACGTCGCCTACGCGCAAGCCGCCCTTGTCGGCCGGGCTGCCCGGCTCGACCTGGGTCACTTCGGCGCCCTTGTTGTTCTTCAAGCCCAGCGACTCGGCCACTTCCTTGTTCAACTCACCGATCTGGACGCCAAGGCGGCCCCGGGTCACCTTGCCGGATTTCTTCAGTTGGTCGGCCACGCGCATCGCCTCGTCGATCGGGATCGCGAAGGAAATGCCGTTATAGCCGCCCGACAGGGTGGCGATCTGCGAATTGATGCCGATCACCTCGCCTTTCAGGTTGATCAGCGGTCCGCCCGAATTGCCGGGGTTGACCGCCACATCGCTCTGAATCAGCGGCAACAGGTCGCCGGTATCGCGCGCCTTGGCCGAAATGATCCCCGAAGTCACGGTATTTTCCAGGTTGAAGGGCGAACCGATCGCGATCACCCATTCGCCCACGCGGGATTTGTTGGGATCGCCGATCGTCAGGTAAGGCAGCTTGCCGCCATCGATTTTCAGCACGGCCACGTCGGCGCGCGCATCCGCGCCCAGCACCTTGGCTTTGAATTCGCGCTTGTCGGTCAGGGTCACGTAGACCTCATCGGCACCATCGACCACGTGGGCGTTGGTCAGCACGTAGCCGTCGGCGGACACCACGAAGCCCGAACCGATGCCGCGCTGGATTTCCTGGCCCGGCGTCGGCAGGTTGCGGCGGCGCGGGGTCTGGCCCTGGCCGCGCGGCATCTGGCCGCCGAAGAACCGGCGCAGGAATTCCTGCATTTCATCGGCCTGTCCGGCCGCGTCGACATCGCGCTGGGTAATGCGCTCGGTGGTACGGATATTCACGACGGCCGGGCCGACGCGCTCGACCAGGTCGGCAAAGTCAGGCAAACCTGCAACGGCAGGCGCAGCAGCATAGGCGGGTGCGAAACCGGCAACGGCCGGCAGGCCGAGGGAGGCTGCGCTGAGGACCAGCGCAGAAATCATGGTTTTTTTCATGGTTGCGTTCAAAGAAAGTCAATGAAGTATCGGCAATATAAATCAGCTTTGCGTTAAACGGGAGCCGCATATTGTGACCATATGTTGCGGGCGCCCTGCCAAGCTTTCAAGAGGCCGCCACCTCCACTTTCGAACCCTCCCCGTCACCACCCACCGCCGCCGCCCCGCCCGCCTCGGCCGCAGGCGGCTCCGCCGCCCCCAGCGCCACCCGCTCGGCTCCGGTCGCGGGCGCCTTGCCCGGCCCGGACCGGTTCCGTGCCGCCCGAGCTGCTTGCGCGCTGCCGGTCCGCGGCCGGCCCGGCCGCCCGCTCCGGTCCGCGCCGGCTCCGGATGCGGCCCGGCCCTTGGCATCGGCAACCGGCACTGCCTCCGCCACGGGGGCGGCTTGCCTGGCAAGCCCCGCCCGGCCGCATTCCACGGCATCGAGCGCCGCGGTCAGGCGCGCCTCGAAACCCCCACTGGGTTCGACCCAGGCAACACTGCGCCGCAACCCCTCCCCGATCAGCGCAGTGAGCTGGGCGCCCTCGGGCATGGCATCCTCATCCTCATCCGGCAGCAAGATCATCGCCCCTCCTCACCAACGCTTATCGACCGGCAAATCAAGCAAAGGCCGCAGGCGCCGGGCAATCGCTTCACGTGCCCGGAAAATGCGGCTGCGCACCGTTCCCAACGGACACTCCATGATTTGCGCAATTTCTTCATAACTCAAGCCTTCAATCTCGCGCAGCACGATGGCGGTGCGCAATTCCAGTGGCAAGGCCTCCATGGCCGCGTCGATGGTCTGCATCACTTGCTTGCTTAGCAGCATCGATTCCGGCGTCCCCACTTCCGGCACCGGCGCCGTCAACTGTGCCGGCACCACCCCGGACGGCGCACTGCGCTGGCGCCGCCGCAAGATGGCATTGCGCGCCCCATTCAAGGCGATCCGGTACAGCCATGTATAGAATGCCGCCTCGCCCCGGAAACGCGGCAAGGCCCGGAACGCTTTCAGGAAGGTTTCCTGCACCACGTCTTCGGCCTCCGCCTGGTCGCGCAGCAGCCGCAAGACCAGCCGCAGCAAGCGCCGCCGGTAGCGCGCCACCAACAGGTCGAACGCCGAGCGCTCCCCCATCCGGGCCCGCTCGACCAGTTCACGATCTGGGTCCACCTTCATAGAGCAGCCCCGCGAAGATTGGTTCACAGTTTTTGCAGCTGGGCCCGGATCGCCGCCTGCAGGCGCCGCCAATCGGCAGCGCCGACGGCATCCGGCAGCAAGGCCAGCCACAGGCGCCGCCCATCCTCCAGTTCCCAATGCAGCAGCAAGGCCGCGGGCCAGACGGTGCAGCCGTCCAGCAGCCGCGCCCGGTACTGTTGCTGGTATACCGTCAGCCGGATTTCTCCGACACCCGAAATATCAATGTGGCTGCAATTGACATCGCGCCGCAGTCCAGCCAGGGCGGCTGCGGCCAGCAGCGGCTGCCCGCACCAGGCGCCGACGGCCAGCACGGACGCAGCCATGCCTGCCCGCAAAGCGCGCAGGCATGGCGAAGGACGAACAGCGACGGATGCCGCGATCGACATGGCTAGGAATCAGTTGGGGGGTACAGCGGGGATGCTCACCCCGGTGCTAAGACCGGGGTGGGCAGGGGAAGTTCCGTCAGACTTTACCGAACAGCAGGCTGCCGTTGGTACCGCCGAAGCCGAAGGAATTCTTCAGCGCATAGTTGACCGTGGCATTGCGCGCAGTATTGGCGCAGAAGTCCAGGTCGCATGCCGGATCCTGATTGAACAGGTTGATGGTCGGCGGGATCACCTGGTGGTGGATCGCCAGCACGGTGAACACCGACTCCAGGCCGCCGGCGCCGCCCAACAGGTGGCCGGTGGCCGACTTGGTGGAGCTGACGACCAGCTTCTTGGCGTGCTCGCCGAAAGTGCGCTTGATGCCCTGCACTTCCGCCACGTCGCCCAGCGGGGTCGAGGTGCCATGTGCGTTCACATAGTCGATCTGGTCAGGATTGAGGCCGGCATTGCGCAGCGCATTTTGCGCCGACTTGCTGCCACCGGCGCCATCTTCCAGCGGCGAGGTCATGTGGTACGCATCGGCGCTCATGCCAAAGCCCAGCAATTCTGCGTAGATCTTGGCGCCGCGCGCTTTGGCGTGTTCGTACTCTTCCAATACCATGACGCCGGCGCCTTCGCCCAGCACGAAGCCGTCGCGGTCCTTGTCCCATGGACGGGACGCGGTAGCGGGGTCATCGTTGCGCGAAGACAGTGCACGGGCCGAGGCAAAGCCACCCAGGCCCAGCGGCGACACGGTCGATTCCGAGCCGCCGGCGATCATGACGTCGGCATCGCCGTACTCGATGGCACGGGCCGCCACGCCGATCGAATGCAGGCCGGTGGTGCAAGCCGTCACGATGGACAGGTTGGGACCGCGCATGCCGTACTTGATCGACAGGTTGCCGGAAATCATATTGATGATGGAGGCTGGCACGAAGAACGGCGAGATACGGCGCGGACCGCGCTTATCGTAGTCTTCCTTCTGTTCTTCGATCATCGGCAGGCCGCCGATGCCGGAACCGATGATCACGCCGATACGGTCGGCATTTTCTTCGGTCACAGTGATACCGGAATCCTGGATTGCCTGGATGCCGGCCGCCATGCCGTAATGGATAAAGGTATCCATATGACGCGCTTCCTTGGCGTCAAGGTATTCCTCGACGTTGAAGCCCTTCACTTCGCCCGCGAAACGGGTGGAGAAGGCCGACGCGTCAAATCGGGTAATGTTAGCGATCCCGGATTGCCCCTCGGTCAGCGCTTTCCACGCGTCGGCAACCGTGTTGCCGACGGGGGAAATCACACCAAGGCCGGTGACCACTACACGACGGTTTTTAGAACTCAAGCGAGTCTCCCGGAGTGGATCGGAGTGTCAGGCTGAATCAGGCCTTGACGTGTGCAGTTGCGTAATCGATCGCTTGCTGCACGGTGGTGATCTTTTCAGCTTGTTCGTCAGGGATTTCCATTTCGAACTCGTCTTCCAGTGCCATTACCAGCTCAACGGTGTCGAGGGAATCGGCGCCCAGGTCGTCAACGAAGGACGATTCATTCTTGATGTCTGCTTCAGCGACGCCCAGTTGTTCAGCGACGATTTTCTTAACGCGTTGTTCGATATCCGACATGTTATGGCTCCATTATGTTTGTTGCAGAAAGCGCGCATTTTAGCAGGTTTGCGCGCCGATAAACTAATTTCGACGTTTGAATTGATCTACGTTGAAATCACTGTTAAATGATGCGAACGTGCAGCATTATGCCGCAGATCCGTATCAATTCATATACATACCACCATTAACGTGCAGGGTGGTACCGGTAATATAGGCGGCTGCCGGCGAAGCCAGGAATGCGACGGCGGCAGCAATATCTTCCGGCTTGCCCAGGCGGCCCAGTGGAATCTGGGTCAACAGGGCAGTATGCTGGTCTTCGCCCAGCGCCTTGGTCATATCGGTATCGATAAAGCCGGGGGCGACGCTGTTGACGGTAATGTTGCGGCTGCCGATTTCACGGGCCAGGGCGCGGGTCATACCCTCCACACCGGCCTTGGCGGCAGCGTAGTTCATCTGGCCCGGGTTGCCGGCCGATGCCACGACGGAGGTGATGTTAATGATACGCCCAGTCTTGGCCTTCATCATGCCGCGCAAGACGGCGCGCGACAAGCGGCCGACCGAGCTCAGGTTGGTGGCGATCACGTTGTCCCACTCTTCATCCTTCATGCGCATCGCCAGCTGGTCCTGGGTGATGCCGGCATTGTTGACCAGGATGCCGACCGCGCCGAAGTTCTTGCCGATGTCGTCGATGATGGCCGCGCACTGCTCGGCGTTGGTGACGTTCAGCACCATGCCTTTGCCGGCTTCCGCGCCGATCTCGGCCAGGTAAGCCGAGATCGCTTGCGCACCGGCTTCAGTGGTGGCGGTACCGATCACCTTCGCGCCCTGGCGCGCCAGTTCCTGTGCGATCGCCTTGCCGATGCCGCGCGATGCGCCAGTCACCAGTGCTACTTGGTTAGCGAGAGTCATTGTGTTCCTTTTTTTATTTGAGGGTTTCCAGCATGCGCTCGAGGGTGGCTTGGTCGTAGATGGCTTCGCCGACCAGGCTGCTGTCGATGCGCTTGGCCAGGCCCATCAGGACCTTGCCCGGACCGCACTCGACCACATTGCTGATGCCGTCGGCAGCCACCTTCTGCATGGTTTCGACCCAGCGCACCGGCGATGCCGCCTGGCGCACCAGTGCATCCTTGATCGATGCCGGGTCGGTCAGCACGGCCACGTCCACGTTGTTGATCAGCGGGATTTGCGGCGCGTTGAAATGGATCGATGCCATATAGTCGCGCAGGCGGTCCGACGCTGGCTTGAGCAGCGAGCTGTGGAACGGCGCCGACACCGGCAGGCGCATGGCGCGCTTGGCGCCTTTGGCCTTGGCGATTTCGCAGGCCTTGTCGACAGCGGCGGTATGGCCGGCCACCACGACTTGCGCCGGCGCATTGTAGTTGACGGCCTCGACGACTTGGCCCGGCACCGCGGCAGCGGCTTCGGCGCAGGCGGCGCGCACGTCTTCGTCGGACAAGCCCAGCATCACGGCCATGGTGCCCTGCCCGACCGGCACGGCTTCCTGCATCGCTTGCGCGCGGAAGCGCACCAGCGGTACAGCGTCTTTAAAGGAAATCACGCCTGCCGCGACCAGGGCCGAATATTCGCCCAGCGAATGGCCGGCCACCACGGTCGGCAGCGGGCCGCCGGCGGCGATCCAGGCACGGTAAGCTGCCACGGCAGCGGTCAGCATGACCGGCTGGGTGTTGGTGGTCAGGTCGAGTTCTTCTTTCGGACCTTCGGCAATCAGCTTGCCCAGGTCGAATTGCAGTGCATCGGAAGCTTCGGCGATGGTCTGGGCCACCACCGGGTTGCCGGCGAAGCCTTCCATCATGCCCACGGCCTGGGAACCCTGGCCCGGGAACACGAACGCGAATTTATTCATCTTTCAACCTTTAGACTTCTTATTCTAAAAAGGACAGCAATTTTAGCAGGTCACATGCGTGCCAGGACAGCACCCCAGGTGAAGCCACCGCCCACGCCCTCCATCAGCACGGTATCGCCCTTCTTGACGCGGCCATCGCGCACCGCAAGGTCCAATGCCAGCGGGATCGAAGCAGCGGAAGTATTGCCATGCTGGTCCACCGTCACCACCATTTTTTCGGCCGGCATGCCCAGCTTCTTGGCGGTGCCGTTCATGATGCGGATATTGGCCTGGTGCGGAATCAGCCAGTCGACCTGGTCGGAGGTCATGCCCGCATGGTCCAGCGCCTCGTAAGCCACTTTCTCCAGTACCGACACGGCCAGTTTGAACACGGCCTGACCATCCATGTACAGGTAGCCGCTGCCGGCCAGCGCGCCGCCGGCCACATTGCCCGGCACGCTCAGGATGTCGGAATGGTTGCCGTCCGCGTGCAGCTTGCACGCCAGCACGCCCGGCTCTTCGGACGCCTGCATCACGATCGCGCCCGCGCCATCGCCGAACAGCACGCACGTGGTGCGGTCTTCGAAGTTCAGGATGCGCGAGAACACTTCAGCGCCCACCACCAGCACGTTCTTGTACATGCCGGCCTTGATGAAGCTGTCCGCGGTCGCCATCGCATAGACGAAGCCACTGCACACGGCCTGCACGTCGACCGCGGCGGAATGGTTGCTCATGCCGAGCTTCTTTTGCACGATGCAAGCCGTGCTCGGGAAGGAACCGAAGAAGTCGGGCGTGGAGCTGGCGACGATGATCAGGTTGATATCGTCCGGCTGCAGGCCAGCCATTTCCAGCGCCTTTTTGGCGGCAGCCACGCCCAGGTCGGACGAAGCCTGCTCCGGTTCCGCGTAATGACGGGCGGAGATGCCGCTGCGCGACACGATCCACTCGTCGGAAGTTTCAATGCCCTTGGCTGCCAGCTGGGCCGCCAGTTCATGGTTGGTGACGCGTTTTTCAGGCAGGTAGCTGCCCGTGCCTACGATCTTGCTGTACAGGGTCATGCGTGTCTCTCGTTGGTGTGTTCGGCTCATCCTGTGGCATCAGTTCGGCGATCATCGCCGACAGATGCTCTTGCAAATCATGTTTTGCCGCCTCGTACGCGCGGCGGATTGCCCATTCAAAGGCTTCCACGCCTGCCCCGCCATGGCTCTTGAAGACCAGGCCACGCAGGCCCAGCAGGCCGGCGCCGTTATAGCGTGCGGGATTCAGGCGTTGGGTGATCATGCGCAGCGCACTGCGCGCGATCAACGCACCCAGCATGGTAACCGGATTGCGCTTGAATTCTTCGGTCAGCACCACCTTGAAGAAGCTGGCCAGGCCTTCGATGGCCTTCAGCGTCACGTTGCCGACAAAGCCGTCGCACACGACGATGTCGGTGGTGCCTTTGAAAATATCGTTCCCTTCCACGTTGCCGTAGAAGTTCAGGGCGCCGCGCTCGTGGTCGGTGCGCAGCAGGGCAGCCGTGGCTTTCACCACCTCATTGCCCTTGATGTCCTCGGTGCCCACGTTGAGCAAGCCGATGGTCGGGCGCTCGATGCCTTCCATCGCCTGCACCAGCACGTAACCCATGATCGCGAACTGGTGCAAGTGGTGCGGTTCGCAATCCACGTTGGCGCCCAGGTCCAGCATATAGGTCGGCTTGCCCTGCTTGTTGGGCATGATGGTGCAGATGGCGGGACGGTCGACGCCGGCCATGGTCTTCAGCACGTAGCGCGAGACAGCCATCAGGGCGCCGGTATTGCCGGCCGAAACGCAGGCCACCGCCTGGCCACCCTTGACTTGTTCGATGGCCACGCGCATCGAGGAATCCTTCTTGCGGCGCAAGGCGACCTCGAGCGGGTCATCCATGGTGACTTGCTCGGAAGCGTGAAGGATCTGGAGGCGAGGCTCGGCCTCGGCGTGGTGCTTCTTCAATTCGGCACGGATGACGTCTTCCAGGCCAACGAGGATCAGCTCGGCGTTCGGTTCGTGCTTGAGAAAGGAAAGTGCGGCAGGAATCGTGACTGAGGGGCCGTGATCGCCACCCATGCAGTCGATAGAGATTTTGATTGTCATTGTATAACTCAAAGAAAAAGCGGCGCGACGTCAGGGGACCTGCGTTGCACCGCTTTGTCTTGTGGCCGAAGCAAAAACGTCGATTACTCGTCGTTCTTGGTCTTCAGCACTTTGCGACCACGATAGAAGCCGTTAGGCGAAATGTGGTGACGCAGGTGGGTTTCACCGGTGGTTGGCTCAACGGCCAGGTTCGGTGCTACCAGAAAATCGTGCGAACGGTGCATGCCGCGCTTCGATGGGGACTTCTTGTTCTGTTGAACAGCCATGATGACTCCTAATACTAAAGTTCTAAGATTTTAACACATCCGATGCGCAAAAACATGCGAATCGAGCTTCTACATCCATGCCAAACTCGATTACTGCACGCGTTTTGACACGTTCTTTACTACTACTAAACCGGTTAATTCGTCTTCAAGCCCTTCAGGCCTGCGAAGGGCGATGCCTTCTCATTCTTCGCTTTGTCGAGCAGCGAGCTGTCGGGGCAGACATCGTGCTTCGGCGCTTGCGGCAAGGCCAGCAGGGCCTCGTCTTCCACCAGGTCCATGAGATTCATGGAGCGGGCACCGACGATCACGTCGATGCTTTCATCGTCAATGATTTCTTCGATTTCGTCCGCATCCGCGTCGTCCTTGCCGAGCATCAGCAGCGTCGACGAATCGATCGTGTAGCCAAACGGGGTCAGGCAGCGCTGGCACACCAGTTGCACGTTACCGGCAACGGTCAGGCGCATCTGCGGATAGCCCTGCTTGCTGGTGCCACCCTCCACTTTCCAGGTCACCTCACCGGAAGTGTCGGCGCACTCCTTGCTCAGCCGGGTCATTTCAGCGACGGGCGTTACCCCTTCCTGGCTGCTGTTGGTCCGACAGAATTCAAAGGCGTCGATCTCAAAAGCATTCATTGGCTAAAATTTCCCTCGAAAACCTGCGATAATAACAGGATTTTCCACGCCGCGTCAAAGACTTGCGAGACTTTTCGCGCTTTTTCGACGGCGCTGGAAGCATATAACATTTCCCTGATGAAAACAACAGACATCATACTTGCCTCCAGCTCGGCCTATCGCCGCGAATTGTTGTCGCGACTGCAATTGCCGTTCAACGTGGACGTGCCCGATATCGACGAAAGCCCGCACGCCGGCGAAACACCCTCCGCCACCGCCCTGCGCCTGGCGCGCGAGAAAGCTGCCGCCGTGGCGGCCCGCCATCCGGGCGCCCTGGTGATCGGCTCGGACCAGGTCGCCACGCTGGACGATGAGCAGATCGGCAAGCCGGGCAACCATGCCAATGCGCTGGCCCAACTGCAGAAAATGCGGGGGCGGGAAGTCATCTTCCACACCGCCTTGTGCCTGTGGGATGGGCGCCACAATACTTACCAGCTGGAAGACGTCCAGACCGTGGTCAAGTTCCGTGCCTTGCCGGATGAGGAACTGGACGCTTACCTGCGCATCGAGCAGCCCTATGATTGTGCCGGAAGCGCGAAGAATGAGGCGCTGGGGATCGCGATCCTGGAACGGATCGATTCCAGCGATCCGACGGCGTTGACGGGCTTGCCCTTGATTGCGCTGACGTCCATGCTGCGCGCAGCGGGGGTGACATTCTTCCCGACGACATAGCAGCACCCGCACCCTTTGAATAGACAGGGTCAGACCCTTGGGTCTGCCCCTGGTTTACCGGTTTAAACAAATGAACGGCACCCTCTATCTGATCCCCAACACCCTCGGCCCCACCGACTCCCTGGACCAGGTCATCCCCCAGCACGTCCAGCAGCTGACGGCCCAGCTCGGCCACTTCGTCGCCGAAAACGCCAAAACTGCCCGCGCCTTCCTGAAGCAAGTCGGCACCGCCAAGCCCATCCAGGAAATCGCCATCGCCGAGCTGAACATCAACACCCCCGTGCAAGCCTTGCAAGCCCTGCTCGAGCCATTGAAAGCCGGCCACGACGTCGGCCTGCTGTCCGAAGCCGGGGTCCCCGCCGTGGCAGATCCCGGCGCCGACCTGGTCCGCCTGGCGCACGCCAACAATATCCCGGTGCGCCCCCTGGTCGGCCCCTCCTCCATCCTGATGTCGGTCATGGCCAGCGGCCTGAACGGCCAAAGCTTCGCCTTCAACGGCTATCTGCCGACCGATGCCGCCGCACGCGCCAAACGCCTCAAGGAACTGGAAACCCGCTCGCGCCAGGAAGGGCAGACGCAGCTGTTCATCGAGACCCCCTACCGCAACGCCGCGATGCTGGAAGCCCTGATCAGCGCCTGCCAGGGCAGCACGCTGATCTGCGTGGCCACCGACATCAGCCTGCCGACGGAAACGATCCGCACCCAGACGGGCACGCAATGGAAAAGCCAACTGGCCGCCGGCAAGGCGCCGGACTTCCACAAAAAGCCGACAGTCTTCCTGCTGCTGGCTCATTGAACCGAGTGGGCGTACTCATTCACCCACTCAAAGGCTTCAAGCTGGAGCGCATACAGCACTGACGGTGCCAGCTCCAGCTTGTGCAGCAAGCCGGTCAATTCGACGCCTTCCTGCGCCCGCTCGATCAATTCGATCAGGCGCAGCACCTTGCCGTAATCGCCCTCGTGATGCAGCAGCGCATCGCGCACCTCGTCCAGCACATTGACGCAGTCGAGGATTTCCCCCATCCGCACCGAGAACAGCGCATCCATCAGCGACATGATGCCGACCGTGAAGCCAATATCGGCCGCGACTTTCTCCGACGGCCGCACATGGCCCATGACCAATTCCATGGTCTTGCCGCGCGTGGTCGCCATCTGCAACAACGGCGAATCGAACTCCGCCCCCTTTACGTACAGCAGGATCTGCAGCCAGCGCTGCAACTGGCGCCGGCCCAGGACGATCAGCGCATGGCCGATCGAATTGATGCGGAAGCGCGCCCCAACGGCCGGCGTATTCACCAGCCGCAGCAAGTTCAGGGAAATCAGGGGGTCGTGTTTGACGCTGCGCTCCACCTCGCGCTGGTCGGCGTCGCGGTTCAGCAGATCCAGCAATTGCATGATGGCCAGTTGCGAAGGCGCGATCTTCTTCCCGCTCAGGATCACGGGCCGCGCGAAGTAATAGCCCTGGAAATACTCAAAGCCGAGGTCCATGCATTCGCGGAACTCTTCGACCGTCTCCACCTTCTCCGCCAACAGCTTCTGGTTCGGGTTGCGCAATTTGCGCGCCAGCGCCGGCAACTCGCTGCGCTCGATCTGCTTGATGTCGACCTTGATCACGTCCATCAACGGTCGCAAGGCGGTCACCGCCTCGCTGTCGCTGGCCACATCGTCCAATGCGAACTTGTAGCCCGCCAGCTTCAATTCCTGCAAACGTCGCAACACGTCAGGGGTCGGCTGCACCGATTCCAGCACTTCGAGGATGACTTTATCGTTCGGCAGGAAGTTGATGAAATCGCTCATCAACCCAGTGGTGTCGACATTGACGAAAGCCAGTTGGTCGCCCACCACTTGCTCCATGCCCAGCTCGGAGGCATGGGCAATCACGGAAGCGGTGGCATGGGTGCCATCCGTCACCGCTGCTTCATGGACTTCGGCATTCCGGTAGAGTAGTTCGTAAGCTACAAGGCGCTGGCTGCGATTGAGGATAGGTTGCCTTGCCAAGAAAAACTGGTTGGCATATGGCATGGGAATCTGCGGCACCACAGCTGTCATGGGTTTCCCCACTGCTAAGCTCATGGTGCAAGACTATACCTGTTTATGCAGTCCTGACAACATTTTTATGCAGTGCGCGGCGCACCTTTCTTCGCTGTGGCCGCCTCGCCACTCTCCAGCGTGAATTGCGCACCGGCGTCGCGGCCCAGCACTTGCACCAGATACGGCATCACCTGGCGCAGCATCGGCTCCAGCGTGTATGGCGGATTGAGCAGGAACATGCCGCTGGTATGCAGCGCGATGCCGTCCGGCGTCGGCGTATTGACGCATAGCGTGACATTCAGCCAGCTCTTGGCCGGCAAGTGCTTCAGGCGTTCGGCGAAGTTGCGCGCTTCCACCCGCTGCAGCACCGGGTACCAGACTGCATAGGTGCCGGTCGGGAAGCGCTTCAGCGCGTCGCCCAGCATATCGCTGACTTTCTTGTAGTCTTGCTTGTCTTCGTAAGGCGGATCGCACAACACGATGCCGCGCCGCGACGGGGGCGGCAACAGCGCTTTCACGCCCAGGAAGCCATCCGCCTTGTTGACGATGACGCGCTTGCCGCGCGCAGCGGGGCGGTGGCCATTGGCGGCCTGGTGCTGCTCGAGTTTGCGGAAGTTGTCTTCGAGGATCTTGGCGTCGGAGGGATGCAGCTCGAACAGGCGGATGCGGTCCTCTTCGCGCGCCACGATTTCGGCGCAGTACGGGGAACCGGGATAGAAGCGCAGCTTGCCGCTGGGGTTCATGTCCTTCACCAACTGCACGTATTCGGCCAGTGGTTCGGGCAAGTCGTCGCGGTCCCACAGCGGACCGATGCCGGTTTCGAATTCGGCGGTCTTGGTGGCTTGCGCACTGTCCAGCGCGTAGACGCCAGCGCCGGCGTGCGTGTCGATATAGGTGTAGGCGACGTCCTTCTGGTTCAGGTATTGCAGGACCTGGACCAGGACAAAGTGCTTGAGGACGTCGGCGTGATTGCCGGCATGGAATGCGTGGCGGTAACTGAACATGGGGGTGCGGATTGTGGGATCAATCTCGCATTATCTCATGGGCATGCCTTGAACCGGTAAGGCGGTGTCAGACCCAAGGGTCTGACACCAGTCACGCGGCCGCCGCAGGCAGGGGGTCTGACCCTTGGGTCAGACCCCGGTTTACCGGTTTAAGCTACCTTCTTCGAATCGAAAAACTGCTCATCTTCGGTCGACCCATGCAGCGCCGTGGTCGAGCTCTGGCCTTGCTGGATAGTCTGGGTCACCGCATCAAAGTACCCAGTACCCACTTCACGCTGGTGCTTCACCGCGGTGAAGCCCTTCTCCGCCGCGGCGAATTCGGCTTCCTGCAGTTCCACGAAGGCCGACATCTGGCGGCGCGCGTAGCCGTGGGCCAGGTTGAACATGCCATAGTTCAGCGAGTGGAAACCGGCCAGGGTAATGAACTGGAACTTGTAACCCATCGCACCCAGCTCCTTCTGGAACTTGGCAATGGTCGCATCATCCAGGTTTTTCTTCCAGTTGAAGGAAGGCGAGCAGTTATAAGCCAGCATCTTGCCCGGGAACTTTGCATGCACCGCTTCCGCGAAAGCCTTGGCAAAAGCCAGGTCCGGCTTGCCGGTTTCGCACCACACCAGGTCGGCATACGGCGCGTAAGCCAGCGCGCGGGAAATCGACTGCTCCAGACCGTTGCGGACCTTGTAGAAACCTTCCACGGTACGCTCGCCGGTGCAGAACGGCTTGTCGTTATCGTCGACATCCGAAGTCAGCAAATCAGCCGCTTCCGCATCGGTACGGGCGATCACCAGGGTCGAAGTGCCCATCACGTCGGCCGCCAGGCGCGCAGCGGTCAGCTTTTCAACGGCTTCGCGGGTCGGCACCAGCACCTTGCCACCCATGTGGCCGCACTTCTTCACCGACGCCAGCTGGTCTTCGAAGTGCACGCCCGAGGCACCCGCTTCGATCATGGACTTCATCAGCTCGAAGGCATTCAGCACGCCGCCGAAACCGGCTTCCGCATCGGCCACGATCGGCGCGAAGAAGTCGATATCGTCCTTGCCTTCCGACCATTGGATCTGGTCAGCGCGCTGGAAAGTATTGTTAATGCGGCGAACCACCATCGGCACCGAATTGGCTGGGTACAGCGACTGGTCCGGATACATTTCGCCGGCCAAGTTGGCATCGCCCGCGACCTGCCAGCCGGACAGGTAAATCGCTTTCAGGCCGGCCTTCACCTGCTGCATGGCCTGGTTGCCGGTCAGCGCGCCCAGGGCGTTGACGAAAGGCTCGTTATTCACCAGGTTCCACAGCTTTTCCGCACCGCGCTTGGCGATGGTGTGCTCGATCTGCAGCGAGCCACGCAGGCGCACCACGTCTTCGGCGGTGTATGCCCGGGTGACGCCTTTCCAGCGTGGGTTGGTGTCCCAGTCGTGTTGCAGGGCTGCGATTTGTTCGGCGCGAGTTGCCATGATTTATCTCCTAAGAAGGCGTTAGAAAACGAAAACCGTTAGAGATATCTTAGGCGTAATTGTTCAGTGCAACAATGGTCTTATATAAGACATATAAGCACTTTTTATTCGCATAAAATCAAATACTTAACCTACATATTCCATGATACGGAAAGCCATTTCTCATTTTGAGAGAAATGGCGCCCGCCAAAATGGTGCGCTTTTCATTGCATGAAATGCTGATTTCACATCATGAAAAGGGTGGAAAAATCAGGCGATTTTTTGCTTGGCAACCAGCACGCCATCGGCATCGGCATACAGCCAATCGCCGGGAGCCACCGCAATGCCGGCGATGTGCACCACGACATCACGCTTGCCCACGCCATCGCGCGCACTGCGCTGCGGATGGGTGGCCAGCGCCATGATGCCCACATCGCACTGCGCCAATTCGGCACTGTCGCGCACGCAGCCATCCACTACCACGCCCGCCCAGCCATTGTTTTGCGCCAGCAAACCGAGCTGGCCGCCGACCAGGGCACGGCGCACGCTGCCACCGCCATCGACCACCAGCACCCTGCCCTCGCCCGGGGTTTCCAGCGTGGCGCGGACCAGCGCATTGTCTTCATGGACCTTCAGCGTGGCCGCCGGCCCCGCAAACTGTACACGCTTGCCGAAGTGGCGCAACACCGGCGGCAGCACTTGCAGGCTGCCGTCCTCCAGCAGGCCGGGATTGTCGTCGCAAAGATCGGTCGTGGCAAAAGTCATGGCATTACTCCTTGAGTGGGAAAATGCCAATGAATATATCAGGCCGCGGCGCCGGCGGTGGCGCGTGTGCGGCTGCCCACGCCGGTGGCAGTGGCGATGGCAAGCAGCAGGAAGAAGGCGATGGCAGTGAACACCATCTGCGGTTTGCCGGCATCCATCATCAACCCGAACAACGGTGGCCCCACCGACAAGCCGCTATCGAGGCCGGAGTACACCACGCCATACACGCGGCCAGTGGCATTCTTAGGCGCGGCGGCACGGATCATCAGGTCGCGCGATGGGCCGGCGATGCCGGAAAAGAAGCCGACCAGCCCCATCAGCACCACCGCGCCCCAAGCCGGCACCACGGCCAAGCCAAGCAGAAACGCCAGTACGGCTGCAATGGCGAAGGCGGCCGCGATCGTACGGTCATGGTGTTTACGCCCCGCCCCGAGAAAGCCGCCCAGCAGCATGCCGCCGGCCGAGGCCAGCATGTATGCGGTGTAGGCGCTGGTCGCCAAGGCGAGCGACATGCCGTACAGCTTGACCAGGCCGGTCGCCGCGAAACTCTGGATGCCGCCCAGCGCCAGCGCGGTCAGGAAGAAGAAAGCAAAGCACATCCACACCGGCGGCAGGCGCAGGAAGTCCAGCGCACTGCCGCCCGCCGCGCCGCCGCCTGCGCCGGTGGCGCCGTGCGGCATGATGGGATCGGGCCGCAGCGCTTCGCGGTTCAGCCACAGCAGGGCCAGCACGGCGGCCGGCAGCACGGCGGCGCACAGCAAGGCGGTGCGCCAATCCGCTGCCGCCGCAATCCCGGTCAGGAACAGTGGCGCCGCCGCCCAACCCAGGTTGCCGCTGATGCCGTGCACCGAGAAGCCATGTGCCAACCGTTCGCGCGACACGCGTTGGTTGAGGATCGTGTAGTCGGCTGGATGGAAAATGCTGTTGCCCATGCCGGCCAGCAGCGCGCCAGCCATCAAGCCGGCATAGTGCTGTGCCTGCGACAGCACCAGGGCCGATATGCCCAGCAGCGCCATGCCTGAGAACAGCACGCGCCGCGCGCCGACCCGGTCCACCACGAAACCGGCCAGCGCCTGCCCGATGCCCGACACCGCAAAGAACACCGTCATCAACAGCGCCAGTTCGGCATAACTGAGGCCGAAAGCAGGTTTCAACCAGGGGAACAGCGCCGCCAGGATCAGGTGGAAAAAGTGGGATACGCCATGCGCCAGGCCGACCAGTCCGATCACGCGGGCGTCTTGCTTGAGTAAGGTTTTGGTGTTCATGGCGGCAAGTGTATGCAAGCGGACTGCGGCTGTTTTCCGCTAAGATGTCAATCTTTATCGCAAAACCGCCAACCATATGCCGGTCAAGGCCGTCACGCATACCGATTACTACGTTGAGCACCGCGACCCGACCGAAGCGCGGCCGGTAACCATGATTGCGCGCAACCTGGACAGTGCGCGCCACCTGCGCGCACACCGCCATGGCTACGCGCAACTGACGCTTGCCCTGGACGGCGTGGTGCGCGTGGATGCCGCCGGCAGCAGCTGGATCGTGCCGCCGCAGCGCGCCGTCTGGATCGCCGCCAATATCGAACATGCGGTGACGATCGTTGAAACGGCGCGGCTGCGGCCAGTCTTCGTGGCCGCTTCGCGCGACCCCTTCCCCGGTGAAACCTGCAAGGTGCTGGAAGTATCGCCGCTGTTGCGCGAGCTGGTGGCCGCCCTCGAACAACTCGATCCGGCCGCGCCCAGCGACCGTTCACGCCTGGTTTCCGAGCTGATCCTGGATGAACTGCCACGCCTCGCCACACTGCCGATGCGCGTGCCCATGCCTAGCGACAAACGGCTGAAAGCCCTGTGCGATGCCTTGCTGGCCGATCCGGCCAATACGCAAACGCTGGGCGATTGGGCGCGGCAGGCCGGCGCCTCCGAACGTACACTGGCGCGCCTGTTCGAAAAGGAATTGGGAATGGGTTTCGGCCAATGGCGCCAGCAAGCCCGCCTAGCACACGCCGCGCCGCTGATCGCCCGCGGCCTGCCGCTATCGCAGGTCGCCGAACAACTGGGCTACTCCAGCCAGTCCGCCTTCACGGCCATGTTCCGCAAGACCTTCGGCGCCCCGCCCACCACGTTCTTCGGCACGCGCCATTGATCTCATGTGGCCGCGCCAGCCAGCTATGAGGCATTCTTCTTGGCCTGGTCGCGCAGCCGGGTGTCATCGTCGAGCATGTCACGCAGCGTAGCGAACAGCGGTGCGGTGGAGGTGTGCTTCCGGCCATAGCCGAGATTGAACGCGTAATCGAAATCGGGCGGGTTGTCGCCCTGGTTGTGCTGCAGGATGGTTTCCAGTTTATCGAAAGCCTTTACCGCTTGCGCTTCCGGAGTGGCGGCGCTTTCGTATTCGTCCCACAAAGCGAGAATCTCCGCGCGCAGCAAGGGATCGAGATCGCTCGTCAGGGTCTGCAAGTCCTCGCGCTCCTGCGCCGACTTGTCCGGGTGGGCGGACTGGTGGATGGCGGGAATGTCGCCGTGAATGGCTTCGCCGAGGTCGTGGACGACGCACAGCTTCAAGACCTTGGCGATGTCGAGCCCCGGCAATTCGTCGGCGAACACCAGCGCCATCAGCGCCAGCCGCCAACTGTGTTCCGCCGTGCTTTCGGGCCGGCCGGATGACGTGAAGCCGCTGCGCAGCACACTCTTCAGCCGCTCGGCCTCGCGCAGGAAGTTCAGGCGGCCGGCCAGGTGTTGCTTGCGCTTCTCTAACATGCATTGACTCGACTAATGAGGGATGGTTGGGCCGCCGTGGCGCGCCGGCCCAACCGCGAAACCGCCCAAGCCTGGTGGCTCAGCCCTTCCTGAACACCAGCTCGTTGCCCTCCGCGTCGACGCGTATCGTGTCTTTCGGGCCGAAACGGCCTTCCAGGATTTGCTTCGACAGCGGATTTTCGATCTGCTGCTGTACCGCGCGCTTCAGCGGACGGGCGCCATACACCGGATCGTAGCCCGCTTCGGCAATTTTCTGCAGCGCCGCCTCGGTCACTTCCATCGCCATGTCCATGCGCTTCAGGCGCTGCTCCAGGATTTGCAGCTGGATGCGGGCAATCGAACCGATATGCTTGTCGTCCAGGCCATGGAACACCACGATCTCGTCGATCCGGTTGATGAATTCCGGCCGGAAGTGGCCCCGTACCTCCGCCATCACGGCCAGCTTCACCACCGCCGGGTCGGATTCGTCCAGCGACTGGATCTTCTGCGAGCCCAGGTTGGACGTCATGATCACCACCGTGTTCTTGAAGTCCACGGTGCGGCCCTGCCCGTCCGTCATGCGGCCATCGTCCAGCACTTGCAGCAGCACGTTGAACACATCGGGATGCGCCTTCTCGATCTCGTCCAGCAGGATCACGCTATAGGGCTTGCGCCGCACGGCTTCGGTCAGGTAGCCGCCCTCGTCGTAGCCGACGTAGCCCGGCGGGGCACCGATCAGGCGCGCCACCGAATGCTTTTCCATGAATTCGCTCATGTCGATGCGGATCAGCGATTCCTCCGTATCGAACAGGAAGCTCGCCAGCGCCTTGGTCAGCTCGGTCTTGCCAACGCCGGTCGGGCCGAGGAACATGAAGGAACCGTATGGACGGTTCGGGTCCGCCAAGCCCGCGCGCGAACGGCGGATGGCATCGGCCACGGCACTGATTGCCTCGTCCTGGCCCACCACGCGCTCGTGCAGCTTCTCTTCGATGTGCAGCAGCTTGTCGCGCTCGCCCTGCATCATGCGCGACACGGGGATCCCGGTCGCGCGCGATACCACCTCGGCGATTTCTTCCGCGCCGACCTGCGTGCGCAACAGCCTTGGCTTGTCGCCCGCATGAGCGGCATCACCGGAGGCTTCGGCCTGCTTCAACTGGGCTTCAAGCTGCGGCAGCTTGCCATACTGGAGTTCGGACACGCGCTGCCAGTTCGAAGCGCGGGTGGCTTCTTCCATCTGCTGCTTGATACGCTCGATTTCTTCCTTGATATGGGTGGTGCCCTGCACATTGGCCTTTTCAGCCTTCAGCACTTCCTCGTAATCGTTGTACTCGCGCTGCAGCTTGGCGATTTCATCGTCCAGCAATTGCAGGCGCGCGCGCGACGCTTCATCCTTCTCGCGCTTGACGGCCTCCTTCTCGATCTTCAGCTGGATCAGGCGCCGTTCAAGCTTGTCCATCACTTCCGGTTTGGAGTCGATCTCGATCTTGATCTTCGACGCCGCCTCGTCGATCAGGTCGATCGCCTTGTCGGGCAGGAAGCGGTCGGTGATGTAGCGGTGCGACAGTTCCGCCGCCGCGATGATGGCCGGGTCGGTGATTTCCACCTTGTGGTGCAGCTCGTACTTGTCCTGCAGCCCGCGCAGGATGGCGATGGTGGCCTCCACGCTCGGTTCGTCGACCAGGATTTTCTGGAAACGGCGCTCCAGCGCCGCGTCCTTCTCGATGTATTTGCGGTATTCGTCCAGTGTGGTCGCGCCCAGGCAATGCAGCTCGCCGCGCGCCAGCGCCGGCTTCAGCATATTGCCGGCGTCCATGGCCCCTTCCGCCTTGCCGGCGCCCACCATGGTGTGCAGCTCGTCGATGAAGACAATGGTCTGGCCTTCGTCCTGCGCCAGCTCTTTCAGCACGGCTTTCAGGCGCTCTTCGAACTCGCCGCGGTACTTGGCGCCCGCCAGCAGCGCAGCCATGTCGAGCGACAGCACGCGCTTGCCGCGCAGGGAATCCGGCACCTCGTTGTTGACGATGCGCTGCGCCAGGCCTTCCACGATGGCGGTCTTGCCGACGCCCGGCTCGCCGATCAGCACCGGGTTGTTCTTGGTGCGGCGCTGCAGGACC